>WGCN01000203.1 GCA_015493745.1 Calditrichales bacterium
GTTTGCCGCCGGGCCCAGGCCCTGGGGCCCGGCGGCAAACTGATCGACGATTTTTATTTTGTTGACGCGCCGCGACAGATACATGTACTCAATGCCCCTTCCCCGGCGGCCACCGCATCGCTAAGCATCGGCGCGACCATCGCCGAAAAGGCCCTGGAACAGTTCAGCTTTTAACAGTGCCGCTAAGAAAAAAACAAATTGAAAAGGACGACCATCATGGCAAAACACATATCACAACCGACCATAATTCCCGCCGCCGGAACAAAGCCTAAGATCATCGAGGAATTTTTCGGCCATGTCAACAGCGGGGACGCCGGGATCAGCATTGCCCGTATGAAAAGTCCCGCCGGATGGGTGGAACCCGGACAAACCCCGGAGTTTGACGAATATACGGTTGTTCTAAAGGGGCGGCTTCATGTGGAGACGCGCCGGGAGCGTTTTACGGTGGCGGCGGGAGAGGCGATTCATACGGTTGCCGGCGAATGGATCCGTTACAGCACGCCGGAGGAGGATACGGAGTATCTGGCCGTCTGCCTGCCCGCTTTTCATCCGGACACCGTTCACCGGGATGAATAGTAAGAGGGTTCAACAACGCCGAGAAAAACCGGCCCGTTCCCGTGGGCCAGCACAAGAAGCGTTCAGTGAAAAACTTAAGCCTTTTTATGCGGATAGGCTTTCAGTCCCTCGGCCACGATATGCATCGCCCGGGCAATATCCTGTTCCTTGAGCACATAGGCGATGCGCACCTCGTTTTTCCCCAGTCCGGGCGTGGCGTAAAAGCCGTCGGCCGGGGCCACCATCACCGTTTCGCCATCGACGTCAAAGTCGGTGAGCAGCCACTGGGCAAAATGACCGGCATCCTCTACCGGCAGTCCCACCACCAGGTAAAAGGCGCCTCGGGGATTGGGACAAACCACCCCCGGAATATCCCGCAGCAGACGCACCATCAGATCGCGGCGTTTTTTATACTCGGCGTTGACCTCATCAAAGTAGGACTGAGGTGTATCGACCGCCGCTTCGGAAGCGATCTGTTCAATGGTCGGCGGGCACAGGCGGGCCATGCCGAATTTTAACGCCGCCTCGATAAAGGCCTCGTTTTTGGAAACGATCATACCGATACGCGCTCCGCAGGCGGAATAACGTTTGGAAACACTGTCCAGCATGACCACGCGATCGGCAATTTCCGGGAAATGCATGGCCGATATATGTTCCGCCCCATCATAGACGAATTCGCGATAAACCTCGTCGGTGAGCAGAAAAAGATCCTTTTCCAGACAGATATCGCGCAGGGCCTCCATTTCCTGCCGGGAATAGACATAGCCCGTTGGATTGTTGGGATTGCAAATCATGATGGCCCGGGTACGGGGGGTGATTTTTTCACGGATCGACCCGATCGGCGGCAGTTGAAACCCCGTATCGATGGATGAAGGAATGGGCACCACTTTTACGCCCGCCTCCACGGCAAAGCCGTTATAATTGGTATAAAAAGGCTCGGGGATGATCACTTCGTCTCCCGGGTCCATTAAAACCATGAGTGTAAAGATGATCGCCTCGCTGCCGCCGGTGGTAATCAGAATATTTTGAGCGCTGACGTCTATATTGTTGGCGCGGTAATAAGCGGCGAACTTTTCCCGCAGGGAGAGCAGTCCGGCCGAGGGCCCGTACTCCACCACCGGCATATCCATGTTTTTTATGGGATTGAAAAAGGTCTCCGGCGTCCTGATATCGGGTTGACCGATATTGAGGTGGTAAACATGTTTTCCGGCCGCCTTGGCCCGGTCGGCATAGGGCACCAGTTTACGGATAGGAGAAGAGGGCATTTCCTGCGCGCGCGCGGATAGGGTTTTCATTGTCATTTCCTTTATGCTAACGTTTTCGTTTCGGGAATATACGAAAATCCCCGCTTGGCTAAAACAGGATTTTATACCGTATCCCCCGCCTTTACCCGTTTCCCTTGTTTGCTTTTTGCCATTGGCCTTCTTAGGTTTATTTCTCTTTCAAAAAGTTTGTTAAATGACTATCGCCTTTCCCTTTTACCGCTTTCCGCCATAACAGGTGTCCGTCATCTTAACTTTTCATACATACACTGAATTAAAAACAAGGACCTGCCATGAAGTTTATCTTTACGCTTTTGATTTCCGTCTCTTTTCTCTCCGCGCAGGATTGGGTTGTCGTGCAACCGGCTGACAGCAGTTTTTCCGTCGAGATGCCCGGCAAACCCCAGGAACAGAAAAAAGTGGTCGATTCCGACATTGGCAAGCTGGATGTTTTTTTATATATCTATGAACAGGCCAACAGCGGTTATATTGTCAGTTATAATGATTATCCCGAATCGGCCATGAATACTAATGTGGTGCCGGACAGCGTATACAACAATGCGGCAAGAAGCGCCCTGGCCAGCACCCGGGGAACGCTTATATCCAAAAACAAGATCACATACCGGGGACATCCCGGCATTGAGCTGAAATATTCCATTCCCGGTAACGTGTTGGTGCGTTCGCGCTATTTTCTGGTCAATAACCGCCTGTTTCAACTGATGGCGATCGGGAATGAGGAAACTCTTTATAATTCCTTTAGCGAATGGTTCTTCAATTCCCTTAAGATCAAAAAGGCCGTCGTGGCGCCGCTGGCCGAACGTCTGTTTAAGGCCATCAACTACACTTATGACCGCAATGAAAACGGCTCCTATTCGCTAACGCTTTCCTTTGAAAACAAGCGCACCCAGTTGGTGCATGTTTATCCCATGGTGGCCTCTCTTAATTCCAGGCCCGCTTATGATGTCTGGTCCACCATAACCCGCTATAAAAAAACCATTCCCGACAGTATCGTTCAGGATATGTTTGTCAGAAACAGTAATCTGGAGTATGGCCACTTTCAAAGCTACCCTTCCGACAGCTCTTTTGTATTGGTTTATTCGGTCATCTTTCACGGCGAACTTACAGCGGAGATTTTTAAAACCATCATCAATGACGTGGCTGCTATTTCCGATTATTATGAGAATAAACTGACGCATAAGGACGAGTTTTAAAAGAAAAGAGATTGGATATATGGGGCTAAGTCCGCAAGGCTTGTGTTTTGTTTGGCCCCACGGCTTGAAAGCCGTGGCTATGAAATACGGTAAATACTATAAATCCTTTAATCTTAAGATGATGTGCTTTAGTTGCTTATTTCCGGTTCCAGAACTCCGCTATTTCCCGCTCATAATTTTCCGAAATCACCACATCCCCCGGCCGGTCAAACCAATAATCCGGTAACAGGGCGTTGTAACTTTCTTCTTTAAAACGGTCGCCAATCAAAATGATGACGCCCCGGTCGGTATGGGTTCTTATCAGACGACCGGCCGCCTGGATAATTTTTTGTCCCGCCGGATAACGATAGGCATACGCCTCGCCTTCCCCATACAGGTTATCATAGTATTCGCGCATCAGCTCCCGCTCATGATTAAAGGGCGGCAGGCCCGGCCCGACGATGATGACGCCAATGGCCATGTCCCCGCTAAAATCAATCCCCTCGGCAAAGCCGCCACCCAATACCGCCATCAACACGATGGCCGAATCTTTCTCCTTCAGCCGCTCCACTAACGCTTCACGTTCCTCCGGCCGCATTCCCGGCCGTTGCATAATACACTCAAGGGACATGTTACCCAGAAACAGATAGACATTTTGCATGTAATCAAAGCTTGGGAAAAACACCAGATAATTCCCGCGCCGCAACGAAACGCTACGCTTGATAATCCCGGCCACCGTCGGCCAGGAAGCGGATCGATCCTTATAGCGGGTGGAGACGCCGGGAACAATTATCACCTTTTTATGCTCGGCCGGAAACGCGGAAGGAATAAAAATCCGCTCGGTCTCCCCCGGAGGAAAACCGAGCATCTTTTCAAAATAGTCCAGCGGATCCAGCGTGGCCGACATGGCCAGTACCGAAGAAAACCGTTCCATGTGCTGCTTCAGGTATGCCGAAGCATCGAGACAAACGATACGAAAAACCCCTTCCTTCCTTATCTCAAACAAAGCCCGGATGGGAATATCCTCCCGGCGCAATATAAAGGCCACACGCCGCAGGAGGTAATAAAGCTTCTCCAGGGGATCATCAGGCAGAATGATATTTTTTCGCACTTTATGCATCACATAGGCGATATAGGATGCTTCATACAAGCGGAAAGTGTCCAAAAGCCGTGACCGGTCGGGATCAAAAACAAAATCACTCTGCCCTTCGTGGTGGATACGCCCCTCTTCCGCCCATTCGTCAAAAACCTTTTGCCATGCCCCCAGCGCAGCGGTCAACTTTTCATAAACCCGACCCTGTTTCAGGGAAAGAGTCATCGCCAACTCGTCGATTTCCCGTCGTTCCACATCCACCGACAGGTAGGCCCGGCTGCGTTCCTGCAGGCCGTGGGCCTCGTCTATGATCAGCAGCCATTCGTCGAAGCCTTCCCGGCCAAAGATATTCTTTTGAGAGGCCATGGGATCGAACACATAATTCACATCGCCGATAAGCACGTCAAAATGTTTTAGCAGTTTTGTGTTTACCTCCACGGGGCATAATGTTTTTTCCACACAGGCCTGATATACCTTTTCCCGGTCCAGATTTTTCACATTCATTAATTGTGGTAAAAGCGCCGTTTTTTGCAGACGTTTCGTGAAATTCTCGATATAAGGGCAAAAGGATTCATGACAGAAGTAGACCGGACTGGCACAAAGTCGGGCCGCGGAACTGACGATGAAAGGTCGAAACACATGTTCTCCGGGATCAATACGGCGCAGAGTTTCCAAAACCTGCCCCTGCTGGCTGGTTCGCGATGTGGCAAAGAATATTTTTTTTCCCTTCTTCAGAGCCTGCTTTAAAAAGGGAATCAGAGCGCCCGCCGTTTTACCGGTTCCCGTCGGTGCGGAAACCATCATCGGACGTTTGTTTTCCAGCCCCTCGCTGACACGCCGCATCATCAACTCCTGGGGCGCTCTTTTCTCCGGAAGATCAAAATTGAGAGCCACGGCCTGTTGTTGTTTTTTCTGTATGCGCAGGTCGTGTGTTTTTATCTGGCTAAGAATACGGGTAAAAGCCATATGCAGCGTCTTTTCAACTTCCTGCCGGCGGTAGTTGATTTTAAAGCGCTTTTCCTTATCGTTAATCAGATTATAAAGACGTAGAAACGGAACCACCTCACAGCCATCATTCATATCCTGTAGCAGATAGGCATAAAAAAGAAGCTGGCCGGTAAAATGGGGATAGCTGTCCGCGTGAAGATGCCGGAACTCCGCCGGTTGCAATACAACGGATTTTATCTCTTCAATCTCAAGGCGATCGCGAAGTTTATATAAGCCGTCGATCCGGCCGCTGATATGAAAAACAAAGCCGTCATGCGTGTAGGAGCGGTTAACGATACTCTCGCTGATGAAAAGACTTTTTTGCAGGCGATGGCTGTGCTGCAGATAGGTTTGTGCCTGCCGTCCCATCCGGCCTCTTTGAGGTAAGGGGATGGTTGCCACAAGACGGTCGTTTTCGGCGGCGGGCAACAGATCACGTACCGTCAAATAAAGATCATGTCCGTCCCGTTTTACACTCATACCTAATCTGCCAAAACGATGGTAAGCTCGTTCAGGCCCCGGCTCACTTCCTTGTAATAATTGAGCATGGTTTTGTCGGAAAGCTCGCGGCTAAACCCTGCCAATACCTCCACAAACAGCTTACGGTGCTCCTCATTCACCAGACTGTCGGCGTCAAAGGCAAAAAAGCCGATAAAGTTCAGAATCGATTCGGGCGCCTCATCAAAGGAAACCTGCAAATCGCTTTCATAGATACGATCCAGAAAGGCCTCACCGCGCGTTCCGTCCGTATAAGCGGTAAAGTTGATGTCCAGCATCGGCGGCGTGGTTTCGCGAATGGAAAACAGTCGTCCGTATTCTGCCTGCAGGGCGCTCATGTCCTCACCCTGATAAAAGTTGATAACCTCCAGGGCCCGGCCCGCCAGCCCCAACTCAATATCTTCCATGCTCTGCTTTTCCATTTCACGAAAAATATATTGCAGTTCCTGACCCATCTCATCATAGGGAAAGGTCAGGCAGCGGGCATAAAAACGAAACAGATGGTGATAAAAGTTTTCTTCCATTAAAAGGCCCTGTTTTGCCACATTTTGGTCATGTCATACGGCGCCGGCGCCCCGCCCAGATATTTGTTAAACCAGTACAGGTGGGCGTTGTAGTAAAAGGGCATCGATTTTACATGGTTGGGCCAGTGGCCGTCATTTTTAAACACAATCAATTCCGACGCGATTCCCCGCTTTTGCAGGGCGGTAAAATATTCCAGACTTTGGCTGTAGGGCACGCGGTAATCGCGTTCGCCGGTAATGATCAGGGTTGGCGTCTTAAAGTTTTTCACATAAGAGTCCGGCGACCACTTCACATAGTCATCCGACTCCCACGGCGTTCCGCCCAAATCCCATTGCGGAAACCACAACTCTTCCGTGGCACCGTAGAAGGATTTCAGATTAAAAAGACCCATCATGGAAACCATGGCCTTAAAACGGGTCGTGTGCCCCTGCAGCCAGTTCATCATATAGCCGCCGTAAGACCAACCCATGGCCCCCATGTGCTCCTTATCCACATAGGGCAAACCGGCGATGTAGTCGGTAACCGACATAACATCTTCATAAACCTTACCGCCCCAGTCGCGGGAAATGGCATTGGTAAACTCCTGCCCGTAGCCGGTGGAGCCGTGCGGGTTGGGAAAAGCCAGCACATAACCGGCGGCCGGATATATCTGCCAGTCTCCGCGGAAGGAATTGGCCCATTGCGATTGTGGCCCGCCATGCACGTTGATGATGGCCGGATATTTTTTTGCCGGATCAAAGTTGTGGGGTTTTATTAAAAAGGTGTGTATTTTCTTTCCCGTTTTGCTGGGTATCCATAACTCTTCAAAAGGACGAATATCGTAGTTTTTCAACAGCTCATCGTTAAAACCAGTTAGTTTTCGGACTTCCCCGGCTTTTTCGTTTTTCACCATCGCGCTGTAAATCTCCTGCGGCCGGTCGATGGCCCGGCTGCCAAAATAGAGCATGCTCAGGTCGGCGTTGGCCGTATAGCTGTCTACCGTGGCATGGCGTATCAGTAAGTGGGATTTTCCGCTTTTCGCATCCACATAATAGAGCGGATAGTAGCCCTGTTCGGCTACCTTGATGATCAACCCTTTTCCGTCGGGCGTCCATATAAAGTTACGGATGCTGTTTTTTACCTCCGTAGCCAGTTCCCGGGTTTTTCCCGTTTTACGATCCTGAACCATCAGCCGCATAAGGTCCGCCTCGAACCGGGGAGTGTTTTGGCGCAAAAAGGCAATCGTTTTTCCATCGGGACTGTATTGCGGGTTGCCGTCGTACCCTTTGTTATCCTCCGTGCGGTTTACCTGCCTTAAGCTGTTCAGATCAATTTCATAGACGTCTTTGTTGGTTGTTTCCCAACTGTTTTTATCATGATTGGATTCCACGCTGACAAAACGGCCGTCCGGGGAAACGGAAAAGCTGCCCCAAAGGGCGGGATAGTTGTAATCGTCGGGGGTCAGGTCACGGTATTCATCCCTGTCCGGGTCATAGGCGATCAGATGGCTGCGCTTGCCGTCCATCCATTGCGTCCAGTGGCGATAAAAAAGGTCTTTGGCATAATGAGCCTGCAGCGGGCCTTCTTTCAGGCTGCTTTTTAAATCGTCATTGCAGGCGGCGTCCGCGCCACACTCCTTAAACACCTTTGAGGCAAAAATCACCTTATAGCCGTCATTAAGCCACTCCGCGGCGGAAACGCCCATGGGAAAATCGGTCAGCTGTCCCGCCTCTCCGCCGGTAGTACGGATCATCCATACCTGCGGGCCGTTTTCACGGGTGGAGATAAACAACAGGTGCTCGCCATCGCTGTGCCAGCGGGGATGAAAATCGGCCGCTTCATTGTTGGTTAATTGAATAAGGTCACCGCCGTCGGCATTCATCAGATAAATATCATTGTTTGACGTACCCTTTTCCAGGTTAAACGTTGTTACGGTAAAGGCTATTTTTTTTCCATCCGGTGACAACTGAACATCGCTCACCGACTTCATCTGGTACAAAGCCTCTATACTGAACGGTTTTTTTTCCGTTGCCGTTAAAAGTCCGATACTCAGTACCAAGAGCATTAAGGTTCTCATTTTTTACTCCGTTGGTTTAATTTCAACAAATATAATTATTCTGTTACTGAATAAAAAGCGCCTGTTCATTAAAAAGCGCTAATCTTCAAATCATGAAACGGGCCGCTATCTTTAAAAAAAAGTATCCCTGTTTCCTTTTAACTATTTATATTGTTTCGTGTTCTGTCAGTAACTTTTACCAGAATATCCATAAGGGAAACCGATACCGGCTATGAATAAATATGATTACATCATCCTTGGCGGCGGTATTGCCGGCAGCCTGCTGGCCTGGCAATTGCATCTGCGTAAGAAGTCTTTTTTACTTATAGACAATGAAGACCCCCACGCCTCCAGCCGTGTGGCCGGGGGCATGATCAATCCTATCACCGGCAAGCGTCTTGTTCTGACATGGATGGCCGAAAAGCTATACGATTTTAATCACCGTTTTTATCCCCGGCTTGAAAAATCCCTGGGCGTTCCTTTTTACCGGGAACTGCCCCTGAGACGGGTTTTTAAAAACGCCGCCCAGGCCAATGACTGGCTGGTGCGCTGCCGTCAAGCGGACTACCGGCCCTTCATTTTAAATGACGGGGATGAAACCAGCCTTTTCGGCATTAAAACGCCATTCGGTTACGGCACAGTGTTGGGCGCCGCCGTGGATACCGTTCCCCTGCTTAACGCCTTGCATGCCGTGCTGGGCAACTCTTATCGAAAAACTAATATTACCTACGATGAAATAAAACCGGCGAAGGAACATATCCGTATTGGAGAGCTGGCCTGCCAAAAACTTATTTTCTGCGAAGGCTGGAAAGCGACCGCCAATCCCTGGTTCTCTTATCTGCCGTTCAATCCCTGTAAGGGTGATGTGCTTAAAATCCGGGCCGAAATTTCGCAACATACCGGTATTGCCGCCGGGGTGTTTTTATTGCCTTTTGGTGATCATTTCCGCTGCGGCTCCACCTACATCTGGGATGAGCTGGATTGCACGGCCACCGAACAGGGACTTAGGACCATGACCCGCCAACTGGAAAATATTTTAAGCGTACCGCATGCGCTACTGGAACACAAGGCCGCGGTACGGCCAACGGTAAAAGACCGCCGCCCCTTTCTGGGCCGGCATCCCCGGGAAAAACGCTTTTACATTTTTAACGGCCTGGGTACAAAAGGGCTTTCGCTGGCGCCCTGGTTTTCCCGACACATGGCCGATTACCTGCTGGGCCATGGGGGGCTTATGCCCGAGGTGGATATTAAGCGCTTTCCGTTGCCTTCAATCTAATCCTCACATAAAGATACGTGAGTAAACCGCAAATTCATTCATGGGGCAGTTGGACCGGAACCACGCTCGATTGAATCCGATTCATCGGATTCCGGTTGGAACACAAAACCTTATTGATAAAAACAAACCTTAAGTAGAAACCGTGTATGAAAACACATACAAGCTTATTTTATGGCAAGGCCAATAAGGTAATAAGGTTGGGAGAATTGGGGGCCCTTTTTTTGCTACTAAGGTTGAGTAGGGAAATAAGGTTCGCTCTATCGGAAGAGGCTAAGACCCTGATTGAAATCGGGGGTTAGCAGTATCCTTTACGGCCCGGTGCGGGTAAGAATATCAGCCAAAGCGGTGTAGGGTTAACCCGCGAATTCATTCGCGGGGCGGATGGAGGCGTAGCGCGCTCGATAGAATCCGATTCATCGGGTTCCGATCCGCACGCAAAGACGCTAATGGGCAAGACCAATAAGGTAATAAGGTTGGAGGCTTTTGTGTTTGCTTTTTTCTACTAAGGTTGGTTGTGTCATAAGGCGTTATGCCCCCGATTGAAATCAGGGGTTAGCAGAGTATCCCTTACGGCCCGGTGCGGGCAGGAACATCGGCCAAAGCCACATAGGGGTAACCCGCGAATTCATTCGCGGGACAGGCAGAGGCGTACCGCTCTCGGAGAATCCGGTTCATCGGATTCCGGTTGGAACACTAAACCTTATTGATAAAGATCAACCTTAGTAGAAACCGTGGGGGAAAACACATACAAGCTTATTAGCTTATTGCTTCGGAGGCGTTCATGCTGATCCTCACACAAAGCCGTAATGGGTATGGTTAAGAAGGTAATAAGGTCTGTGGATTTTTGGGCGCTTTTTTGCTACTAAGGTTGAGTAGGGAAATAAGGTTCGCTCTATCGGAAGAGGCTAAGACCCTGATTGAAATCGGGGGTTAGCAATATCCCTTGCGCCTGGCGCGGGCAGAAATATCAGCCAAAGCGGCGCAGGGGTAACCCGCGAATTCATTCGCGGGACAGGCAGAGGCGTACCGCTCTCGGAGAATCCGATTCATCGGATTCTGATTCCCATGCAAAGAGGCTAATGGGCAGGGCCAATAAGGTTGGGGTGTGTGATAAGGCGTTATGCCTCCAATTGAATTCGGGGGTTAACAGTAATCCTGTGGGTAGCTTTGTGTCTTCGTGTGAGATATGAGATTCCCACAAAAAAGCAAAAAACTTCCCTATTCCGGGTCGGCAAAAGGGCTGTGTGCCGCTTTTTGCGGCAGTTCCTCTTGTGAACGTTTTTTATAGAAGATATAGCTTAGCCAAATAGTCACTTCATACAATAACAACATGGGAATGGCCAGCATCACCTGCGTGGTTGGATCCGGTGGGGTAAGTATCGCGGCGGCGA
>WGCN01000204.1 GCA_015493745.1 Calditrichales bacterium
ATGAAAAGGCGGCGGCCCGAGGTCGTTTCCGCTGCGTGGTCGTGGTGATGATGTCCCATGGCATTCTCCGTAGGTAATTACATTTGAGTGTTTATTCAAGTGAAGTTACGCAATACATTTGCCGCGGTCAACCGTTGTTTGCGTTTTGTATAAAACAAAATCAGGGTAACAAAAAATTGAAATGGTGAGGATCGCTTATTGGCCGCTCTCTTCCGCGGCAAAGCGCCGGATATCTTCAAAGGGCAGGTGGTCGCCCTCGTCCCGGCCGTAATAGGCTGTTTGAATTATACCCTCGGCGTCGATTAGAAAGTCCGCGGGCATGGTCAGCAGGCTGCCCCTGAGGGGCAGGGGGATATAGCCCGAGGCCAGGCCTTTTATCAGAGTGGGCATTCGGGTAATCATGCCTTTTAGCATGCCGCCCAGGGAATGCTCTATGCCATAGGCCCTGTAGTAGATATTGTCTTTATCCGCCAGAATGGGAAAAGGGGCCCGGTGCTTTTTGGCGTGGCGTTGCAGATGCGCGGCGGGCGTCGAATATGGCGACAATGGTAAAAGGAGGCGGCAGCTCACCAAAACGCCTGACCAGCATGTTCAGCCGTAAGTTACAGAAGGGGCATGTGGCAAAGCGGAAAAAGGAGAGCATGAAAGGCCGTCCCTGTAAATGAGTGCTATCAAAATCCTTGCCGTCGATGGCCGGTAAACTTACCGGGATGCAGGGCTGGCCCTTTGTCTTTCTGTTCATCCTGTTTTCCTCCGGTTTGTTATGGAAAGCGCTTCGTCTGCGGGGCAGATGCCCTCCATCCTTTTGGCCCGTCGTGTCCGTAAATTCTATAATGCGTTAATTTGCGGAAGCCGTGCTCTACCATATCCCTTTATTCTATGCTTTCCATGATGTTTTATGATAAAATTCTTTTTCAACCGGCTGTCCGCCAATGATGTGCTATTTGTCTAATAATGATCCTTGTCTAAAGCAAAAATACTACTTTCATTAAGTTCAGTAAAATTTTTACGAAATTTAACGGGTAGGGTTGCCGCCGCGCATGGCCAAAAACAGTCAAATTATGCTGTTGGCATTGTGTGGCGTTCAGGAGTGACGAAAGCCAAAAATGGCGCTCACCCGATCCCGGTGGCTATGTTCGGAAGCCGTGGAAAAGAGTGCCGTTGCGGGTTGCCGCCATGCCGAGCCGGTAGACGGTGTTTGGGACAATAGCGGATAGATACACTATTTGAAAGGAGCGAATATGCGATTATTTACTTTTTTTATGTTATTTCTGACGGGCCTGGCCTTTGCCACGGAGCAGGAAGAAGGGTTTAACGGCTTGCCCGATGAACCTGTTACCCCGCCCGTGGGGGAATTCACCGCGCCCGCGGTTTCTTTTCCCGTAAGCGCCAATGATGATTATTTTCTTGTCAATGAGCTTTCGGGTTCGGCGAGAAAGCAGTTTACGCGCACGGCTATTTCCGATAATAACGTCACCATGGTTGTCTGGTCGGATTTACGCAGCGGTTATTACAACGTTTATGCCCAGTTGATAGCCGCGGACGGCTCTAAAATCGACTCAAATATCATCGTTCCCGTAACAAATTCATACGTGCAAAACATGGACCCCTATGTTGCCGCTAACGGAGACCGCTTTCTGGTGGTTTGGAGGGACGGTCGTTCGGGAATTCGTACTTATGGTCAGTTTATAAGGGATGACGGAACCCTGTTAGGCGAAAATTTTAATATTACCGATGATAACACATGGGGACGATGTTACTATCCGTCCGTGACCACTAACGGATCGAAATATCTGGTTGTCTGGAGCGACGCGCGCGAAGGCTATAATTATGATGTATACGCTCAGTTGTTGGACTCCGGGGGGGGCAAAATTGATACCAACTTCCGGGTGAACGACTCCGCGCAGAGTACAGCCAAATTTTATCCGCGGGCCGCCATGGACAGTACCGGTAACATGGCTTTTGTGTGGTACGAGTACGATAACGGTAACTATAATGCCGCCTATGCGCAAATTTCGGCCGAAGGGGCATTGTTGACCGATGATGGCGAAGTGTTAACGGATGACTCCACGGTGACGCGCAGCAATTCCCCCGATGTGGCCGTGACGGATTCCGGTTTTATCGCCGTATGGTACCAGTCAATTAACGGCTATCGAATTGTCGGGCAGCTTTTTGACCGGAGCGGGCAACGGGTGGATTCCAATATGGTGATGAGCGCGCAGGCGGAAGGCTCCGAATATGACCCTTCCGTAAGCAGCCTGCCCGGGGGGGAATATCTGTTGACCTGGAGAGCAGGGGCAAGTTCCTACACGATGGTTAAGGGGCGTGTTTTTAAGGGGACGAAACCGCTGACGGATGATTTTTATGTTTCCGGGGATGAGGATGAGGGCGGTAAAGTTTGGGCACACAGCCGGGCCAATGCCGCCGGCTTCTATGCGGCAAGCTGGATAAAAACGCCAAGAGATGATTATAAAAACTCCGAGGTCTGGGCGATAGCCCGTGATATCGACGGTGAGGCCCTGTGGCCGCAGCAAAGGGTAAGCGAAGACGAAAACAGCAGCAGTCAGTACTACCCCGATCTGGCCCTTTCAGCGGACGGCAGTTTTAAGATAATCTGGGCCGATTACAGAGACAGGAATGTCGACAGGCCATACTTTCAGGGTTATTCCCCGGATGCCGCGCCGGTGGACAGCAATCGGACCCTGGAAGGAAGCACCTATCAGTCTGACCCACAGATCGCGGCCGGTCCACAAAACACCTATTTGCTTTCCTGGCGGCAATATTATAAT
>WGCN01000205.1 GCA_015493745.1 Calditrichales bacterium
AAAAACAGCCAATGGTTTGGAAAACCTTATCTCCCTTTTACAAACCTTAGTAGAAAAAAGGCTCCTAAAATGAAACAACCTTATTGTCGCCCCTTGTCTTGCATCTCCTTTTATACATCACACCAAGACACAAAGGTCTTGTACTCCCCTCTCCTGAGCGAGGAGAGGGGGCGGGGGTGAGGTGGGCAAGACCACCTCTACCGGGATAACGGCCTTCCCGGCAAGGCACTGCCAAAACAATGATTCCTCTTCGTTCTTTTGTTTCGCCAAAAGAACCAAAAGCATCAGCGGAATTTCATCTCCTTACCATAACTTCAGGCATTGCCACCCGCTCACCCGAAAATTCCGCCTTTTATCCTCGTAAGTTTACGGTTCTCCACGAAATTCCTTACCAGGCGGTTTGAGTTTGACAGTTCGACCTTTTTATCTGGAAGGTGGTGAGGTTTCCCGCGGCTTAACGGTCATCCAATAGATGATCATTTCTTATAGCGGCCACGGCCAGTTCGTCACAACGCTCATTCTCCGGATGGCCGGCATGGCCCTTAACCCAACTGATGCGATAAGTATGTTTTTCCAGAAGTTTTAACAATTTATCCCATAAATCCACGTTCAGGGCCGGTTCCTTTTTATTGCGCATCCAGCCGTTGGCCTGCCAGCGCCGGGCCCAGCCCTGGTTGATGGCATCGACGATATATTTGGAGTCGGAATAGATATCCACCTTGCACGGCTCTTTTAAACTTTCCAGCGCGGCAATCAGCGCCCGCATCTCCATGCGGTTATTGGTGGTGTTTTTGTATCCGGCGGAGAGTTCCTTTGTTGCATCGCCGAATTTAAGTATGGCTCCGTAGCCGCCGGGACCGGGATTGCCCGAGCAGGCGCCGTCGGTATATATCTGCACTTCTTTCATTCTGTTCATCCTTTTCACGGTTTAAGATATTTTATTGAATGGAGGCAAATTTAAATATTTTCAATGATTGTTTCCCTGTTTTTTTCCCTTCAATAAAAGCTCAGGTTTCTCTTTAAAAAGACCCTCCGTCTTCCTGATGTAAAATTATAACCCTTGCCGATCCCTGTTCCGCCTAAACAACCTGTTTTTCCCGTTGCCCTGAATTAAAGAAGTGCCTTCTTTTTTCTGTGGAAAAAAAATATTATCTTTACGGAGTTAAACTAAAAGAGTACACCATGCCCTTTTCCGCCAGTCAGGAAAACTATCTGAAAATCATTTGGCATCTGGAGCAAAAACGCATCCGGGCCACCGGCAAGGTGGTGGCCGATGAACTCAACATAAAGCCCCCCACCGTGCTGGCCATGTTCCGCCAGTTGGAAAAGCTGGGTATGATCACCTATAACAAAAGCGCCGGTGCCCTGCTCTCCCCCGCCGGAGAGGATGCCGCCCGTAAACTGGTGCGCAAGCACCGTCTTATCGAGACCTTTCTGGGGCGGGTGTTGGACATGAACGAACATCAAATCCACGAAGAGGCCGAGCGTCTGGAGCATGTCATTTCCGACCAGCTCATGTACCGCATCGATCACTTTCTGGGCTTCCCCACCAAGGATCCTCACGGCTCGGATATTCCCGATTGGGACATTCAGCGCACCACCACCCTGCCCAATGTGGAGGCCTCCAAGTCCTTTGTTATAAAACGTACCGATCTGTCACCCGAGGAAACCCGTTTTTACACCAGCCGCGATCTGGTGGCCGGTTCCCTGTGGACCATGATCGAGATTCCTCCCGGCAGCGAGGCTTTTCTGATCGGCAACGGTAAAAAATTTCTGGCCCTCTCCCGTGAAGTGGCCGCTAAAATTCAAGTGAGGTTGCAATCCTGATGATTTCCGTACTGTTTGTTTGTCTGGGTAATATCTGCCGTTCGCCCTCGGGCGAGGCCGTTTTCAGAAAAATGGTGCAAGAGGCCGGACTCGAAGATGACTTTCACATCGATTCCGCCGGTATTCTCGGCTGGCATGCCGGACAAGGCGCCGATAAGCGCATGAAAAGCCACGCCATCCAACGCGGATACGATCTGACCAGCATCAGCCGGGCGGTTACTCCCAACGATTTGGAGAACTTTGACTATATCATCGCCATGGATGATCAGAATCTGGCCGATCTGCACAGCCTGGACGTCGCCGCTTCCTTCCGCTCCAAAATTTTTAAAATGACCGATTTCTGCCGGGAATGTACCCACACGGTTGTGCCCGACCCCTATTACGGCGGCCCGCAGGGTTTTGAAGAGGTGCTGGATATTTTGGAAGACGCCTGCGCCGGTTTACTGGAGCGCATTAAAAAAGACCATGAACTCCGCGCTTAAAACAAAAATCGAAGATGAGTGCGGCCTCTCCATAAGCAGGGTATTAAGCGCTCCGTCCGGTTCCATTGCCCAAACCGCCCGGCTGGTACTTAGCGATGGGCGGCAGCTTTTCGCCAAATGGGGCGCGCGCCATCCGCGCATGTTCCCCACGGAAGCCAACAGCCTGAGCGAATTGCGCAAGGCAAAAGCCCTGGCCATTCCCGCCGTCCATTTTGTAAGCAGCGATTACCTGATCATGGAATGGGTGGAAACCGGCCGGGCCGGTAAGCGCTTTTTCGAACATTTTGGCCGCGCCCTGGCCGGGATGCATGGCCATAGCCGGGAAAGTTTTGGTTTTTTCGAGGATAATTTTATCGGCCATACACCACAGGAAAATGTGACCGGACAGGGACGGGAATCCACGGAGTGGAACCGTTTTTATCTGGAAAAGCGGCTGCGCTTTCAACTGCGCCTGGCGGAAAAAAACGGCTATGCCTCCCCGGAGCTGATAAAAGCCTTTAGCCGGTTTGAATCTGTTTTTCCCTCTCTGATCGCCGGCACGGAAGAGCCCCCGGCCCTGTTGCACGGCGATCTGTGGAGCGGAAATTTTCTGTGCGGCGCCGACGGGCGGCCCTGGCTGATCGACCCGGCCGCCTATTACGGTCATCGTGAAGCGGAGCTGGGCATGACCACTCTGTTCGGCGGGTTTCCCGCATCTTTTTACCAGGCCTATGATGAGGCCTGTCCCCTGCAACCCGGCTGGCGGGAACGGTTGCCCTTGTATGAACTCTATCACCTGTTTAACCATCTGAATCTCTTCGGAGGCGGCTATTATGCCTCGGTTTTAAAAATCCTGCAACGGTATTCCTGAAAAAATGAATATTTTAATTTTTACGGTGTATAGCTATGTATGAATCAAAATCAAGCGATGGAATGAGTCAGGCTATGGAAAGACACTGGGTGGAAGAAACCTTGCACGGTAACAAACAGGCCTTCGGCCATCTTGTTAAACGTTATATGCAACGATCTTATTACGTTGCCCTGGGCTTTGTGCACAATCATGAGCAGGCGCTGGATATCTCGCAGGAGGCCTTTGCCAAGGCCTATTACAGTCTGAACCGTTTTGACCTGCAAAAGCCTTTTTTTCCCTGGCTGTACCGGATCGTTAAAAATCTCAGTCTCAATGAGATTCGCAACCGTAAAAATCGGACGGCCAAGCTGCAAAACCTGGCCTTTCTCGACTTTTCCCATACCGTGGTGGAGGAAGACCGGCCGCTGGAAAAGGAGGAACTGAAAAAGGAGGTCTGGCAGGCGATAGACTCCCTGAAACCGGCGGAAAAAGAGATTATTCTGTTGCGCGAATTTCAGGAATACAGCTATCAGGAGATTGCCGAAATGCTGGAGATACCCGTGGGCACGGTGATGTCGCGCCTGTACACGGCCCGGAAAGCCTTAAAGGAACAACTTAAACACAAAGTAGCGGATTTAATCTGATGAAAAATGAAAAACCCATTCCCGAAGAGTGGCAACACCTGTTGATGAAAGCGCTGGATGAGGCGCTGACGCAAGAAGAGCAAAGCCGTTTTGAACAGCTTTTGGAAAGCAGTACGGTGTTCCGCCATGAATGGCGTGAGTTCAGCGCCGTGCATGCCCTGACCAAAAAGGTACGCTACAAAGAACCACAAGGGGAGATATGGGATATGTATCAAACCAACGTTTACCACCGAATCGAACGGGGCTTATCCTGGTTCCTGACCCTGACGGGTATCCTGATACTGACGGCGTACGGCCTGTATGAATTTGTGACCTTGTTTCTGGCCGACCCCGCCATTCCGGGCATAGTTAAAATTGGGGTTGTTTTTCTGGGGTCAGGTTTAGTAGCTTTGTTTTTCTCCGTTGTGCGGGAAAAACTGTTTATTCGCAAGAACGATCCCTACAGAGAGGTGGAACGATGATCATTGTCACAACCCCTACCATTGCCGGAAAGACGATTACGGAAACTCTGGGCCTGGTGAAAGGCAACACCATTCGCGCCCGCAACATCGGCCGTGATATTATCGCCGGATTTAAAAACATTACCGGTGGGGAGATCGAGGAATATACCAAGCTTTTGGGCGAAGCCCGGGAACAGGCCATCGACCGCATGATCAAAGACGCCGAACGTCTGGGCGCCGACGCCATAGTCGCCCTGCGCTTTTCCACCAGCGAGGTTATGGATAAAGCGGCCGAGGTGCTGGCCTACGGTACCGCCGTTCGTCTTAAATAAAACAGTTTCGCCTGATATCGCGGGGTTCAAGTCTCCAAAAGATATATTTCTTATGCATCCGCAGAGTAGTATATCTGTCATAAATGGCGATTCATCCCCCTACCCTAAACCAATATCAGAAACGGATTATGGAAAAACATGCATCTCTGTGATCTATCCATTAAATTAACAAAAGTGTATAAAAGTTGTGTGGTTATCCCCCCACCAATTCAACTCCGTACAGGCATCTAAAAGTTTTCGGCAATCAAGGAGAAGTTTTATGTCTACCCGCGCCGGTCGTTTATGCAGGTCTCTCTTTTTTCTTTGGCCATTACTTGCCTTTTCCGCTGTGTCGGCATTCCAGCCGCGGCAGATAAAAATTATTGAGGTGCGTGACGCCAATCTTTTTTTCACGGAAGACAGCCAGCTCATCTCCCTGGCCAATGTTCACAGCCCTTCCATACAGGACAGCGACAGTCTAAAAAAAGCGCTAGCAGATAAATTTATAAAGTTTTCCCGGGAACAGCTTCTTTCCTGGCCCATGCAGTTCATCCCCTCTCCCGGCAGGGATTGCGACACCGATTCCGTAGTCAGCGGGCATCTTTATAAAGAGTTTCCCCTTTCCCGGCAATATATAAACGCCCTCTATCTGGAAAGGGGCATGGGTTTTTACCTGCCCTGCGACACGCTGCACAGGGGAATTTTATTTGCGGCGGCCCAAAAAGGTATTGAAAAACGGCTGGGCGTCTGGCAGCAACAAAAAGAGGGCCCCGTTAACCTTCTGCGCCGTTTCCGGGGCAGTGTGTGGCTCTATCCCGTTTTTAGCCCGAATGATAAATATATCCCCGTTTTTGGCTTTAACTACCGCTGGTCCGATTTGATAAAGCTCTACAAAAAGGGTCTGTTTTACACAAATTTAACCGCCGAGACGGGTACCCTTGTCTTTTTCTATTTCCCCTATATAAAAGCGGGCTGGGAAGCGGGATATGGCAACCTTTATCTGCGGCTGAACTATGGCGCCGTTCTGCCCCTTCCCGGTCAGGAAAGCGGGATAAGCTCCCGGAGCCTGCCGGGCCTGGATATCGGCTTTCGTTTTCAAATGGGAAAAGCCTGGATGGAGTTGGAGTATAATCTGAATCGTACGGAGGTTACAAGCCTAAACATTGTAACCCTCTCCTTTATCTTGCCCGCCAACAGATAGCCGGAGAGCACGTCAGCGGATCAGCGCGTCAAAAACGGATTTATGGCGATCGATATAGGCGCGCATCTTATTTATGCCATACAATCCGGCAACCAGCGGGAAGCCGGACTTTCCATTCCCGGTTTTATTGACAACACGATCGATGCCGCTAAAGCCCAGCTCTTTCAACCGGCTTTCAATCCGTCCGTTTTCCAGGGCTGAAAGAGCTTCGGGGTTTTCTATAAGCAGATAGCGGGTCTGTGCGTTGTTACTAAAAACAGCGTCCCTCTCCCGCCAGCGTTCCGTCTGCCGGTTTATATTTTCCATCACCCGGTCCCGTTCCATCTCCCGGCGTCCCAGACGCAGGCGGGAGATCATCTTCTGTTTTTGCTGTATTTCCGTCCGCAAGGCGTGTAACTGCTCTAACCACAACAAGGATAGCTGCGGCAGGGCCAAAAAGCTCAGGCTCAGGGCCGTGGGCGGCATATCCAGCAAAAGAAAATCGACATTGCTTTTCCGATATAGATCATCGAAAGCGCGCATCAGGGCGTAGCTCTCTACCCCGGGAGCATGGCGGATGACCTTGAAATGCTGCTCCAGGCTGAAGGTGGTCAGATAGGCATAGGCCGCGCGGAACTGCCGCTCCGCTTCTTGCAGATATTCCCGGCTCCACTTTTCGGGATCAACCTCCACCGCAGACAATCTCTCCACAATCGGTACAGGCCGTTCACCCAATTTTTGTTGAAAAATATCGCCCAGATTATGAGCCGGATCAAAAGAGGCCAATAAAACCGTGTGCCCCCTGTCGGCATGATAAAGAGCCGTCAATGCGGATAACGTGGACTTTCCCACGCCCCCCTTGCCCATAAAAAAGCGGACGTGCGGCAGAACGGCGCTCATGAGACATCCAACCGGGAAAACTGCTCGGAAAGGGGATTTTGCGCTGTATCCAGCCTGGCCAGCATGATGGCAAACTCCCGCGGCATGTCGGACAACAACTCCCAGGCCACGGGCAAAGGCGCCGAGGGCAGCCCCACCATGTAGCCGAGTGTCAACAACCCGAAGATATGCTGCAGTTCATGCATCTCCCATTCCAGGTCTTCAATGGCCTTATGGCGGTGCTGTTGATCGAGGCCTTTAAAAAATTTCTTTATCCCGGCAAAAAGCGACATTGGTTTCTCCCATGACAAAGGCATAGTTTAGCCATGAGCCGCCATATAGGCAAGCATCAAAAAAAAAGCCCCGCAAAACGGGGCTGTTTTTCTAAAGAGTGATCGCTTTATTTCAGCAGGGTCATGCGCAACACGGCCACATCACGGCCGTTAAAATTCAACTGCATAAAATAGATACCGCTGCTTAAATCTTTTCCGTTAAAGGAAACCGAATGCCGCCCGGCGCTTTGATTGCCGTTTTGCAACTCGGCCACCTTGCGGCCGCTAAGATCAAAAACGCGGATCAGCATGTGTCCCGCCTGAGGCAGGGCATAATCAATCCTGGTTACCGGATTAAAAGGATTGGGATAGTTTTGGGCCACTTCAAAATTGTCAGGCAGGGTAAATTCCTCTCCGTTAATGCCAACGATGCTGTTATCCTTAACCAGCAGCATGCGGTTCACATCCTTGGTTTCGGCATTACTCGCGCTTACCGTTATGGTATAAAAATAGGCCAGGATGTCATCGCTGCCCGATATCTTGGAGAATGTTGATGAGGGAAAGCCATCGATATGAACAGGCCAGGAAAACTTTTCGGTTTGTTTGGCGCTGATACTGTCAAAGGCCATTAAGGAATCGACACTGTCACGGATCGACAGTTCCACCGGCAATCTCAGGGAAGCCAGAACACTATCCGCGGCTACATCACCGCTGTTATAGATGGAAACTTCTATATCAAAATCGGTAAAGCTCAGGGTATCGTTGTCCAAAATAACCGTTCCCGGCGCATTGACCACCACCGCCAGCGGCGGCAACAGGTCTTTATTGGCGATCAGAAATCGGGAACCCGTATTATTGGATTCATTGGACTCCACAATATAATCATGCTGATCAGCAACCACATAGATTTCATGATATTCCGGCAGATCGGGAGTAAGCCAATCCACGGACAGGGTTTTAGATGCCCCGGGAGCAAGGGAATCGATGATGAAAAATGTACTGATGGCATTGTTGGCCTCGGGCCGTCCATCATAGAACTGCACGGACACCTCATAGGCGGTTGCAAAACCGTAATTATGTACCGTGGCGTTAATGGTTACCGGTGTGCCGGGCGTGGCGCTGACCGTATCCGGATCAAAATCGATATCTCCGCCGGAAATAGCCAGATCGGGCAGACCGATGGCAAAATTCAACGGCACAAAATCGGCACCGTAACTGGCGCCATTGGAGGTTATAACGGAGATATTTTCGGTGGCAATCACATCATAAACCGTATTGGCCGAACTAAAATAAAAATGATCCCCTTTGTTCAGCATTTCGGTATAAACCGTATCGCCGTTGACCAGATCAATCACCATAACGGTATTGTTATCGTCAAAGGAGTAAATATCCGTATCACCATATATAACAGGCATAATAAAGTGACGACCAATCCCTTCCCCGGATTCATCTATCTGCCGGGTCAGATGATAATAAGCGCCTGTCCACGCGGCATACGGGGTATTGTTCACCGTAACGTTTTTGTCGGTCTGTACCTGCCAATAGAGGTCGCCGTTAACGGCATAAGAGGCCACTTCGCCATAATTCAGCGTGCCGGCCATCAGGGTATCTCCCGTTTCGGTGTTGGTAAGTAAATAAACGGTGCTATCCTGATAGGCGGATATAACCACCCCATTACTCCAGTTGCCAACATACCCGGAGAAACCGTAAAAGTTTGTTCCGGCAAAGGTGCCGTTATCGCTGGGGATATAATAGCCCTGATCCGTATAACTGAGCGCGGAAACCGGCTTGCCGGCGGAGACCTGTAAAAACTTTGAGTTCACGTCATTGATTTCCAGATGCTCACCCCGGTTAAGAATTACGGCGGCAATCGTTGTAGAGTCCGTTAGATTTTTTACAACCACCTCGGTTCCGTCATGATAGGCAAAAACAATGAAATGCTCGTTTGAAAAATTGTTAGCGGGCATAAAGGTGTTTATGTGGGTAGAAAGAGGGCTGCCCGATTCATCCACGGCAAAAAAGCCCATAACACTGCGCGTAATCGGATCGCCAATCAGTACGGTAAAGGAATTGTTACAATCCACACGATAGGAGCCTGTACCCGGTTTAAAGCTGTAAAACTCATCTTTATTGAGCACAACGCTGTCAATAGCCACGCCGCTGGTATCAAACACCTTGAAAAATGAATTATCAAAATAGCTGAATACCACAATATCCGAAAAGGTATATGTACTGGTCGAATAAATAAAGCTTCCGGTTGGCGCGGAAGAAAATATCCGGGAAGATTGGGTAAAGGATAACTCTCCCGAACCGGAGCCGGAGCCGCTGCCCGGTGCCTGTGCCCATAAACCACCGGAAAATAAAATGATACTTAGAAATAAAAATTTCTTCATATTCCGCTCCTTCTTTTAATGAATCTGTAAATAGGCTATCGTCCGGGTTTAAATAATCATAACAACATTAAAGTCTAAATCCATGAGATAATGAATAGAAAAATAAATATGCACCGGATATGTGATATTTCTGCTGATTTTCCTTGATGGCTGTCACCTTTAATTACAGAAAGGTGTATTAAAAGCCATGGTTTCTACCTCCGTACCCTCTTGCCCGCCCAATTCAAAGCGTGAAATCAGCTTTTGCAGCTGTAC
Organism: Calditrichales bacterium; assembly: GCA_015493745.1. Classification (GTDB taxonomy): domain Bacteria; phylum Calditrichota; class Calditrichia; order Calditrichales; family J004; genus J004. The sequence continues at coordinate 9,513 of WGCN01000205.1, forward strand.
GGCCTGGGCGGAAAGCTCATTGGCCGATGAAGCCACTTCCTGGGCGCTGGCAGCATTGGAGCGGGTGTGGTCATTAATATTGTCAAGCTCCTTTTTTATGGAAGCACTGTACTTATTTTGCTCCCCGGAAGCGGCGTGTATCTGTTTTATAATTTCCGAAATACCCTGCACGCCCTTGATGATTTCCGCCAGTTCCCCGGCGGTGGTATTGGCCGTTTTCACGCCATCGGCCACTTCCTTTAGTGAATCACCGATCAGCTCCGTGGTTTCATTGGCCGCTTTGGCGCTGCGATGGGCCAGACTGCGCACCTCCTGGGCTACCACGGCAAACCCCTTGCCATGCACACCGGCGCGGGCCGCTTCCACGGCGGCGTTCAGCGCCAGTAAATTGGTCTGAAAAGCGATCTCGTCGATCACTTTAATGATGGTTGATATTTTTTGGGCCGAACGGTCGATATTGTCCATGGCCGTCAGCATATCGGCCATTTTTTGTTCGCTGCCCCGGGCCTTATCCCGCACGGTACCCACCAGGTTTACCGCTTCCGAGGCGGCGTCAAAATTATCCGTGGACTTATGGCCCAGCTCGGTAAGGGCATTCAGCACCTCTGCCAGAGAGGCGGCCTGTTCCGTTGCCCCTTCGGATACGATCTGGTTACTGGCCGATACCTGGGCCGTTCCGGCCTGCACCTCCTCAATGGAACGGTTCACTTCCGCTATGGTATGGGCCAGGGAATCCGTGGAGCTGTTTACCGTCTCCTTCAGTTTCCTGAAATCACCGGCAAAGTCACCATGCACCCGGGTATGTAAAACACCCTGCGCCACATCCTCCATCACCTTAATGATTTCCCGCAACGGTTCGGAAACATTGATAAAAACATCATTGACGCCGTCGATCAACTCTTTCCAGATGCCTTCGAATTCAGAGGAATCGACTCTGGCGGAAAGATCGCCCTCACGGGCCGCGCCGGAGATATCCCTTACCCGGGAGGTCAGTTTCTGTAAAACACCGACATATTGATTGACACTCTTCTTAATGACATTGAACTCTCCCCGGAACTCCGTCTCAATTTCCGCGGGTATCTTGCCGCCGGATATATCTTTTAAATAATCGGAGGTAATGTTTAACGGGGCCATGAAGGTCTCCACCAGACGGTTCATCTCATTGAGCAGTTCCTTCCAGCTTCCGGAGAAGTTCCTGTCGTCCGCCCTTTTATGCAATTCACCGTTCTGCATGGCCTCAATCAACGCCGAAGCCTCTTTCAACAGGGATTCAAGCCCTCCCTTCATCTTTTGCATGGCCATACCCAAAATATCCCGGTCCGACACGATGGTTACCGGAACCGTTAAATTGCCGGCGGCAATCTGTTCGGCAACGGCGGCTTTTTCACGAATGACCTTTTGCAACCGCTCCATGGCCCGTTCCAGATCGCCAATCTCGTCATCATTTTCTATATTCAGGGAGATCTCCAGGTTTCCGTTGGCCATCGCCTCCGCCGCTTCCCGGGATTGAAGCACCGGAACAAGTATTTTTCGCTTCAAAAGAAAATCCATTATAAAGAGAAAGCCCAGACTGATAACCACCAGGATGGAAATAACGATATTGCCGTAGTCCATTTGCACCTGTGCCTGATGCCGGCTCTCCATCAGTTCACCTTTAAGGGCGGTGGACGAGCGATTTAGGCCGGCCATCACCGCGGCAAAAGCCTGCGAACTGTTGCGGGCGACGTCAGCGATATGATCTATCGTACTGTTTTCCACCACGCTTAGGTATTCATTAATCAAGCGAAAATAGTTTGCGGCGGTCTGCTCCACCGGTTTGTGGATGGAATCGGGAACATTCCAGTTATTAAGAATAATGTTAAACACATTGATCTTCATCGTCAGCATGGCCTTGAGTTCATCCACGGACTGACTGTGGGCCGGATTATGGAATGAAAGCTCCAGTTCCCTTAGTTCATGCAACAGATTCTGCAGGTAGGCCGTGCTTTCCGTGCGGTTAATGCCATTGAAGGCCTGTTCATTGACATCGGTAATTTGTATCTGATTATAATAAAATACCGAAATGACCAGTGATATTATCACAAACAGTGAGAGGGTGAGTATTCTGAACTTACTTTTTAATTTCATGGGCTATTCTCGGGTAAAACAAAGTTAAGATAAACACATTAGGCCACAGTTTATTTTAACTTTGCGCCACTTTCATTTATCATAAACAAGATGGCATCATGAATGTCCTTTTCACTGCAATCCATACAACCGCCCTTGGGAGGCATTGTGCCATATTTACCGTTGGTCACCCCGGACTTAACACTGCTGACCAGCTTCTTTATACCCTTATCGGCATTTTCCTGCCAACGCTTTTTATTGGTAATGGCCGCGGCGCCGGCCACGCCATCCTTATGACAGGCAAAGCATATTTTATTAAAAACAGTTTTTCCGTTATTCAACTCAGCCTTTGAGGGCGTTCCGGCAAACAATAAGGCCGAAGCCATAAAAACAAAAACAATCAACAGTATATTCTTCATGTGACACTCCTTTCTAATTAAACTGTTTTATCTTTTCGGACTTTTCCATCTTTAATATAAGCGATAAAACCACTGTGACTAAATATTGTCCAAACGGATGAACCGTGTGCGAGGAGGTGTATATTAGCCGGAAATAAAAAAGGGCTGTGACTGCCGGTCACAACCCTTGAGAGCAGACCGTCCGCCGGATTTACCGCGGACGAAAAAAGAAATCTTAATGTGTGGCGTAGGGTTTTTTACCCATATGGTAAATAAACCTAAGATGCGTGCCCAAAGCAGAAAACATGCTTTTGTATTCCACATATTTAACACCGAATTCATCGCAGGTCTCACGCACAATGCGGCTGATTTCCGGATAGTGCACATGACTGATCTTGGCAAACAGATGATGCTCTATCTGAAAATTGAGACCGCCGATATACCAATAGAGGAACCGGCTGCGCGTGCCGAAGTTGGCCGTGGTTTCAATCTGGTGTATGGCCCACTCATTTTTTACGGTGCCGTCGTTGGGATCGGGTTCGGGGAAGCTGTTGTCTTCCATGGTGTGGGCCAACTGAAATACGATGGAAAAGGTTAAGCCCAGTATCAAATGCACCAGCAAAAATACCAGCAAAACAATCCACCAGCTATGAAAAAACATGGGCAGGGCCAAAGCATAAAAAAAGTAAAACGCCTTCATCAGCCAAAAACGGGTCGATTCCTTAACACCGGCTTTCGGCAATTTGTATTTTCCTATACGTCCGCTGATGAACTTTTGAAAATCGGTAAACAGCACCATCGATATGGTAAGCAGGCTGTAGGCCGGAAAAGCATATAAAACCTGAAACCGGTGCCAGGGACGCCATTCCTGTTGCGGGCTCATGCGCATCAAACCACTGGTTTCAATATCCGTATCCATACCGGCGATATTGGTGTAGGTATGGTGCAGCACATTATGCTTATGATACCACAGGCGGGCGTTACCGCCGAGAATATCCATAGTGTACCCCATGATCTTATTGATTTTTCTACTGCGGGCAAAGCTGCCGTGAACGCTGTCATGCATTACGTTAAACCCCACCAGGGCAAAGCCTTGGGCCAGCAAGAAGGAAAAAATAAGTGTATCGATCCAGCCCTGGGCAAAAAAGACCAGATACACATAACTGACAACAACCAACCCGATCACGATCACGCTTTTAAAGGCCAGCTTTTTGCCGCCCGTGGGTGTTGTACCGTTTTCCGTAAAATATGAATTGATCCGGGTCTTAAGCTCCTTATAGAACTCGGCTTTTCCCGGAAAATGAACTTTAGTCGACATACGACTCTCCTAAAAAAAATAAAAACAGCGGAAGCCTAAAACTTCCATAACAGGTCAATATAGCCTCATGCCCGGCATTCTGCAAAAGAATATATTATTTTACCTTAAATTCAATATTCGGCCGTTTGTCCGCCGTGTTTAACCAAACCGGCAAAAGCCAGTAAAGATTCAACGATTATCCACAGCACGATGAAAATAATAAAGATATTGACCGCTTGCAGCAGCAAAGAGGATGAAGCAAAACTTATCTGATTGTCGATACCGGCCCACAGTGTCATCACACTCATAAACACGGCCGGCAGACCGCCGGTCAGCCAGAGCCAGCCTTTCCGTGTGCGCTTCATATAGAGGGTGACGATAACCAGGGCCAGGGCGCCCAGGGTTTGGTTGACCGCGCCGAACAAAGGCCACATGGCCAGGGCCCCCTTACCGTCGGCGCCGGAGGCAAAAGCCAGCAGCAGGGCCGAAAGGATAACCACCGCCGTGGCCGTGTAACGGTTTTGCAGGGCCGGGAGCTTTAAATCCGTGGCCAGCTCACTGACCACATAGCGCTGAATGCGCGTAGCCGTATCCAGGGTGGTTCCGGCAAAGGAGGCGACAAACAAACCCATCAGGGCCACGGCAATGCCGCGGGGCAATCCGGTCATGGCCATCATGTTGGCCGCGCCATCCACAAAAGCCCCCACCTTGCTGCCCAGCCCCTTGGCCGCCACCCAGGAGGCATAGTGGCTGTTCCAGGCGGCCACGCCCGTCAGATGCTGCCCGTCGGCGCCGGTATAGCCCAAACCGATACCGGCGGCCACGGCGATAATCACCAGCGTGGCCAGCCCCCCTTCCACCAGCATGGAGCCGTAACCGACAAATAGGGCGTCCGGTTCACTGCGTAACTGTTTGGCGGTGGTTCCCGAACAGACCAGACAATGAAAACCGGATATAGCCCCGCAGGCGATGGTGATAAACAAAAAGGGCCACATGGGCGGCGCTTCCGCCGGGGCGGTCTGCACGGCGGGCGCCACCACTTCCAATCCGCCCCACAGCACGGAAGCCACCACCCCCAACACCAGCAGGGCCATGGCCGTAATCAGTTGATAAGCGTTGATAAAATCCCGGGGTTGCAACAGAGTGGTTACCGGCAACACCGAGGCGATATAGGCATAGATGAGCAACAGGATGGTCCACACGCCCGTTGGCGGAATACCGGCAACGGTGGGCATGGTAAAGGGAAAATAATACCCGAACACCACCAGGGCATAGAGCAGTCCCAGGGAAGCCAGCGTCCACAGGGTGATATTTTTTCCCCGGTGATAGATCATGCGTCCCAGAAAAATGGCTACCGGTATCTGCAGCCACACCGGCCACACCGCCGAGGGGTACATATCAAAGATGACGGCGATCACCAGACCGAAGATGGCGATGACAATCCACAGGGCCAGAAAAACCAGAATAAAGAAGAAAACGCGGGTACGCGTGTTGATGTACAGCGCGGTGGCCTCGGAAATGGACTTGCCCTGATTGCGCAGGGAGATGACCAGCGAGCCGAAATCATGCACGGCGCCCATGATGGCCGAACCGAGAAAGACCCACAGCAGCGCCGGTACCCAGCCCCAGATGATGGCTATGGCCGGGCCCACGATCGGCCCCGTCCCGGCAATGGAGGTGAAATGATGGCCAAAGATTATCTCCCTGGCCGTGGGGACATAGTCCACGCCGTCGTTAAATTCCACGGCCGGCGTCTTACGGCTGGCATCCAGTTTAAAAACCCGCCGCGCCAGAAAACGGCCGTAAAAACGGTACATGATCAAATAACCGATAAAAACCGTGCTGACCATTATGATGATTTCCATGGCCGTAACCCTGCTTTGAATGGATGAAGAACTAAAAATATAAAAGGGAACGAAACAAAGCAAAATGCGCCGCTTCCGCTGTTTTCCCCGGGGACAAAGCCGCGGCCATAAAAAAAGCGAGCTTTCCGGCTCGCTTTTTTTGGGCTGAAATTTCTTATTTCAGCTTTTTCTCAATCATCTCCTTCACTTCATCAGCCAGGGAGCCGGGCATGGTCATGTTTTTCATAAAGGCCCACTTACCGGCGTCTTCAAAAAATATCTTCATGCGATACATGGCGGTAACCATACGCACCTTTACATCCGCGCCATCCTGAACCACCACCAGGCTAAAGGGATAGGCGCCCGCGTCCGCAATCCCCGCGCAATCGTAATCCTCGCGCTCCTCGTCATCACCGGCGCCGACGATATCGAAAGACCTGGCCTCCATCTTCCTTCCGGTAACGCCGATGATGCTCATGGCGTATTTCTCCATCGGCAGGCTGAAGGCGGCATACATACCCCATTCCGGGCCGGGCCGGGCCAGGGCCTCGCTCACCTGTTGGGCCACATCCCGCCACTGAGCGTTTTTAATAACAAAAACATCCTCGATCTTTTCGGAAAAAGCGCCGCCGGCCATAACGCCCATGGTTTTGGAGATAAAGCCCTCCTCGCGCATCTGCCCGTATTCCTTTGTGGAAGGCGTACCCTGCGCCGCCGCCGTGATCAAATCACGCAGCTTTTGCAGGTGGCTTGCGCTTAGCTGCTCATACTTCACATCATCCATCAGCATGGTGCGGTTGATGGAATGCGGATTCACCACCGAAATATGGGTACCGGCCTCATCCTGAAATATGTTGATACGGTCGGTGGCGGCAAAGGGCGCCGTAAGCGGATTGGCGGCCATCAGTTGTGCCGTGTAGCTGGAATCGTTCAGTAAAATAAGATGTCCTTTATAGCCGCAATCCTCCGGCACGCCATAGTCATAGCTGGCCAGTACCTTAAAACCGGCCGCGGAAGCCTGCCCGCTTATGCCTTGACTAATGGAAGACAGATCGCCTTTAACACCGGTAAGGACAAATTGATAAACACCATATTCCCGGGCCTGAAGCGACAGGGAAAACAGAATCAGAAAAACAAACAGCTTCTTCATGGATCCTCCGTAAAATGTTAGGAAATCGGTGGAACATATTAGCCATTTCCCATAAAAAGTGCAACAAAGAAGCAGATCCGGAACACTTTTATTGTTTGAGTCTCTAAGCGGCCCATGTTATATTATACCATTACGGTCAAATAGAAAAAAAGGTACCCCGATGTTATTTTCCCTTAAAAAAGAGTATGACCATGCCATCCGTATTTGCGGTTTCTTAGCCGGTCATTATGACCAGCCGGAACCGATTCCGGTGCGGCGGTTGGCCGCCGGTCTGCTGGTCAGCCGGCCTTTTGCCACAAAAATCGTCTATCAGTTACGCGTGGGAGGGATCATCAGCTCGGAACAGGGAAAGTATGGCGGTGTGCGCCTTAAACGCCCTCCGGAAACGATCACCCTGTACGATGTGCTGGAAGCCATGGGTATGGGACGCATGATCAGCGAGTGCGTGCTGGAAGAGGATTTCTGCCCCCTGCCGGCGCCCTGTAAAATCCACGGTTTTTTTATGGAACAGGAAGCCCGGCTGGTTAAAGTGTTTCAAAGCCGAAAGATTGCCGACTTCGCATTTACGGAAGAAGATTTTGAAGAAAAATACCGGCAGCACCATCACGACTGAACCTCCGGGAAAAACCCGCCCCTAAAAATGGTATCCGGCCTGAAAATAGAAAAAGCTCTTGTTGTTTTCGTTACGATAAAAAGAATTAAAGTTATAGGCATAGGTCAGCTCAAAAGGACCGAAGGGTGTGTCCATTGTCAGCGATGTCCCGACGGCCTGCATCCATCTAAAACTACCCGACACAATACGCTCGTTTTGCCTTAGTTCATTATAGGCACTGTTGACAATCAGCTTGCCGTACCATCTGTCGCTAAATCTGTAACGCCAGTCCAAACGCACAATGCCGATCTTTTGGCCGGTGAGTTGATAATAATCCAGACCCACAAAATTATCAGGACCGCCCAGGTAAAAGTTTTTATAGATCGGTATATCCTGCGACGCCTGACCGTAAAAACCAAAAAAGCGGATATTGTTCCGGGTGGAAAACGGCAGGTAGTTTTCCAAAATGATTCTTAACTTGTAATAGCGATCCGATGAAATAAGCTGTAAAAAGCTGCCTTCGTATTTGGCCGAAAGTAAAAAACCCTCCACGGGAATAAGGGTGTTATCGCGCTGATCGATGATATTGCTGAACCTTATGGTACGCAACCGGTTTTTCCAGGAAGGAAACCGTACCGGATCGGGGATGGCCACCTCCGGTTCGATATCCATATATTCGAAATTAAGCTCCAGTTCGGCATTGATAAAGGAGCCGGCCTGCACACCGATCCCCACGGCCCAATCGGCGGAACGGTACGGATAGCGGGCCACCAGATACGCCCGGTTATCATAGATATCAATGGGAATATCCCTGTAGCCGGCATGAAAAAAGGGGTAGATCGGAAATGTCAGGGAACGGGAGGGATAAAAAACCTTAAAACGCGCCGACAGGTATTCCGGAAACAGCAGCTCGTTTTCCATGCGCAGGCCGGGAATAATGACATTGGTTCCCTGAAGGCTGAGCGCCATGGTCAGATTGTAAAGATCATCATATTTAATACCTACCCGCAGTTCACGGCGCGGCTTTTCCGCCACGTGGAAATGCAGCTCAATGCGGTTCTCCGAAAGGGGATTTATATCGTAATAGATTGTTTCAAAATAACCCAGACTGTAGAGCTGCGTGATACGTTCATCGATGAGTTCCGGATCAAAGACCGTGCCCGGCCGGATACCCAGCAGGTCATAAATAAAACGAAAAGACAACTTGTCCTGACCGCTGATGGATACCCGGGCAATGAAGGGCTTTTGCGTTTCCGTAACGGTGATGATGGCTTTGTAATGCAGACTGTCCACCGCCTGAACCGTGGTTTTAATGGAGCGAAACAACCCCGTGCGGCGCAACTTGTAGACATGCGCCTTCAGGGTATCATGATTAAAAAGCATTCCCGGGGTCAGGCTAAGCAGGGAATCGATCAACGCGAACGGCAGGGTGGTGTTTCCGGCAATCTGTATGCCGTGAAGACGCGTGGAGTCCACCCGGGCCCTGTGCTCGCTATGGATATGGGTAGGATCGGTAATTTTCCGTATTTCCAGCATGGCTTTCAGGGAATCGATTGCCGCTCGGTGCCCCAGATCTATCACCCGGCGGATGGCGGTGGTTTTGAAATCGGCACCGGTATAGGGATGCAGAGCGGGTGTGATAAGCAAATCGGAATGCGCCACGGCCCACTCCTGAGCCTCGATATTGGCCAGGGAAAAAATCTGCCCCACAATATCCAGAATGTTGTTTAGCTCTTCCTTGGTTTTTTGCGGCTCGCCCACGTTGACGGCGATAACGATATTGGCCCCCATCTCCCGGACGACGTCGACGGGCAGGTTATCCATCATCCCTCCGTCGATCAACAGGGAATCCCCCCAGACAACGGGATAAAAGATGGTCGGCAGACTCATGGTGGAGCGCATGGCCTTGGCCAGCGAGCCCTTGCTCAGCACAACCTTTCGCGATGAAATCAGATCGATGGCCACACAGCGATACGGTATGGGCAGGTCGTCAAAACTGTTTACATTCTGATAGGCGTAGGTCAGCCGCGAAAGCATCTGGGTGATCTTTTGTCCGCGTATTAAACCGCTGGGTAGTTGTATTTCCGAGTTTTTCAGACCCAGTATCAACTGATACTTATCGGTTTCCTTTTTTTCAGGATAGGGTAAAATGTTACGCGGCAACTGATCCGAAAAAAGCTGATCCCAGTCCGTTTCCAGGGCAATGCGCTCCAGTTCCACACCGCTGTAACCTATGGCATAGAGAGCGCCGATCAGCCCGCCCATGGAGGTACCGGCGATATAATCGATGGGAATGCCGAGAGAGTCGATGGTCTTGAGCACACCGATATGGGCAAAACCGCGCGCGCCGCCGCCGGAAAGCGCCAAACCGATACGCGGACGGCTGGGAATGGAATTGGATATCTGGGCCGGCAGGGCCGTAACCAGGAGCAGAAAAAAAATAAAAAGAAAGCGCTTCATGGATAATATCGTTGTTTAACTATAAAAAGATAAGCATTCTTCACAACAAGAAAAACTTTTTTGCACCATGCTGTTTTGCCGGGTGCTTTTACCCGGTATTTTTCTTCCTCGACAATTGCACAGGTTGGTTCCCGGAGGGTATGAAACAGGCCAAGACCCTGGTGTTACGTTACCCCGTGATTTTAAACGTGGGGAAAGTGACAGAAAGCAGAATCCCGCAAACCGGTTCACGGTTTGACGGAAGATATTTATTACAAACACCGGGAAAGCCGTCATGCCCCGGCAAGAAGTATTGGCAGCGAAATTCGACATAGAGCCATTTTTTTCACCCTGACCGGCAGGCTCTCTTCCCTGTTCGTTTATTTTCCCTCAGCTGTTTCTTTTTTATGGCTTTATATGTACTTTTGTATACCTTTTTAAATCACAGGGAAGTATGATGTTTAGCCATTTACACACACACAGTTACTACAGTCTGCTTAACGGCACCGCTCCGCCGGAAGAGCTGGCCCGGGCGGCACAGCGGCACGGTATGAAGGCCCTGGCCTTAACCGATACCAACGCCCTGTACGGTGCGGTCACCTTTTACCGCGCGGCGCTGGAGTATGGCCTGAAACCGGTCATTGGCGCGGAGCTGACCTTGAATGACGGCAGCCGGCTTGTGGCCCTGGCACGCGATGACAGCGGCTATGCCAATCTGTGTCAAATCATATCCACCGGCCATCTGCGGGGCGGCCATCTCAATTTCAAACTACGGCTGCCGGACATCATCGGCCGCAAGGCGGGGCTGACCCTCCTCTCCGGCGGCAGAGAGGGTGCCCTGTGGCGCATGTTGAAAAACCGTGAACTGGATAAGGCTGTCCGGTATATCCGCCGCATGCGCACGGTGTTCGGCGCCCATTTTTATCTGGAGCTCCAACAGTTTGACGCCGGCGACACATTGATCAACCTGCGCCTGCGGGACCTGGGTCTGGAAAACGGAATCCCCCTGGTGGCCACCAACGACGTCTACGTCATATCCCGGCACGATACCGCCCTGCGCCGTACCCTGCGGGCCATCCACCATAACACCAGCCGGGAGAGGGTCACCGATGCCGGTCATGCCGGGCAGTATTTTAAATCGGAAGAACAGATGCGCGAGACCCTGCGGGCCTTTCCGGAAGCGGTGGAAAATACACAACGGATCGTTGAAGAGTGCGATTTCCGTTTTAAACTGGGGCGCTCCATCTTTCCCTCGATAAAACTGCCGGAGAAGGAGAGCAGCTTTTCTTACCTGTGGAAAAAAAGCTTTGCCGGCGCCACCGGGCGCTACCGGCCACTCACGCGGGAGGTCACCCAACGCCTGCAGTATGAGCTGGATATCATTCAGACCATGGGTTTCAGCGCCTATTTTCTCATCGTCAAGGATATCGTCGATTTTTGCCACCGGGAACACATCCCCTGCGTGGGACGCGGATCGGCGGCCGACAGCCTGGTGGCCTACTGTCTGGGCATCACTCAGGCGGACCCCATGCGCCACAACCTCTATTTTGAGCGTTTCCTTAACCCCGAACGGCACAATCCCCCCGACATCGATCTTGATATATGCTGGAAAAACCGCGACCGGGTGATCGACTATGTGTACGAACGCTTTGGCCGCGACCATACGGCCATGATCTGCACCTTTAACACCTTTCAAAGTCGTTCGGCCCTGCGTGACGTGGCCAAGACCTACGGCCTGCCCGAGGATGAAATCGGCAAGATCACCCAACATCTGCCCCACCGCTCCCCGGCCCAAATCGAGGAGACCGTAAACAGCCTGCCCGAACTGCGCGCCCTGCGGCACAACCTGCCCCTGTACCGGGAGATCATGGATATCGCCGGACGGCTGGCCGGTTTCCCCCGCCATCTTTCAGTACACCCCGGCGGTGTGATTATCGCCCCGCGGGAGCTGAGCCGCTATACGCCGCTGGAAGAAGCCGGCAAGGGACTGGTGGTTACCCAGTACGATATGTACAGTATCGAACCCCTGGGGCTGGTGAAGATGGATTTACTGGGGGTACGCTCGCTCAGCATCATCACCGATTGCATCCGTGACGTGACCCGTGACGCCGGAAGACACAGGCGGCGTTCCTTTGCCGGGCGGGGTGTACCCGACTTCTTTTTCAAAAACAGCGCCACCCTTTCCCCTCTGGATTTGCGCACCATTCCCGAAAACGACCCGCAGGTGACCGCCTACATCCGCAGCGGACAAACCATGGGCTGCTTTCAACTGGAAAGCCCGGCCATGCGCGGCCTGCTGAAAAAGATGACCGTCGACCATGTGGATGACGTCATCGTGGCCGTGGCCCTGATCCGTCCCGGCGCCTCGGGCAATGGCGGCGGCATGAAGGAAAGCTACATCAGGCGACGGGCCGGGCTGGAAAAAACCACCTATATGCATCCCGCGCTGGAGGAGCCGCTACGGGATACCCACGGCATCATCATCTATCAGGAACAGGTGCTTAAAATCGCCCGGCATGTGGCCGGACTTTCCCTGGCCCAGGGCGACATCCTGCGCCGGGCCATGAGCAAGGCGCGCACAAAAAAGGAATTTATGACCGTGCAACGGGCCTTTATGCAGGGCGCCGTCTGCCGGGGGCTTTCCGAACAGGATGCCGGACAACTCTGGGACTACCTGTCCCGGTTCACCGGTTACGGCTTTAACAAGGCCCACTCGGCCACCTACGGTACCATCGCCTATCAGACAGCCTTTTTAAAATACTACTTTCCGGTGGAATATATGTGCGCCGTGCTTAACAACCAGGGCGGTTTCTATTCCCGCGCCGCCTATATCGAAGAGACCCGGCGCATGCGCATCCCCATCCTGCCGCCCGATGTGCAGGTTTCGGAGCGGGACTTCCGCTGTGAACAGGACGCCATCCGCTGCGGGCTTGCGACGGTATCCGAGCTGACGGAACGTACCCTCGGCGCCATCATACGCGAGCGCGCCGCCGCGCCGTTTAGGGATCTGTTTGACTTCATCCGCCGCAGCCGCGCCGGGGAAAGGGAGCTGGAACACCTGATTAAATGCGGCGCCCTGAATGCGTTGCACCTCAGCGCCCCGCAACTGCTGCTGCTCTCCAAGCTCTTTTTTAAAAACCGTAAAAAAGCGGAACTGGCCCTGTTTGTTGCCGGCACCTCCTCCCTGCCGCCCTTCAATCGCTATCAGCGTATTTTAAACGAGCTGGAACTGCTCGGTTTTGCCGTCAGCGATCACCCGCTGGCCCTGTTCGAGCAGCACATGGACTTCAGCGTCTTCACCCCCTCGCACTCACTGGAAGTCTTGCAGAATAAACGGGTACGCCTTGTCGGCTGGCTGGTCACCTCGCGGCGGGTTCCCGCCGGCAAGCGGCAAATGAAGTTTTTGACGCTGGAAGACCGCCACGGGCTGTTCGAAGTGGTGCTGTTTCCGGCGGTTTACCAGCGTTACGGCGCACTGCTGCGCGGGCACGGGCCCTATATCATCGAAGGCCGGGTACAATCGCGCCTGCCGGGAGAGTCCAACATCATCGCCGAAAGGCTGGAGCGTATCGAACTTTCGCGCCGGGAGCTGGAAGGTCTGCTGGACAAGGGGACTTCCGCTTCCGCGGCCACGAACGAATCCACCCCGCAAAATGTGACCCAACCGGAAGCGGAAGCCAACCGGGCCATTTAACCCCGGTTTTACCAAAATTCCATATTTAACCATTTTGGTTTATTTTATGCTTTTTAACCTTTTTAGTTATTTTATTGACTTTATGATCTTTTTTGTTATATTTCAGCATTATAACTCTTATGGTTATATTAAAATAATGTGTTCCGGTTATATCGGGTCAAAAACAACGCGAGGGGTTATGGCGCAGGAGAAGTTGTACATCGTAATCATCGGCGATATCATTCGCTCGCGTCTGCAACAGGAGCGGGCCGCCCTGCAAAAGCGTTTTCAAACGGCCCTGGGCTACAGTGCTCTTAAATTCGCGGACAAGGTCATTTCCCCGCCCACGCTGACCATCGGTGATGAATTTCAGGTGGTCCTGCCCGTGGACGGCCCGGTCTTCGATCTGCTGGCGCAATTTGAGTTCAGCATGAACTATATCCCTTTCCGGTACGGCTTCGGCCTGGGTGCCATTGCCACGCAGATCAACCGCAAGGCGGCCATCGGCATGGACGGACCGGCCTTTTACAACGCGCGCGAGGCTTTGGAAAGCGCCAGGAAAAACGGCTTTATCTATCATTTTAAGGGCGCGGGAGCGCCGTATACACAAAGCATCAACCTGTTACTGCACTGGGTGAGCCTGAGACGCGCTTCATGGAAACTCCTGAAGAAGCAAAGCTACTATCTGTACCACCACCGCGGTATGAAACAAAAGGATATCGCCCGCCGCCTGGAGGTCAGCCAACCGGCCGTTTCCAAAATCATACGCGATCCCGCCTTTGGCCTGGCCCATGAAACGGCCAAACACGTTGAGTTTTTATGGAAGGGGGCATCCTCATGACCACCGACGCCATCCTCTTTTTCCTGCTGCTCTATTGGAGCGGCCGGCTTCTTTTTTATGACATCCGCGCGCTTACGGAAGAACGAAAGCCCGGCGGACGCGACGTCCTGTACCGCGGCCTCTGGAGTCTGTGCAGTCTGCTGTTCTGGGAAAACATGGTGGTGGCCGGTTTGCTGACGGGGATGCATCTGCTGATGGTCATGGCGGACAGCTTTACCCATATACGCGGAAAGTCGCTGACCACCTTTATCCTGCACAATCTGGCCCTGGGTCTGGCCCTGATGCTGTTGCGCATGTTTCCGGCGGATATGAGCGCCTGGTTCGCGGCCAATCCCCTGGCCGCCGTTTGGGACTTTTTGCGGGAACGGATATGGCGCGGCACGCCTCCGGTGCAAAAAGCCAGCTTATGGCTGGCGGCCCTTACGGCCATGCTCTACACCGTAAAGGAAGCTACCATCCTTATCCGCCTGGTGCTTAATACCGTGCGTGCCACGCCCGTGCACAAGGATCATCCGGAAAAGCAGGATACGGCCGAATATGAGCGCGGCCGGCTTATCGGCATTCTGGAACGGCTGCTTTTTTATGTGATGGTACTGTTTAATCAGCCCGGTGCCATCGCCATCGTTGTGGCCATAAAATCCCTGGCCCGCTTTAAGGATCTGGACAACCGCCCCTTTGCCGAATATTTCCTGATCGGCTCGCTGCTTTCGCTGGCCACGGCCGCCGCGCCGGCGCTGATTGTGCGTCTGCTCTTTTTTTAGCATGACTTTATCCCGTTAAGGGAAAGGGAATTTTTTACAGGCCTTAGAGTTAGAACCATAAAATTACGGCGGAACAGGGTCTTTCCGCACATTGAGGGAAAACATTTCCAAAGGCTCGGACTGAATTGTTAATCAGATTTATGGTAAACGATAACAGGGCCCAAACCATAGTATCCCTGAGCTTATACATTATAAGAAGTCAAAATCCGTTGGCTTTCGTCTAAACCGGCCGTCGGGAAGGACGCGGTAAACCTGACAAAAAATAGTGGGAGAAGGATAGTTATGCGATATAAACGAACACAAACAACCGTCTATTGGGCGCTGGCGCTATTCTTGTTTTTGCTGTTCGGATGCACACAGGTAAAGCTGGTGGCTGACTATGACAAGGAGGTATTGGCTGACACCTTCGATTTGGCCAGGCGCGTGGATTTTTTTTGGGCAAACTATATCGAGGCAACCGGTGAACAGCGCGGCTATGATACGATCAAGAACGAAATAATCGCTATTGAGGTTGAAATGAACAGCCTGTTGCTTAAAAACGAGGCGCGCGACCAAAACAGCCAAACAACATCCCAGGTAAAAAATGTGATTGCTATTTGGGCCGGCATAACGGAGCTCTTCCGGTCGCAGGGCCATATTTCAAATACGTCAGCCAAAGCCTATCGCCGCCAACTGTCCGATGCCTTCAAATATATCGTGACCGGTGAGAAATCCAAAGATATATCCAAAAACAATCAATAGAGGAGGGCGACAATGGGTTTTGATTTCGAGGCCACGTTTAAGTCCATGGTAAGCGCGGCTCAGACGGAATTAGCGAATGACAGTGAGCTGATCCGAAACCAGATGAAGCAGATACTGGAAGATGAAAAAGAGCGGCTAAAGCTCATTGCCGCCATCAGGCTGGACCCAACGGCAACCCGGGCAGAGTTTGACACCGCCCTGCAAAATGAAAAGAGTGTGCTGGAAAACGCCGCGCTTGCCCTGGAGATACAGGTACGGGCAACGGCTCAAAAGGCTGTCAATGCCGCCATTAACGCTTTGAATGACGCCCTAAATACAGCTATCCGCGCCCTGTAAACCCCGTTCCTCTTTTTTAGGTGTAACGGCCCGGGAACGGGCAGTTCCGCAGGCTATTTCACCACGTGGGCGTCGGCATGGTAAGAGCTGCGCACCAGCGGCCCGGATTCGATATGCTTAAATCCCAGCTCCAGTCCAATACTCTTCAGCTCGGAAAATTCATCCGGGTGATAATAGCGCTGAATGGGGAAATGCTGTTTGGAGGGCGGCAGGTACTGGCCGATGGTCAGGATGTCCACATCGATGGCCCGGGCGTCCTTCATCAGTTGAACAATCTCCTCCTTCTCCTCGCCCACGCCGACCATGATGCCGGTTTTGGTGACAAAGCCCCGCTTTTTGGCATACTCCAGCACAAACAGGGAACGCCGGTAGGTGGCCTGCACCCGCAGCGCCTTTTGCAGCCGCTCCACCGTTTCCAGGTTATGGTTCAGGATGTCGGGGCGGGCGTCCAGAATGGTATCCAGATCGTCGGTATCCCCCTTCATATCGGGGATCAGCACCTCAATGGTGCAGCCCGGTTTTTTCTGGCGGATTTTGCGTATGGTTTCGGCAAAGATAAAGGCCCCGCCGTCGCTCAGGTCATCGCGGGTTACGGAGGTGATAACCGCGTGCCGCAGATTAAGCTGCTTCACCGAATCGGCCACCCGTTGCGGCTCTTCCAGATCATAAGCCGGCGGCTTGCCCACCTCGATATTGCAAAAGGTACAACTGCGCGTGCATATCTCACCGAGAATCATAAAGGTAGCCGTGCCGCGGTTCCAGCACTCGCCCAGATTGGGACAGCGGGCGCTTTCGCAGACGGTGTTCAGCCGCTGATCCTTAACCAGGGCGCGCAGTTCGGAAAAATTTTTATTGTCACCCAGCTTGATGCGCAGCCATTCCGGACGGCGCAGGGAACTGTTTTGAACGATATTCAGAGGGCTTTTCTTTTTGGCCACGATACTCACTCACATATTCAATTTTAACAGGCGGCTAAGTTACGACAGATTGCCATGGACACCAAAAAAAAACCGGACACGGCCCGTAAGGGAACACAACGCCCGGATTTTCACCATACACCAAAATCAATTTAACAGAACCGCTGTTTACCGTAGCGTCCCCTCCCTAAAAACGGATCAGGTTGGCGCCCCAGGTAAAACCGCTGCCGAAGGCCACCGTACACACCAGGTCACCCGCCTTTATGCGTCCCTCTTCCAGCGCCTCGGTCAGGGCGATGGGGATGGAGGCGGCCGTGGTGTTACCGTATTTATGGATATTGCTGAACACCTTTTCCGCGGGTACATCCAGGCGCTGCTGCACCGCTTCCGTGATCCGCTTATTGGCCTGATGGGGCACGATCAGATCGATGTCATCCTTGGTATAGCCGGTGGCTGCCAGGGTTTCCATGATGGCTTCCGGGAAACGGGTAACGGCATGTTTAAATACATAGCGGCCGTTCATATAGGGATAAATGCTGCCGTTGTCGATCATCTCATGGCTGACCCGTTTATCTCCGCGGCTGCCGGGATCCTCGCAGTACAGTTGCCGGGCATATTTCCCATCGGCGTGCAGGTTGCTGGTCAGGATGCCCCTGCCCTCTTCCTCCGTGGCCGTCAGCACTGCCGCTCCCGCGCCATCGCCAAAGATAACCGCCACGTCACGCCCCTCGGTACTCACATTCAGCGCCGTGCTTTGCACCTCGCCGCCCACCACCAGGATGGTTTTATACATACCGCTTTTTATAAACTGATCGGCAATGGAAAGAGCGTACACAAAGCCGGTGCATTGGGTGCGTAT
>WGCN01000206.1 GCA_015493745.1 Calditrichales bacterium
ATCAGTTTTTTCTCCCGTTCAAAATAAAGCGGACGCGCGCCGGAGGGCGGTTGCGGATAGTGTTGCCGGAACAAAGGCAGCAGACTCTCTTCCATAAAGCGCAGATGATAGCGGCGCAGTTCATAAACCTTTTCGTAAAAGACCATGCCCGCTTCCCAGCGCTCTTCCATAAAGGCCAGTTGATGCTCCGTCAGCCATTCGTCCATTTGCGCCAGCTGGCGGGAGAGCCCCCGGCTTAGCGAGGACTCCGCCGCGCCAAAAAAACAGAGCCTCATTCTCCGGCCCCGTGAAAATGATTATAGACGTTCAGGGCAATTTTTTGCGGCAATCCCCCCACCCGTATCAACTGCTCCACATCCGCCTCACGGATTTTTTTTACCGAGCCGAAACGTTTCAGCAATTGACTGTGACGCCGGGGGCCGATGCCCTCTATCCGGTCGATTTCGGAAACAAGGGTACGTTTTTTGCGCCGCTTGCGGTGATGCATCACGCCAAAACGATGCGCCTCATCGCGCAGTTGCTGAATCAGCTTCAGGGAAGAAGAGGTGCGCGGCAACATTTGCGCCTCGCTCACTCCGGGAAAGAACACCTCCTCCAAACGCTTGGCCAAACCGATCACCGGCTGTTTTTCCAGACCCAGTTCCCTTAAAACGCGCACCACGCCGGAAAGCTGCCCCTTGCCCCCGTCGATAACAATCAGATCCGGCAGGTTTTTTTTCTCCTTCAACAACCGGCTGTAGCGGCGTTGCACCGCCTCGCGCAACATGGCAAAATCATCGGGGGTTTCCTTAACGCGGATATGAAAAACACGGTATTCCGATTTTCGCGGCTTGCCGTCCACAAAACAGACCATGGCCGCCACCGGATCGGTTCCCTGTATATTGGAGATATCAAAACATTCTATCCGGCGCGGCTCCCTCTCCAGGCGCAGATCACGCTTAAGGGCCTTAACGGCGTGAGGCACCCGCTCGCCGGCCTTTATCTTTTGCAGCTTCAGCTCTTCCAGTAAAAAGCGGGCGTTTTTACGGGCCATATCCACCAGTTTCTTTTTCTCTCCGATTTGCGGCGTGGTAAAATGAACCCGTCTCCCCGATTTACCGCTCAGCAAGCGTTCCAGCGTCTCATGCTCCGCCACCGCTGTTTCGGTCAAAATATCCTGCGGCAAATCCTCGGTCTCCAGATAATAGTTGCGCACAAAGTTGGCGATCAAATCATCGGTACCATACCATTCGGCGTCGCCGATATACTTATGCACACGTCCCAGCACCTTACCGTCCCGTATTTTCATCAACACGGCGCAGGCGTCGTTATCCTCCCGGGCCAGGGCGATAATATCACGGTCGCGGCCGTCGTTTTGCACCACTTTTTGCGTATTGCGGTAAGTTTGCAGGGCCTGCAGCTTGTCCCGCGTGCGGGCCGCCTCTTCAAACTCCAGCCGGGCGCTCTGCTCCTCCATCTCCCGCTTCAGGGATTTTAAGATATCGTCTGTTTTCCCTCGCAGAAAGGACTTTACCTGGCGGATCACCGCGTCATACTCTTCCCGGCTGTGCAGCCCCTGGCAGGGGCCCTTGCACTTTTTAATGTAATACTCCAAACAGAGGGAAACCGATTTACGCCGTATGGTTTCCTCGTTAAGATTGTACTTGCAGGTACGGATGGGAAACAGGCGCTGCAGGGTTTTCAGGGTGAAACGCAGATTTTTAACATCGGTATAAGGGCCGAAATAGGAGGAGCCGTCCCGCACGATTTTGCGGGTGACAAATACCTGAGGGAAATCCTCGTTGGTGACGCGGATGGAAGGATAGCTCTTGTCATCCTTCAGGTTCACATTAAAGCGCGGCTTGCGATCCTTGATCAGGGTATTCTCAAGGATCAGGGCCTCGATCTCATTATCCACGACAAAAACTTCCACATCGGCGACACGCTTAACCAGCAGAGCCGTGCGCGGATGAAAAGGTCTCGATTTTTGAAAATAGGAACGTACCCGGTTGCGCAGTATCAGCGCCTTGCCCACATAAAGCACCTGGCCCTGTTTATCCTTAAAAAGATAACAACCGGGTTTGGCGGGCAGATTATCCAGTTTTTCCTGAAGGGTCATGGGCGTCGCTTATCTCTTTTACGGTAAATCCGAAAGACTCACATGCCGGTTCCGTGCGGATGTGATAGTCACTCAACCCTTTGAATATACGAACTTTCCCGAAATTTTTATAGCCCATGCGGTCACAGGAACGCAGGGAAGGATAATTATTGGTTTCCACATAGGAGATAATGCCCTTGTAGCCTTTTTCCGTAAAGGCCTGCAGACTGCGGGCCATGCCGATGGCGTGCAGCCGCTTGCCGCGAAAGGCCGGCAGGGTGTAGCCCTTGTACATATATATCCATTCCGGATTAAAATGCAGTTCCAGATCGGCGGAGATGTGTGTGGGCTTATCGGAATACCAGCCATAGCTGGCCAGGGTTTCCCCCTGCATGATGGCATAGCAGCTGTCACCCTTGGGCAGGTTCAGTTCCAGAAAACTTTTGGAAATCTCACTGGAGGGATCATCGGCCAGGTTATAGAGCTCTTCCTCGCTTAAAAACCGGGCGTGAAACTCCTCACCCAAAGTCAGATAGTCCTTGTTCAGCGTATCCATGGTTACGGTTAAACCCTGCAACTCCTTGTAAAAGGTGATATGGTTAATCATGCTGTATTTTAAGACATGAAAAACGGCGCCGTAGCCGAACTTTTCCTTGGTCATCTTCATTTGTTTAAATTGCATCGGCCCCTCGGTTCATTCCTTTTTAGTAATACCGCTTATTTCTACCAGACGAAAAACTTTGCATATATGCTTCGCCTTAATCAAATTTATTGCTCAGCATCGTCAAAATTATAAAATTCTGAAAGGAAACAGAGATGAAAATTGCCCTCATCCAGCAAAAAGCGGATAATGATTTACAGGCCAACGTACGCAAGGGACTGGCCCGGGCCAAGGCGGCCGCGGAACAGGGGGCGCAAATCATCGCCTTTGCCGAGCTGGCCTTTCATCCCTTCTACCCCCAGGTGCCGGCCACGGAGGCTTCCCTGCAAAAAGCGGAACCCGTGGATGGAGAAACGGTAGCCGCCTTCCAAAAACTGGCCGCGGAGTTTAAGGTGGTTATCGTCCTTAACATCTTTGAACGCGACGGCGACAAGACCTACGACACCAGCCCGGTCATCGACGCCGACGGTCGTCTGCTGGGTACCACGCGCATGATACACATAACCGAGTACGAGGGCTTTCATGAGCAGGGTTACTACACCCCCGGCGATCATGACGCGCCGGTTTATGACACCGCCCACGGGCGTATCGGCGTGGCCATCTGTTACGACCGGCACTATCCGGAATACATGCGGGTGATGGCCCTGCGCGGAGCGGAGATCGTTTTTGTCCCCCAGGCCGGGGCCGTGGGCGAATGGCCGGAGGGCTTGTATGAGGCGGAGATGCGCGTGGCGGCCTTCCAGAACGGCTACTTTACCGCCCTGGTCAACCGGGTGGGCCAGGAAGAAAAGCTGACCTTTGCCGGAGAATCCTTTGTCTGCAATCCCGGCGGCACTGTTATTGCCCGGGCCGGCAGCCTGACCGAAGAAATTTTATATTGTGAAATCGACAGGGAAGAGTTAAAGGAAAGTCATGCCCGTACCCTCTTTTTCCGCGACCGGCGGCCGGAGTTGTACGGTAACTGGTTTAAGTAAGCCCACCCTGCCCTCCCCGGTTTCCGGGGAGGAAATAGTGGTTTTATTTTGGGTCCTTGGCATACGATTTCCTCCTCCACAGGCCGGTCTGCCCTCCTTATGCCTGGGAGAGGGTACGCACCGCCATTAATCCTTAAGGATGAATTTGGCGATGGTCTGCAACTGCATATTGGACGTCCCTTCGTAAATGGTGCCGATCTTGGCGTCGCGGTAATATTTTTCCGCCGGGTATTCCTTGGAAAAACCGTAACCGCCCATCAGATCGATCACCAGCGAGGTTATCTCCTGTGCCGCCTGCGAAGAGTAGAGCTTGCACATGGCCGCCTGCTTTAAAAAGGGCATGCCGGCATCCTTCATGCGCGCGGCATTGTAAACCAGCAAACGGGCCGCTTCCAGCTTGGTGGCGGCATCGGCCAGTTGGAACTGAACCCCCTGGAATTTCCCGATGGGCTTGCCAAACTGTTCCCGTTCCTTTACATATTGGATAATGGCGTCAAAGGCGCCCTGAGCGATGCCCACCATCTGCGCGCCGATACCGATACGTCCTTCATTCAGCGTCTCAATGGCCGCCTTGTAGCCTTTGCCCACTTCACCCAGCACATTGCCCCTGGGCACCTTGCACCCCTCAAAAATCAATTCGCAGGTGGAGGAGGCGCGAATACCCAGTTTTTCTTCCTTTTTACCGACGGTAAAACCTTCAAAACCCTTTTCGACGATAAAGCCGGTAATGCCCTTGTACCCTTTGGAAGGATCGACATTGGCAAAGACGATAAAGATTTCGGCCTCGGCGGCATTGGTGATCCACATCTTCTGCCCGTTCAGTTCCCAGTGGTCGCCCTTATCTTCCGCGCGGCATTCCAGGGCAAAGGCATCGCTGCCCGAAGCAGCCTCGGACAAGGCATAGGAACCTATTTTGGAAGAAGTAAGCTGCGGCAGATATTTTTTCTTTATCTCCTCGCTGCCCCAGTTGATAAAGGCATTGTTGACCAGGGTGTTTTGCACATCCACCATCACGCTGGCCGAGCCATCCACCGTGGCCAGCGCTTCGATGGCCAGCACGGACATGAAAAAGTTGGCCCCGGCGCCGCCCAACTCCTCGGGCACATGGATGCCCATCAGACCCATTTCAAAAAAATGTTTGGGGATTTCGGGACGCATTTTGGCCGACTCATCCATCTCCTTTAAGTAGGGACGAATCTTTTCCACGGCCAGGTCTTTTACCGTATCATAAAAGAACTTTTCTTCTTCGTTTAGATGGGTTAGGGGAGAAACAACAGGTAAATCATTCATAACAGCCTCATAGTTGAAATTATAAGTTAGGAATCCCTTCCTGCCGGATGAGCCGCCGGGAAATTTCCCATTCACGGTTCCGCGGGATCGTGGCCCCGGCCAGTCCGGCAAAAAGTTAAAAATTTACAAAGTGCATCGCTCGATGGCAAGCGCTATTTTCAGTACAAAAGGCTTATTCTAAATTTGTTTGACCAGCTTCCAGTCGAATTTACCGTTGCCGATGTAAGAATAGGTGACCGTGTCCATCAGCTTGGTTATGATCGATATGCCCAGACCATTATCCTCCAACATGCCCAGATCATCAAAATCATCCAGGTTCATCTCCTTTTCCTCAAACATAAAGGAAATGGTAAACGGATCTACAATCTGATAGAACACATGGCCGTCCAGCGTTTCGCGCAACTGATATTTCTTGCCGATCAAATCCTTGGGATAAGGCGGAAGATGCCCATCGGCCTTAAAGCCGGGGCCGTAGTCGTATATGGAAATGGAAAAGTACTTCAAGCCGATTTCAAACTGAAAACGCACCACCTCATTTTCCTTGGCCGTATCGGTATGCTCCACTATGTTGACGAACACTTCATTCATTACCGCGCACAGCTTGGAGGCAAAGACCTCATCGGATTCGGGATAAAGGTAGCCGGAGGCCACCCGGCTAAAGTCCTCTACAAATTTGGTGTATTTGATATGACACGGTACGTGAAAGCGTATGATATCCTGCATATTTCCCGATAACTCTCTTTTTAAATGGTTGGTAAATTTATAATAAAACGCATCCAGCGCCCCGCTTCGGATTCAGCTTTAATGGAGCCATTATGCATTTCCACAATATGCGCCACGGTAAACAGACCTATCCCCACATTGGTACGGTTTCCCTTATTGCTGAAACGGGCAAACTTCTCAAAAATTCGTTTTAAATATTTTTTCTCAATCCCCTGCCCCTGATTGTAAACATCAATCAAAACCCGGCCCTGAACCTTTTCCACATGTATTTCAATATCCGTTTTTTGCTCGCCGTATTGTATGGCATTCATCAACAGGTTGCGTATCACAATCTGTAACAGGTGCGTGTCGCCTTCCACGGCCACATCATCCTCGTGCGAGATAACCTCAACAGCCATGGCCTTTTCCGACAGTTGTAATTCCATCTCCTTGACCACCGGATCAATCACCTCGGCGATGATATTCAGGGTATGTTTTTCGGCAACCAACCGGTTTTTCTCGATCAGGGCCATATTCATCAGCGTGTCTACCACCGAGAACAGTTTTTTGGAAAGACGATCCACCTGGGCCGTGATTTCCACCACCTGATCCTGTCGTCCCTCTTTGACCCTTTTGGAAATGATACGGTTGTAGCCGTAAATGGAAGTCAGGGAGTTTTTTATCTCATGGGTTACCACGCTTAACAAATCGCGATAGTTTTGATTGGCCTGACGCAGCTCGGCCTGTATGCGGCTGTTTTCCTTGATTAAGGCGGCCTGGGTGCCGAACATGATCAGGCTTTTCAGATTTTCACGGGTATGGTCATCCAGGGATTCGTCGCTATAACTGTTGCTGTTCAACTCCGGGATTTCTTCCAGACGCGCCATATATTCATCCAGAATGCTCAGTAGCAGCTCCTTGGGATTGGGCTCCTTGCGCAGCAGGTCCAGGCCCTTTTCATAAAGATGGGCATAGTGTCCCAAACGCACTTGCGTATCTCCCAGATACTTGTAATCTAACTCCTGCAAATCTGTTTCATTCATACCTTTTAACCATTCATCCAGGCGGTCTAAGTAGAAAATATCATTCATTAAGTTAAAATCTTATCTTGGTTGCTCATCTTCTGTTCGGATAAAACCGCGACTAATTTATTATTTTATAAGTAATTATCGACCGAAACAGCAAGAGGTTAAAATAAAAAAGGGTGCGGACTATATCCGACACCCTTTATTGATTTGATCACTTTCCGTTCGCTTTACTGTTCCGCTTTTTCCTTTTGCTCTTTTTTCCCCCATCCCAGGCTAATCCCGAGCAAAGAACCATAGGCAGTACTGATGTAAACGTTGCTGCCGATCAGGCAACTGCCGTTATAACAGCCGATGTAGTAATAGTAGCCGTATCCGGCAATCGCACCGAGAATGGCGAACAAAGTGATTTTTTTCCATTTTACCATAAGGCGGAGCCATCCTTTTTTCAGGTTATGGATGCCTAACGGCGCCAATGGTAACAGATTATTTTATAACAATCCGTTCGCCTTCACGGTCTATGGTTATGCGCTGCCCTTCCTGTACATTGCCGGCGATGATTTCGCGGGCGATATGATCGAGCAGCTCTTTTTGGATCAGCCGTTTCAACGGACGCGCGCCGAATTCCGGATCGTAGCCTTTGTCGGCAAAATAATCCAGGGCGGCGTCACTCACCTCCATGGTGATCTGTTTTTGCATCAGCACTTTCTCCAGGCCTTTCAGATGCAGGCGCACAATTTCGCGGATATCCTTTTTACTCAAAGGATGAAAGACAATGATATCGTCAATGCGGTTCAGGAATTCCGGCCGCAGGCTCTTTTTAAGGATATCCAGAACGTTTTCCTTCACCTCAAGGTAGACCTTGTCCAGATCGCTGTCCGAGGCCTTTTCACTGGCCTGGCGGATATAGTCCGATCCCAGGTTGGAGGTCATGATAATGATCGTGTTTTTAAAGCTGACCGTGCGGCCCTTGTTATCGGTCAGGCGGCCGTCATCCAGCACCTGCAACAACAGGTTAAACACCTCGGGATGGGCCTTTTCGATCTCATCCAGCAGCACGACGGAATAGGGCTTGCGCCGCACCTGTTCGGTGAG
>WGCN01000207.1 GCA_015493745.1 Calditrichales bacterium
GGGATGAACGACTTCTCTATCTGTGTTAATTACAAACAAAACATGATGTCTTTTCCCGAAGTGACGGATGTTGAGGTGGAGATCGAGCCTACCATGCCCTCCATGGGGCACGGGTCGCCCAACAATGAAAATCCGCAACACAGCGGCGGCGCCCACTACAAGGGCAAGGTTAACTTTACCATGAGCGGCGACTGGCAGGTGGTCGTTACCCTGAAGCGAAACGGAAACATACTGGCGCAAACGGCCTTCGATATCACATTGTAAGCAGCGTTCAATTTCTCTCCGGTGGCGCCCTTCGGGGCGTTTCCGGAGATTCTTTTGGGAAAGATCATGAAAAAAATCATTTTAATTTTTATAAATGTTATCCTAAGCAGCGGTCTGCTTTATGGCGGACAAACCGAAATAAAGGGGTTGGTTCGGGACGGACTGAGTCATAAGCCTCTGCAAGGGGTGAATATTGTAATTAAAGAGGGAAACAAGGGCAGTGCCACCGATGACAAGGGATATTTTACCCTTCACCTTTCTCCCGCGGCCTATACGCTGGTGGTTTCACACATAGGATACCGCACCCGATATATCAGGGTTGATCTGCAGGGTGAAAGACAACAATTGCAAATCGACCTGCAACCGGCGGTGATAGAGCAGAAGCAGGCCATAACCGTTTATGGCGCCCAAAACGATCCCCTGGATAAAAACCGCGATAAATGGCTCAATTCCACCGATGATATGATGCGCCGTTTTGAGGGTGTTACCCTGATGCGGCGGGCCAATTTTGCCCTGGAACCCAGCATACGGGGATTAAGCTACGGACAGATCAGCACCACCATTGACGGTATGAAAATCTTTCATGCCTGTGTGGATCGCATGGATCCGGCAACCTCCTATGTGGAAGTGGAAAACCTGGATCGTCTGGAAGTCAGCAAAGGGGCCTATGATTTGTCGCAGTCTTCCATGGGAGGGTCTCTGAATTTTGTGACCCGGGATCCGCAAAGCCTGCCGGGCTGGTCTTCGGAAAGTGAAACCGGTTTTGAGTCGGCCTCCGCCCTGCGGCGTTTGCGTGGTGAATTAAGCTGGCGCGGCAGGCATCAGGCGTTGCGGGTCAGCATGTCCTTAAAAAAAGCGGACAGCTATTATGCCGGTGACCATACCCTGATCGCCCGCTCCGGCTATAGCAAGCAAAACGCCGCCGTAAAATATATGATCAGTTTGAATGATCGCAGTCGCCTTACCCTGAACTATATCGGTGACTTTGCCCGGGATATCGGCTATCCCGCCCTGTTGATGGACGCCACCCGCACCATTGCCCATATCGGAAGCATTAAATATGAATGGAATCCGGCCCTCCGCTGGTTCCCCAAATTCAATACCCGTATTTATTACAATCAGATACGACACTGGATGGATGATTATGGCCGGGATGTGCGTCAGCGGGAGGTAATGGCGGATATGTACATGCCCATGTACGGGGTGGCAACGACTTACGGGGCGATTGTCGCCGCTACCTTTTTACCGGGAAGGGACAGCTTTTTAAAGCTGACCCTGGACTACTACCGGCTCAACTCCTTTGCCGATATGAAGATGCTGAGTATCTTTCCGGATATATCCCCGGCTTATATTGTGAACATAGCCGACGCCCGGCTTGATAACCTGGCTCTGATTGCGGACTACACGATCCCCCTGACGGAGCGCTGGCGTTTGCGGAGCAATGTGCGGCTTGACTATGCCCGGCGTGATATTTATGATGAATTTGGAAAAAATGCTCTCAGCGCTTTCTGGAGCGATCAGGGATCGTTCATGGAACAGGTTCTGCCTTCCGGCAGTCTGGCGCTGGAGTGGCGGGCCGATGCGGAAAATATTCTCACCTGGAGTCTGGCCGCCGTGCAGCGCATGCCCTCGCATATGGAGTCCTACAGTTTTTTTATCTATAACCTGCTGGATGGCTATTTTTATACGGGCAATCCCGGTTTAAAACCGGAGGCAAGCCTGCAAACGGACATGGGCTGGAAATACCGGGGCCGCTCCCTGGCCGCGGATTTTGCCCTCTTTTTTAATCATCTGAATAATTATATCGCCGGACGATGGCAATCGGCGGAGTTTAAGATATACGAAAATTTTTCCGGAGCCGATCTTTACGGATTTGAGTGGAATGGCTCCTATCACGTTAAGGCGCTGACCCTGGCCGGAAGCCTGGCATATACACGGGGATATAACAACGCGCTGGGAGAACCCCTGCCTTACATCCCTCCGCTGGCGACTACCGTTTCCTTTTCCTATACCGGAAGCGGCTGGTGGTTGCAGCTACGGATGCTGCACAGTGCCGCGCAGAACCGGGTGGCTGATAAAAGTACCCGCGAGGACACGACCCCGGCCTTTACCCGGCTGGACCTGCGCGGCCGTTACCACCTGGGTGAGGCCTGGGAGATCAAGGCCGGGGTAGAGAACCTGCTGGACAGCTATTATCATGAGCATTTAAGTATAAACAATTTGCCCTCACCGGGACGCAATTTTTACCTGGGGCTGAATTACCGCTGGCAGCGAAGCTCTGAGAATTGACCCGGACGGAGTGCCGGTTTTGGCGGCGGAAGGGCTCATGGAAGGGGACGCTATGTTTTATATAGCGATTATTTGTTCTAAATATGAAATATGATTAGAAATTGTTGGGATTTCATTTTATATTACAAAAAAAGAGTATGAGAAAAGCCCCCTCCCTATAACAAGGTATACCGGATACGGTTAGCGGAAGAGCGATCGTCAGCAACGAAAAATAATCGAAAAATTTGGATTAAATATTTGATAAGGTTTGGTTAGTTTATTAAACTTACTAACCTTCTGAAAGTCCTTAAAGGAGAAATTCTCTATGAAGCGAGCGACCTTCCTGACATATATAAGTCTTGTTTTGTTCCTGTTTTCATCCCTGTATGCGGGCACAACCGGTAAAATTGCCGGACGCATAGTGGATGCGGATACGGAGGAACCTTTGATCGGCGCCAATGTGATGGTGGATGGTCAGCCTTTGGGGGCCTCAACAGATATTGAAGGCTTCTATTTTATCATCAATGTTCCTCCCGGTACCTACAACCTGACGGTTTCCTATGTGGGCTATAATGATGTCCATATCAAAAACGTGGTGGTACAAACCGACCTGACCACCACACAGGATGTTTTTATGAAGTCGGAAATGCTGAGTACGGAAACCGTTGTGGTCGTGGCCAAAAGGCCGGTTGTGGAAAAAGACGTAGCCGCTTCTCAAAAGACCATTTCCGCCGCCGAAGTGGATGCCTTGCCCATAACCAATGTGGGTCAATTGGTCGGCTTGCAGGCCGGTGTGACTTCCGACTATAAAATTCGCGGTAGTTCTTCTTCGGCGACACTGTTTGTACTGGATGGTATTCCCCTGCGCGATACCCGGAATAACGAACCCATCTCCGAAGTGCCCATGAGCGCCCTGCAGGAAGTGACCGTGCAGTCCGGCGGTTTCGGAGCGGAGTTTGACAATGTCAGTGCCGGGGTGGTTAACGTAGTATCCAGGGAAGGGGACAAGGAGCGCTACTCGGCCACGGTAATCACCAAATACCGTCCTACGGCACCGAAGAATTTTGGAATTTCCCCTTTTGATCCCAACGCCTACTGGTTGCGCCCCTACTTGGATGACGCCGTGGCCTGGACGGGTACGGAAAACGGCGCCTGGGATGAATATACCCGCCGCCAGTATCCCAGTTTTGACGGATGGGAAAGCGTTTCCCGCCGAACCCTGCAGGATGATGATCCCTCGAACGACCTGACGCCGGAAGAAGCGCAACGCCTTTTTCGCTGGCAATATCGTAAACAGGGCGACATCGGCGCCCCGGATTATGATATCGATGCCGGCTTTGGTGGCCCGGTACCTTTTATAGGTAAAAAACTGGGTAACTTACGATTCTTTGCTTCCTTCAAAAACTCACGTGATATGTACCTTTTTGGATTGACAACGCCTGATCTGAGAACAAACAGTTATTTGATGCGCTTAACATCGGATATCTCCTCCACCATGAAACTTACCCTGATGGGTTTATGGAGCAATACCCGGGGTACCGCCTCCTCACGCAGCGGGGGCACGGGGATATTTACCAGCGCTTTTGGCGTGGCCAACGCCGTGGAACGGGTGGGCTTTACCTCTCCCTGGCGTATCTATACCGATATTTATTTTTCCGAAGCCCGGCGTGACGCACAAATTTTATCGGCCAAACTGACCAATGTGGTTAATCCCAGCACCTTCTGGGAAGCCAAGCTCATCAACACCGTTCGTAAATATGCCACCGGTCCCTCCCGCTTCCGGAATACGGATAAAAAGTATGAGATTTTTGACGGCTATTTTGTGGATGAAGGCCCGATAGGCTATTTCCCCGATGCGCAATTTTCCGTGGACGGCAGTCTCGGTATGGGCGGCGCGGTCAGTGTGGGACGTGACACCAGTACCATTATCAATACAGAGCTGACTTTCGACTATACCTCACAGGTGAATCGCAATAATGAAGTTAAAGCCGGAGTGAAACTTATTTTCGAACAATACGATATGGGTTTCGGTATGGTCAATAAGTTCCTGCCTGAGGGGAACACCTGGTCCACCATTAAAGAAAGCCCCTTTCGTGCCAATGCCTACATTCAGGATAAGCTGGAGTTTAAGGGTCTTATTGCCAATGTAGGGGTATTGTTTGATTACTATACCCTTAACGGTAACTGGTTCCAGCCCTCCGGTCCTTTCGATCCTAATTTTTATGGTGAAGAATACAAAGATAGCGATGAACCGGCCTTTAAAAAGGCGGACATCGGCTCGCGTCTTACCGTAAGCCCCCGCGTGGCCATATCGCACCCGATTACCGAAAACTCAAAGTTATTTTTCAATTACGGTCACTATCGTCAGATGCCCACATCGGAGCGTTATTATCGCATTCAACGGGATATTCGCAACAAGGTGGACGCCATTGGCGATCCGACGATACCCCTTTCCTGGACCATCGCCTACGAACTGGGTTTTGACCAGGCTTTGTTTGACAGCTATTTGTTGCGTATTTCGGCCTACTATAAAGATATAAAAAACAGCGAGTATTGGGTACGCTATATCGGGCAGGACGGTACCATCAATTATTCCAAACTGACCAGCAACGCTTATTCCGATATTCGCGGTTTTGAGTTCGACCTGACACGGCGGGCCGGAGAGTGGGTGACCGGTAATATCAACTTTGAATACCGTGTGGGATCGGGGGGCTGGTTCGGAACAAACCGTATTTATGAAAACGTAGCCGATCAGCGCAATTATGAGCGGGAAAATCCTGTTCAGTCCAAACCCCGGCCGCAACCGCGGATGAAATCATATATTGATTTTCACACTCCCCTCGATTTTGGGCCGGAAATTTTAGGCGAGAAATTGTTGGCGGACTGGCATTTTAATTTTGTGTCCCGCTGGACGGCCGGGCGCTGGATTACCTGGAACCCCAACTCCATACCGGGGGTAAGTTCCAATGTCCAGTTTCGCGACAACTATAATGTGGATCTGAGGGTGAGTAAAACTTTTGTTTTTGATAAATTTGATGTCAAGTTTACCGCCGATATTTTCAATCTGTTCAACTTTAAGTTTTTCTCCAATGCCTCTTTCTCCGATGTCTTTGATTACAACTTTTACATGAAGTCCCTGCATATGCCCGAAAGCGTCACCCGTAATCTCGGCTATGGCAACATTCCCGGCGATGACCGTCCCGGCGACTATCGCGATGACGATGTGGAATACCAGCCCATGGACTGGATCAGTGATGTGAATCAGTTAAGTGACCCGGTCAGCGGCGTCATCTATTACGACGCGGCCAGTAAAAGTTACTATACTATGGGTGGCGGCGGAGAACTGGAACGGGTAGCCCAATCCCGGATTGATCAGGTACTGTCTGACAAAGCTTATATCGATATGCCGAATCAGACCTATTTCACCTTCCTCAATCCACGGAATATCTTCTTTGGTTTAACCTTTAGTTACCGGTTGTAAATGGAAAATGAGCGAAAGTATGAAATCTATTAAGGTGGTCTCATGTTAAAAATTAAGTTTAGATTTACGGTAGTTCTGTTGCAGGTAGTCCTTCTGCTCCCCCTGGCTTTATGGGCTCAAAAAACACAATGGATTGCCGTGGGCGACCTGCATGACTGGTTTCACCGTGCGGGCAGCGAACCGGAAGTAGGGCGCACGGGGCAGGTCTCGGATCAACAGGATGGTCTGCGCTGGAATGCCCAGTTCCGTTTTCAGGATTCCAAGGCGGCCAAGGCTTTGTGGATCGGGGTAAAAAATTATAATGACAAAGTCGCCGAAAAAACCTTTAACTACAAGGTTATTCATGTCGGGCCGCGGGTATTGGATGAAAATAATGAGTTTATGTCCGAAACCTTTGAACTTTGGGGTAAATACGATACGCCCCAGGTGCTGGTGGATGATGTGCCTTCCTCCAAGCTCTCCTTTTTGGAAAAGCTGGATGCGGTGGACAATGAACTGATCGCCGACCGTATGATCTATAATGTGGTGCGTACTTCCATCGGTATAAAGATGATTCGTACGATTTATGCCTTTACCTCCAAAAAGCATAAAAATTACTTTATCTATGAATATGTGCTTGTAAATGACGGTATCATCGACCTCGAGGGCAATACCAATCCGCAAACGCTGGAAGACCTGGTGATTCATTTCCAGTACCGTTATGCTCCTTCCCGTGAGGGGGGGCCTTACGGTTATAACTGGTTGCCGCAATCCACCTCCTGGGGCCATAGCACCATGAACGATGTTATCTATATCAACCCGCAGACAGGCAATCCTTTGCGGGCGTTGATTTCCTGGATGGGCAAACACTCGCTGTGGACCGGACCGGGAGACAATATCGGTGGTCCTGCCTTTTTAACCGATGGGCACTTCGGTGCCCCGCAGTTTGTGGGTGTGGTGGATATCCATGCCGACACGTCGCCGGCGGATCCTTCGGATGATGTTGGCCAGCCCTCCACAACCCTGGAAATCGGTTCCGATGATTCCTACACCTATAACAACAGCCAATATAATGCTGCCGCCATGGCGCAGGAGTACGCGGTTATGACCGCCGGTCGTCCGGCCCTGTCACATGCGGCCCGTGTCGGAGACGGTTTTGCCGATAAATACGGCGGTACGCCGGGTGGTTATTCCGCCGCGC
>WGCN01000208.1 GCA_015493745.1 Calditrichales bacterium
AAAGGAACGGTACGCCAAACGGGTATCTATAAGCAGGAACGCTTTTCCGACCATGCTCCCTTTTGGGTGGAGTATGACTATCCGCTTTAGCAACACTGTTATGACACCGTACGGAAAATCTTTTTATACTTCCCGCCCCATGGCCGGGTTATAATGGGAGAATACTATGTTTAAGAATCATCCCCGGGGACTGGTCACCGTTTTTATGACCGAAATATGGGAGCGTTTTTCCTACTATGGCATGCGCGCCCTGTTGATTATGTATATGACCAAACACCTGATCTTTGCCGATGAAAAAGCCTATGGGGTTTACGGCGCCTACACGGCGCTGGTCTATGCCACCCCTCTGCTGGGCGGCTATCTGGCCGATAAGATACTCGGGCCGCGCAAGGCGGTGTTGATGGGCGCTTTTATCATGATGCTGGGTCATTTTACCATGGCGGTGGAATCCTTGTTTTATCCCGCCCTGGCCCTGCTGGTGGTGGGCAACGGTCTGTTTAAGCCCAACATGGGGCCGATTCTGGGCCGGCTGTACGGAGAAAACGATCCCCGGCGCGACGGCGGTTTTACCATCTTCTATACCGCTGTTAATATCGGCGCCTGGATATCGCCATTGGCATGTGGCTATGTGGGGGAGGTTTACGGCTGGCACTATGGCTTTGGCCTGGCCGGGGTGGGCATGGCCATCGGCTTTGTTATCTTTCAGCGCAATCAAAAAATATTCGGTGATATGGGACTGGCCCCGGAATCTTCCCTAAAACCCTTTTTCCTGGGATTGAACAAAATACATTTAACCTTTATCGGCGCCTTGCTGATTGTGCCCTTGTTCATGCTGCTGCTCAACCAGAATGCCTGGATGAGCAGCCTGCTGGGTATGGCCGGGGTTATCGTTTTGGTGGTGGTCGGCTATACGGCGGTTAAAAGCGGGCAGGTGGAGCGTGACCGCCTGATCGTGGCCATGGTGCTAACCGTATATTCCGTTCTATTCTGGTCTTTCTTTTTCCAGGGCGGCTCCTCGCTTACCCTTTTTGCCGACCGCAATATAGACCGCAATCTCTTTGGCTGGACGGTCAAGGCCTCCATGCTGGAGAGCGTGAACCCCATGTTTATTATTTTGCTTTCCGGCCCTTTTTCCGCCATGTGGGTCAGGCTGTCCAAAATAAACAAAGAGCCCAGCACGCCGATGAAGTTTGTTTGGGGAACCTTATTGCTGGGCGTGGGTTTTGGCATCTTTGCCCTGGGCAGGATGTTTGCGGTAAACGGACTTATCCCCTTTGCCTTCTTAATTCTGGGGTATCTGGTATATACCATGGGCGAGCTATCCATCTCTCCGGTGGGCTTGTCGATGATTACCAAACTTTCTCCCGATAAAATCGTCGGTTTTATGATGGGCGTCTGGTTTCTCTCGGCGGCTTTTGCCAATCACATTGCCGCCTTTATCGCCAAGTTTACCAGTAGTGGCGGAGCGGGCGTAACCGACGCGGTTTCTTCCATGAACGCCTATACCTCCGTGTATATGGATGTTTTCTGGATCAGTATCGGCGCCAGCATGATCATGTTGCTGCTCCTGAAACCCTTGAGAAAGATGATGCATGGCATCCACTAAACATAACTTTTAAATGAATAAGGGAAAGAAATCATCAATGTCGGAAAATATAAACAACTACGGCCCGGATGTGGATTTTATCAATGTGGACGATCGCCGCTATATCATCATCGGCACGGCGCATATCTCGCGGGAATCCGCCGACCTGGTACGCAAGGTGATCGAAGCTGAACAACCCGATACCGTTTGTGTTGAACTGGACCCGCAGCGCTACAAGGCGCTGGCCGAACAAAAAAAGTGGCAAAATCTCGATCTAAAAACGGTTATCCGGGAAAAACAGCTTACCACCCTGTTGATCAATCTTTTGCTGGGTTCCTACCAAAAGCGCATGGGCGAAAAGCTGGGGGTAACTCCGGGACTGGAATTACTGGAAGCTACCAACGCCGCTAAGGAGAACGATATCCCCGTGGAGCTGTGCGACCGGGATGTGCGCATCACCCTGCGCCGGGCCTGGGCCGCGCTTTCCTTTTGGGAAAAAATGCAATTCATGTCCTCGGTGATGGCCAGCGCCTTTAGTGATGAAGAGATTTCCGAGGAGAAGCTGGCTGAAATCAAACAAAAGGATGCCCTTAACGAGATGATGCGCGAAATGGGCGAAGCCATGCCGCGGCTTAAAAAGTCGATCATCGATGAGCGTGACGCCTATATTGCCGAAAAGATGCGTCAGGCCAAGGGACAAACCATCGTCAGCGTGGTGGGGGCCGGGCATAAGGCCGGCATCATTGATCTGTTGCAGTCCGGGCGGGATGTCAATCTGGAAGAGATAGAAGTTATCCCGCCGCCCTCCGTCTGGCCTAAAATCGTCGGCTGGGGCATACCGGTTGTCATACTGGCTTCCATCGGCTGGATCGGCTATGACCAGGGTTTGGCCGAAGCGGGCGATAACGCCCTGTTCTGGTTTCTGGTTAACGGCATACCCAGCGCCCTGGGGGTTATCGCCGCCCTGGGCCATCCCTGGGCCGTGCTCTCCGCCTTTTTGGGCGCCCCCTTTACCAGCCTGAGCCCGCTGATCGGCGCAGGCTATGTGGCGGCCTTTGTACAGGCCTATTTTAAGCCGCCCGTGGTGCACGAGTTCCAAAGCGTTTCCGAAGATGCCGGTAAGCCGCTAATGTGGTGGAAAAACCGCCTGTTGCGTATTTTCCTGGTTTTTATCCTCTCCGGCCTGGGCAGCTTTTTGGGCACCTGGCTGGGTGTGGGAAAAATCGTCTCCGCCATCTTTTAGACGGAGCCCTTGCCGGGAGAACCGTTTATTTTAGCTTTATCGTAATCGGGTCTATTGAGCTGCCCAGGATGCACAGCAAACCGTAAACCGTTTCGCCGTCCCCGACCTGCCGGGTAAGAATGTTCTCCGTGGTCAGGTTTTTCTTAAAGGTTGAGTTGGCCGAGGAAGCATAAATCATATTCCCAAAGGCAATCCCCGGCCCGACGGCCAGGCCAATGGGATAGGTGTCTGTATTGTCCTCCCGGCTTATGGTTAAATTCATCGGAGTCAGTAATAAATAAAACAAATAGCCCAGCGTTCCTTGTTTTATTTGCGACTCAACCTGTTTGGGACTAACGGTTTCGACCGGTTGCCCGTTTTTTAGGAAAAGAACATCTTCTCCGATATCCAGTTTACGGCCTGTTTCATTTTTAATCTTTACCGCCAATACCTTTATCGGACTCTTTATCTCTTTTTTAGAGTAGTCATCATTATCCGTTTCACTGAGTACATTGTAAAAATAGGAAAACTGGAGACCGTCTTCGGTAAGCTTATTGCTGTAAACGATCTTTTCCGGTTGCATATATTTATACCCCGAGGCACATGAGCTTAAGATGATCGTTGATACAATGATAAGAATGATAGAAACTGAACGCATATTATTCCTCCTGTTTTTGTAATATCAAACGGGTAAAACTATTTTTAACCAGTTAGTTTTTGATTAATCAAACAAACATCATGCCAAGGGAAATAAGGAGCAATATGGGTAAAATACGATACCTTTGTTTACAAAACAGCTTTATGGTCTATAAACATCGTTTACATTTTAGTGTAAATGGGATGTGTTATGTATATGCGTTTTCTGATTAAGGCTTTGTCCGAAACCCGTTGGTACTGATTACGATTTCAAGTGTTTATTCGCTTTTTATATATCTTGCCCTTCCTGCTTCCCGCACTGTCCGTTTCGCAGGATTTATTCATTGCGAACGATACGGTGATAAAAGAGACAAACATTTGTCCAGGCTCCTATGTATAGGGCACGATGTAGAGGGCCTGGTTCATGGGATTGATATCGATATAAACCTTAACCCCGTATACTTCCTCGATAACGGGAAACAATAAAACATCCTTTGGCGCGCCATCCTTCAGGATGTGTCCCTCGTGCATCAGGATCAGCCGGTCGCAATACTGGGCGGCCAGATTGATATCATGGGTCACCACCAGGATGGTTTTTCCACGTTCGGAGCAGAGTGTTTTAAGCAGACCGTATATCTCCTGCTGGTGGCGGAGGTCCAGGGCGGAGGTAGGTTCGTCCAGCAGCATCCAGTCGCTTTCCTGGGCCAGGGCGCCGGCAATAACCGCGCGTTGCTGTTCGCCGCCGCTAAGCTGCCGGAAGGGTCGCCCGGCATATTCATCCATGCCCGTTAAGGCCATGGCCTGTTCCACGGCGGAGCGGTCCTGCCGGGGACTACTGCTAAAAGCCGTCTGGTGGGGAAAGCGGCCCGTCTCCACCAGCTCCCGTACGGTAAAATCAAATTGCGTTTCAATATGCTGGGGCACGTAGGAAACCTTCAAGGCCAGTTCCCGGGCGCTGAGTGTTCCCAAATCCCGGTCATCCAAAATCACCGTACCCCGGTAATTTCGGTACAGACCGTTTAATATTTTTATCAGACTGGATTTTCCGGAACCGTTGGGACCGATAATACCGACATATTCACCCGGCCGCACCGTCAGGTTCAGTTCGCGCAGTACCGGTTCTTCCGTATAGGCAAAAGAGAGATTGGTAACCTTGAGCATAATAAAAAAAGCCGGTCAGCGACCGGCTCATAATTTATTTATCACATTTACTGTAACCACACTCGGGATTCACACAGGTTAGACAGCCGTTTTCCATTTTTACACTACGCTGGCTGCAATCGGGACAAAGTTGAAACTCCGCGTTGGCGGCCAGGGCTGTTTCCGTTTGTTTTACATTCTCCGCGGCCACGGTCACCGTCTTTTTCTCCATCATGCCGATTTCGATAAAAAAGCGTTCGATGATATCGGCCACCTCGGAGTAAAAGGAATGTACAAACTTTCCGTTGCGGTGATAGCCGCCATTGGGATCATGGATACTGCTCAGCTCTTCCAGGATAAAACGCGGATCCGAGGCTTTACGGAAAATGGCCGAAATCAGCCGGGTCAAAACCGCATATTCGGCATTTTTGGTCAGATCCTTGCTGTTGATAAAAATTTCAATGGGTCGTTTGCGTCCGTTCTGTTCGATATAGCCGAGGGTGATGTATACGCTGTGTTTTACAAAGCCGCTGCGCAACTTATAAACACGGGCCTCCACCACATTGGGCCGGTCAACGATATATTCGGTCACATGATCAAGCGGCTCTTCCACTTTAACTTCGGTAATTTCAAATTGGTTATCATCAATCCGAATCATTCTGGTCTCCTAAGCTTGTACGGTCAAAAATTCAATTTCGGGTTGGTGTCGTTTAATATAATGGTAAACAGTGGTTAAATCACCGTTGGGCAGAACTAAAATTTCATCTCCCTGTGCTTCAATTTCCTTATCGGCGCTAAGCTTTATTTTAAAGACTTTTTCCTTGGCATCCTGGAATTCCGTTTTTTGCGATTCCACGCTCAGGATGGGAAAGCGGCTGCCGTCACGATAGATGGTAATGCCCTTCAGCCCTTTTTTCCAGGCGCTCAGATACACGTCGGAGATGGTTTCCGGTTCGATATCCTCGGCCAGGTTGACGGTGGAAGAGATACTGTGATCCACATAGGTCTGGCAGCGTCCCTGAATATCCACCCGCTTTTGGGGCACGATGTGGTGTGCGGTTCTGAAAAAGTAACTGGGCAGGTATTCGGTCAGCTCGGCTTCGGTTTGGGCGTTGGCCACCTTGTCGCCCAGATCATGCAGATCAATATAGGCCTGGATGGTGGAGTGGAAGACCTTAAAGAATTTG
Source organism: Calditrichales bacterium (assembly GCA_015493745.1). Classification (GTDB taxonomy): domain Bacteria; phylum Calditrichota; class Calditrichia; order Calditrichales; family J004; genus J004. The sequence goes on from WGCN01000208.1 coordinate 5,771, forward strand.
TTGCCAAAAGATTCCGAGCGGCGTGTGTAAAAGAGGGCAAAAATAGGCTCTACCCCGCTGCTGACGCCCAGATAGTTTTTATGACCATTCTTATAACTCAACACGATATTGCTGATGGAGCCGGTGGGGGCGATAGCCAGGATGGCAATATTGCGCAGGCCGTTTTCCTTGATCATCTTACGTGTTTCCTCGCTGAGGGCCTCATTAAAAAAGGGCCCCTGGCTGTACTTTTCATAATCCCAGATCGGCGAGGCGCCTTTTTCCACGGCCAGTTGGGCCGAGGCCTGATAGGAGGTGTTGGCGATAACCTTCATCACCTCTTCCACCAAACGGATACCCTCGTCGGAATCATAGGAAATACCCAACTGGTTGAGCATATCGGCCGTACCCATGATGCCCAGCCCCAGGCGGCGGGTTTCGGCGGCGGCCTTGCGCTGTTTTTCCAGCGGGTTCAGTTTTTCATTCCAACTGACCACATTGTCCAGAAAGCGAACCGTGGTGCGCGTAACCTCCTTAAGCAGCTCCCAGTCCAGACGGGCCCGGCCGCTGAAGCCGTTGGTAACCATGCGCGAAAGATTGATGGAACCCAGGTTACAGGCGCCCCCGTCCTCCAACGGCACTTCGGCACAGGGATTGGTACTGGCAATGGGACGGCCCACATAGTTGGAGGGCGAATACTTACTCATGCGGCTCCAGAAAATAATCCCCGGTTCCGCCGTGCGATAGTTACCTTCCACAAAAGTATCCCACACCTGACGGGCCTTGATCAGTTTGCGGATTTCGCCCGAGGGCTCCGATCCGAAATAAAGGAGAAAATCGCCACTGTACCGTACCGCCAAATCATAGGGTTCGTTTTCCATGGGGATTATATAGTCGCCGTAAACGTCGCGCTTATAGGCGTCTTCCAGGTCGGCGGCCTTGATATGCTTGCCGCTCAGTTTAAACAGGTGGTCATTGAGATTGTTGATACCGGCAAAGGCCTGGTCCAGCTCATACTCTTCGATATTTTTCGAAGGAATATTGATGGAGTAATGAAAACCGTCATCCTGATAGGCACGGTTGAGGGTGGTTTTGTTATAACGGCGGTAAACCAACAGCTTGTTGGCGCCGTACCGTTTTTGTTCTTCCACGGCCTGCATAAATTCATCGGACACCTTGATGCTGATATTGGCAAAGCGCACCTGGGTGTTTTCCATGACCTGCTTTTCGATTTCCCGCAGCTGGTTTTCATCAAACTTGCCGCTCCAGCGTATCTGCTCCACAATCTGATCGGTTACCCAGTTGGGGATCTTCTTAACCCGGATGAACTCGGTAATATCGGGGTGTTTAACGTCGATGGTCAGCATCAGCGCGCCGCGCCGGCCGCTTTGGCCGATAAGTCCGGTGGTCAGGGAATACAACTCCATAAAGGAGACGGCGCCGGTGGAACTGTCCGCCGCGTTATGCACCACGGAATGTTTGGGACGCAGGGGGGAAATATCCACACCGATACCCCCGCCATAGGAGTAGGTGCGCGCGCACTCATAGGCGGTGTTATAGAGCGACTCGATATTATCTTTTTGGATTTGGGAAACAAAACAGTTGGCCAGGGTCTTCAGCCGGTAGAGGTCTCCCGCGCCGGCCAGCACCCGGCCGCCCGGTACAAAATATCCTTCCCACAGGGCTTTGTAATATTTACGGCCCCACTCATCGGCCTTACTTTTGTTTTTTTCGATGGCACCCACAAAAGAGGCCAGACGTAAGAATAAATCCTCCGGGCTCTTTTCCACCAACTCACCGTCAAGGTTTTTCAGGTAGTATTTTTTTTCATAAATGTTTTGAGCCAAATCGTTCCCGCAAAGATAGTCGTTGTTGGGATGTACCGGCAGGGCGCCTTCCTGCTGTAGCTTGCGCAGAGTGCCATAAAGGTTTTTATATGCCGACAATTCCTTTTCGGATAGAAGTTCGTTATGCTTGCCTTTATGCTCAAACATTTCTGATACCATAGCAATCTCCTGATAATTAATAATGCGTAGTATGGCGCCGACTCTTAACAAGAGCCTAAATCATTGTTTTTATAATGTTTATCTAAAATCCCTAATTCGTGCAGTTGCCAGTACGGGGACAATAAGAACTGTCTGTTTCAGGTTTGATTTTATCTAAGTGCGTTTAGCAATATCGGAGTTTCACTTACCATATTCAAGACTAATTTTGAATTATTTTTTGGTGAATTTAATGATCGTTGTGATATTGCTGTTAACTTTTTGACCACTTTTTTATATCGGCTTTTGTCTTCCACATTTTAAAATTTTATGCCGAAAAATTATAAAATGTTTAACTTGTGGATTGTTCAGATTGATTCTTCACAACTGATAATAATAGAGGAGCGGTCATGCGCCTGATTCCGTTTTTATTCCTCCTGACACTGTGGGCTTGTCAAACGAAGCAAGCGCCCGTGTTTCACGGAAGCACCATGGGCACCACCTATGCCATCACTCTGGCCGATACCACCCTGGAACCGGCATCCGTGAAAAGGCTTTCAACCCTTATAGAACAGCGGCTGAAGGAGATAAACGGCTCCATGTCCACTTATATTCCACAAAGTGAAATCTCCCGTTTTAATAAAAACCACACCCTTGAGCCGCTGACTGTTTCCAGGGAGTTTATGTATGTTACGCGCATGGCGGAAAATATATACCGGGGCTCGGGTGGCGCCTATGACGTCACGGTGGCGCCATTGGTGGACTTGTGGGGTTTTGGTAAAAAAGGCCGGCGCTTTACGCCGCCTGCGCGGGCGGCGATCGACAGCATGATGCGTTTTATCGGCATGGACAAACTGATTATCGGAAGGGATTATCTGCAAAAAACCATCCCGCAACTGCAACTGGATTTCAGTTCCATCGCCAAGGGCTACGGCGTGGATGAAATTGCCCGGCTGATACGAAAAGAGGGCTTTGTTAATTTTTTGGTGGAAATCGGCGGGGAAGTGGTTGTCAGCGGCCGCCGGAGCGGGCAACTATGGCGCATCGGCGTGGACAAGCCCGACACCTCCCTAATGGTCAACCATAGCCTGCAACGTATCCTGGCGCTTACCGGCGGAGCCGTGGCCACCAGCGGTGATTACCGTAACTATTTTGTATCGCACGATTCACTCTATTCCCACACCATGGACCCCCGGCTGGGGCGGCCGATTGTCAACCATGTGGCCTCCGCCACCGTTATTGCTCCCAACTGCACCCTGGCTGATGCCATGGCCACCGCCCTGATGGTCATGGGTCCGGAAAAGGGACTGAAGTGGGTGGAGGAGCAAAAGGAAATTGAGGCCATGCTGATCATGCGCCGGGGTAAAAACTATAAGGTTATCGAAAGCAGCGGTTTTAGCCGTTATGAGGTAAACGATTAAGCATAACGGAAAGAGGTGCTTAGCCGGCGTCCTCATTCTTGCCACGGTTATACTTCTCCTCGGATAGAATCTGCACAATTTTATGCAAAAGCTGCACATCCCTTTGTTCCGGTCGGGCCCGTCCGATCAGGCGCCGGAAACGGGATAAAAAGGTATCCATATCATCGCGGGGTATGAAAGAAGTTTTTTCAATGGCCTGCCGCAGATGGAGATAGAGGTGTTCCAGTTCGGCCTGGGTTGCCGGTTCAAGCTCCTTCTGCGCCGGGTGCTTTTCTTCCGACCGGCGGTAGAGGGTGTTACAGTAAATCATCGCTGCCTGGGCCAGGTTCAACGCCGGGTTTTGCGTGGCTATGGGAATCGTGGAGTGAACACCACACCGGCTCAGATCGGCATTGTCCAGACCGTTGCGCTCGCTGCCGAAGACAATGGCGGCCCGCAGGCCGTCGGCCATGCCGAACACAGTTTCCGCCACTTGTTCCGGAGTAATCAGCGGGAAGGGGTTATGACGCCGGCGCATGGTGGTGCCCACCACCAGGTGGCAATCAGCCACGGCCTCCTCAAGGCCGGTAAAACGACCCGCTTCCAAAACGATTTCCCGGGAGCGGTGAGCCATGCGGCGCATATCGGCATGATCCGTTTCACAGGGGTTTACCAGACGCAAATCATTCAACCCCGAGGTTTTCATGGCCCGGGCCACGGAACCGATATTTCCCGGTGACTCCGGTTGTACCAATACGATGCATATATTTTCCAACAACATGCGGCTCTATCTCCCGTAAAGGCCGGTGTGGGCGGGTACGGGCCTCAAGCGGAGACCAGCCGTTGCAACTGCCGCCCGATATGGGCCAGTTGTTGTTTGGGGGAAGCTCCGGCGGGCAGGCGGAAGTGCAGGTTGTAATTGTCATCCCATTCCCCTTCGGCCAGGTTGAGCCGCAATGGTGCGCCGCTCAGCGCCACAAGATAGCTGACTATACGATCCTGCGGCTGGTTCAGGTCGATTACCAGATCAATCTGACCATCCTGTATCACTTTCAAATAGGTATCGTTGGGTACGCCCATCCAGTTCAGGTCGCTTTTGCGGAGGGTGCTTTTTACAAAGGTGGTAACGCGCCCCTGAGGGAAAATGGCGCCAAGCTGCTTTAAAAAATCCTGAGTCGCCTCCTCGTATTCATGACCCACCGGCAACAGCACCAAAATATTTTTTACCTTTTTCAGCTCGTCGGCAAAATTATAGGCCCGTTCCCCGTGACGGATCAGCTTCAGGCGCAGATTCAAATATCGTTTTAGAAAAAGTTCTTTCAGAGGATTAGGCATCCTGTTCTCCTTTTCGCGGCCATAGTTTTGCCAGCCACTCCTTTAAACGCGCTTCGCGTCCGCTGGCCGAGGGTTTGTAAAATCGTTTACCGGATAATTCTTGCGGCAGATACGCCTGATCGGCAAAATGGTTTGAAAAATCATGGGGATATTTATAGCCCGCGCCATAGTCCAGCTCTTTCATCAAACGGGTCGGAGCATTCCGCAGATGCAGGGGCACGGGCAGGGCGCCGCTTTTTTTCACTTCGGCCAGGGCGGCATCGATGGCCAGATAGGCGGCGTTGCTTTTGGGCACGGCGGCCAGATAGGTGGTGGCCTGGGCCAGCATGATACGTGCCTCGGGCATACCGGTTTTTTTTACCGCGTCAAAGGCGGCATTGGCCAGTGAAAGGGCGTAGGGCTCGGCATTGCCCACATCCTCGCTGGCCAGAATGATCAGCCGGCGGGCGATAAACAGGGGGTCTTCCCCGGCGTCCAGCATGCGCGCCAGCCAGTAAACAGCGGCATCGGGATCGCTGCCGCGCACACTTTTTATAAAAGCCGAGATGGTGTCATAGTGGTAGTCGCTTTTCTTGTCATAGGGCAGGGTCAGACCGCTGGCGGCATCTTCTATCAACGCGGCGGTAATGTCCATCTCCTCCCCCGGGGGCAACATGTTACAGGCCGCCTCCAACAGATTTAGTGTTTTCCGGGCGTCGCCGCCGCCCAAAAAGAGCAATGCTTCCATGCCGCTTATCTTTATCTTCCGCTGTTTTAAAACGGGGTCCTCCTTAAGGGCGCGCTCGATGATTTTTTGCAGGTCTTCCTTTTGCAGGGTTTGCAGGGGCAATACCCGGCAGCGGGAAAGCAGGGCGGAGTTGACCTCAAAGGAAGGGTTTTCCGTGGTGGCGCCTATCAAAACGATGATACCCTGTTCGGTGGCGTGCAACAGGGCATCCTGCTGGGCCTTGTTAAAGCGGTGAATTTCATCTATGAATAAAAGAGTCGCTTTCTGATGAAAGGAAAATTTCTGGCGGGCGCGTCCGATGACCTCTTTTACATCCTTAACGCCGGAGCTGGTGGCGGAAAGCTCGACCATTTCCAAGTCCACCTCATGGGCCAGGATGCGCGCCAGGGTGGTTTTGCCCACACCGGGCGGCCCCCATAAAATCAATGAAGGGATATGCCCGCTGCGCAAATTTTTGGATAAAAAACCTTCCGGACCCAAAACGGCATCATGACCCACCACCTGCTCCAGCCGGCGCGGACGGCACCGTTCCGCCAGGGGCCGGTTCAGAGATTGCGACGCATGCTGCTGAAAAAGATCGGATGTGGAGGTCATAGGTTGCCTTTAGCGTATTGCCGCTTTCCACAAATTCAGAAAAAGTGTGTTATCATCCGTCGTGGCAATGATCAGCTTGTTTAAGCCGGGCTTCAGATAACGCGAAAGTACCACCGTTTCATAGACGTCTTCACTGGCGGCGGAAAGTTCGTTTTTCACCGTCATATGGTCGCGCACCACGGCGTTATTCAGGATTACCCGGTAACGCGCCTTGCCCCCTATCACCAGCGGATATTTTTCCTTGGAGTTATACAGCCACAGCTTGAGTACGATATCTTTGGTGATATTCAGCGGCGAGGGTACCTGAAAGTAAAGCTCCAGGGCGTCGCTGCCCGGCGGATTGCGGTACTGAAAGGCAAAACCCATTTTCCAGGCCTTGCCCAGTCCGTTGGGCATATCCACCACCTCGGGCGCGTTTTCCGTACTGCGTTTAAATTCAATCCCCTTGACAATATATCCCGGTATGACCCGCGCCGGGCCGAAAGTATCGCGGGTATTGCCCGGAGCCATGTCCACATTAAGCCGCACGCCATAGCTAAACTCGAAGTTGTTTTCCAGTTCATCCACGATTTCAATGGTACGGGCCGGAGGCGTATAAAAGCCCTTAACATCGCCAAAGGTGATCGTATGTTTACCCAGGGGCAGCTTCCCGGAAAAACGTCCGTCGCTCAGTTTTTTACCATCCAGGAAAAGCGGGGCGTTTTGCGGCTCAACGGCGATTACCGTCGGCCGCAGGGTGGCCGAAAGGGTAAAGTCCACCTGGGCTTTACGCCGATCCTTGTTCAGCTCCACCACCCGCTCCTTGGGATAGGTCTTATAGTTTTCCAGTTCCACGCGAATGACATGACGGCCAAAGGGGATTTTTTGCAGAACGTAGTCGGTCTGAAAACCGGTGGGACGTCCGTTTAAAAAGATACGTGCGCCGGGGACATTGGTGTTTACCTCAATCAACCCCAGGGAAGAAGAGGAAACCCGGGTCTCCTTTTTACGGCTGGGTCGCATGGAAAAACTCAGCTCCACCGTATCACCCGCCGTCAGCGAAAAGGTATGAAAACCGGGGGTCGGCAGATAGTAATCATGTTTCAGGGTAATGGTATGATCGCCTTCGGAGAGCTGCAGATAGGGCGTGTCTCCCAGGATTCCCCGGAAAACCCCGTCCACGTAAACGCCGGCTTCGGCATGCGGAGCCTGGATGTGCACTACGCCGTTTTTTCCGCTCATGGCGGCCAGGTTAAAAGAAATGCTTACCGTATCTTCGGCGCCGACGGTAACTTCCATCGAGTCGGGAGTGGTGACATAGCCGGATGCCAGCACGGTTAACTCATGCCGGCCCTCGCTTACGGGGTAAGGCACGCCCGGCGAAAAACCGACGGCCAGATTCTGGTCGATATACAGGCTGCCTTTCACCCCGCCGGTTTCCACCAGGATATAGCCCCGCGGTGATTCGGGTTTCAGAATTTGCAGCCCGGCATAAAGGCCGCCCATCACGGCCAGGACCGCCATACCCGTCAGAATTCTTCTTGCCAGGATTTGCCGGGGTGTATAGTAGCGTTCCATGAACTCATCTTGGTTCTCAAACTCCTCGGGGGTCATCCAGGCGGTTTCACCGATATGGTTTTTGTATTTATAATAGCCTTTCAGCTTACTGTAAAAACGATCCTGTTCTTCCTCAAAGATTTTCTTTTCCAGGTCATCGGCAAAGGCCTTTTTATTGACCTGGATATGGTCTTTATAAGCCTCTATGCGTTTTTGGGCGTCTTCTTCAAACTCCGCGCGCAGCTTGTCTATCATCTGTTGAATTTCCGCCGTATCAGGTATTTTAACCTTCGGGCCGCCGGAGAGTTTATTCCGCAACCTTTGCCAAAAACCCTCTTCCACCGGAAAAAACTCAAACTCATTCTCCATCTCCAGCGGCGTCATCCAGCGAATCTGGTTCAGGTGGTTTTCGCATTTAACAAACTCGGGATGGGCGCCGTAAACCTCTTCTTCCAGCTTACGCCGGATATAGGTTTCAATAAAATAGGATTCGTTCACCGGCTGAGCCATGGGCTGGGCCTGCTCCACCGTTTCCCGGGTCTTGCTTTTGCGTTCGCTGTGCTTGCGCTCCAGCTCTTCCCTGATTTTTCGTCTTAATTCTTCTTCGTTGAATTTATTATCCGCTGCGCTCATAGCTTATTTTTTACCACTTATATTGATAGTCGATATGGATTTCTTTTTTTTCATTCGCGGGCAGTAGCATAACCATCCTGATGCGGCCGTTGGCAATCCCGGTCACCTCGATGTCACTTTTCAGCACCTCCACCTCAGTCCGATTCGGAAAAGATTCCCAAATCTCCAGCCTTACGGCCTCTTTTTTATGATTGTGCAGAGTATAGCTGACCCGCTGCCGTTCCATATTTTTTGCCGGACGTTCCACCCGTTGCTGCCGGCTGGCGGAAATATCAAAGGCACTGCCCAGAACCAGTTCCACCTGCGCCCCTCGCGGGGTATGATCCATGGATTTTTCACCGATAAAAACCGGTTCGCCCTCATCCTCTTTAAAGACGCGCACCTTCCCCGCCGGAAGCGGACGGCCCGGACCGCTTTTTTTATCGTTTTTAAATGTCAGCAAAACATTAACCTTGTCCGGGCGCTCGGCATACAGGCGGTATCGTTTGGTCACCGCCACCACCTGCTCCGGAAAAAGCGGCATTTGCACGCTTTGCCCGTCGGCTAAATCCGTTGAACGGTTTATGGTATAAAGGTGAAAATCAAAAAAACTCTTTTCACCCGCCGCGGGGAGCACCATGTCCATGGTTTTCAACTCATAGCCGCGACCACCGCGTATCTTCTCTATATTTACATCCCCCGCCAAAAGTTTAATCCGCGCCTGCTGATAGTCGCGGCCGCTGTTGTTTTCCAGGGTAACGCGGGAGGAGAGTCGCAGCTTATCTTCCCGCGCGGAGAGCAGCGCCACATAGTCCGCGCTCCAGTTCAGCCCATGGGTCAGATAGGACAGGCGGAAGTTCTTTTTTCCGGCCCGGTCGGTCTTAAGCCGCCAACGCAATTGCGGTTCCATCTGCAGGGGTCGGGCGGCCGTTTCCCCCGCGGGGATGACCACGCGCAGGGCTTTGCTTCTGGGGATCATTTGATAATCACCGTTGCTGTCGCGTAACACAATCATTGCCGGCGTCGCCGAAAGCAGGGTTCCGGCAATAAGGCCCATTTCCGGGTGAACCAGCGTTATTTTTTTATTCAGCGCCCGCTTTAGCAATTGTTCCTCCGGCCGCGGCTTGGCTTCAAAGGTTTGTTCAACTATTTCAAAGCCGCCGCCGTCGGTAAATATACTGGAAGGGATCAGTTGCCCGGCCACGTTTTTCAGAATAACCGACTGTTCCCCGCTTTTTAAGTCCAGTTCGCGCGATTCCCGCACCAGACCGATATTCTTGGTGGTTAGCGACAGGACGGTTTGGCCCGTCAGGGGGGTAAGACCGGTCAGACCGGCCAGAGCGGTTAAAAGAAATTTATTGAAACTTCTCATAGTTCGCCTTCACTTTCTCCAGGTTTTCGCGGATGGCTGCCAGCTTTGCCTTTTCACCTTCCACCACATGCCGGGGCGCCCGTTCGGTGAAGTTTTTATTTTCCAGCTTGCGGGATATGCCCGTCACCAATCCTTCAAGGCGCTTCATCTCCTTTTCCAGGCGGGCGCGTTCTTTTTCCACATCAATCAAACCTTCCAGCGGGACAAAAAGTTCAACCCCGCGTACCACCGCCGTGGCACAATGGGCCTTGTCCAGGGTGTCATCCGTCTTCCGGATTTCCTCCACCCGGGCCAGAGTGTTAAAGTGTAAGGCATTTTCCATAATCCCCCCCAGAGCCTTCTCCTCTCCGCTGATATAGAGGATCATCGTTTTGGCCGGGGGTACATTCATCTCCGTGCGCATAGTGCGCAGGGCCCCGATAGCCTCCTGCACAAAGGTCATGGTCCGCACGGCATCGCTATCCCTCAAGGCTTCGTCGGCTTGCGGCCAGGGGGATATCACGATGGAGCTTTCTTCCTCCGTCCTGAAATAATTCCAGATCTCCTCGGTGATAAAGGGAATAACCGGATGCAGCAGCTCCATGGTTGTTTTCATCACATGAGCGGCAACACGTTGGGCGGTTTTTTTGTGCTCCGGCTTTTCCGCGCGGTACAGGCGGGGCTTGATCATCTCCAGATACCAGTCGCAATAATTGCCCCAAAAGAAGTGATACACGCTTTCCAGGGCGTCATGAAAACGGAACTGATCCAGGTTGCGCGTTACCTCGCGGATGGTATCCTGCAGGCGGCTTAAAATCCAGCGGTCGGCCGTTTCCAGATAATCTGCGTACTCTTCAAAGCCGGTGCTGAAATCCTCATCCAGATTCATGCTTAAAAAGCGGAAGGCATTCCAGATTTTATTGGAGAAGTTGCGTCCGGTTTCAAAGCTTTTTTCGCTAAGGTTCAAATCCTGTCCCTCGGCACTCATCATGATCAGCGTAAAACGCACGGCGTCGGCGCTGAACAGATCCACCATCAGCAGGGGATCGATGCCGTTGCCCAGGGATTTGCTCATCTTACGTCCCTTTTCGTCACGGACGATGCCGTTGAAAAAGACATCCTTAAAAGGAATCTCTCCCCGGAATTCCAGGCCGGCCATGATCATGCGCGCCACCCAGAAAAAGATGATATCGGGACCGGTCACCAACGTGGAGGTAGGATAGAAATAGTTCAGCTCCGGGGTTTCGTCGGGCCAGCCCAGGGTGGAAAAAGGCCACAGTTGCGAGGAAAACCAGGTATCCAGCACATCGGGGTCCTGCGTCCACTTTTCATCCGGGGTGGAGGGGTCTTCCACGCACACCTTGACTTCACCGGCTTCATTGTACCAGGCCGGGATGCGATGGCCCCACCAAAGCTGGCGCGAAATACACCAGTCGCGGATATTGTTCATCCAATGGCGATAGGTGTTTTCAAAACGGCCGGGAGGGTGCAGTTTTACCTTGCCCGACTCCACCGCCTCCAGGGCCGGACGGGCCAGCTCTTCCATTTTTACAAACCACTGTTCGGAAAGATAGGGCTCGATCGGTACATGGGAGCGGTAGCTGTGGCCCACGGCGTGGGTATGCTCTTCCACCTTAACCAGTTGTCCCATCTCCTCAAGCGCCTCAACAATTTTTTTACGCGCTTCAAAACGATCCAGACCGGCCAGAAACTCCGGTACCGGCAGTTCATCTCTTCTTTCACTGCCCTTAACTTTTTGACACACCGGCAAAACGTGCCCGTTCTTATCCAGCATGATGATCTGATCCAGATTGTGACGCCGGCCCATCTCAAAGTCATTGGGATCATGAGCCGGAGTGGCCTTTACAAAACCGGAACCAAACTCCTTATCCACATGGCTGTCGGCAAATATCTTAACCGGCCGGTTTACAAAGGGAATAATCACCTCGCGCCCGATCAGGTGCTGCTTGTCTTCATCATCGGGGGCGATGGCCACGCCGGTATCGCCCAAAAGCGTTTCCGGCCGGGTGGTGGCCACGGTGATTGTTTCATCGGAGTCCTTAAACTTATAGGTGATATGGTAGAGCTTACCCCGCACCTCCTTATGATCCACCTCGTCATCGGCCAGGGCCGTGCCCGAGGCGGGGTCCCAGTTAACGATGCGCTGCCCCTTATAGATCAGCCCTTTGTTGTAGAGTCGGATAAAGACTTCCTGCACGGCACGGGAAAGTCCTTCATCCATGGTAAAGCGTTCGCGCTCCCAGTCCAGGGAACAGCCCAGCTTTTTAAGCTGCTCGGTGATGGTGCTGCCATGTTTCTCCTTCCAGGCCCATACCCGCTCCAGAAAAGCCTCCCGGCCCAGATCGTGACGGCTCTTGCCTTCCTTTTTTTTCAGATCGCGCTCCACCACGGCCTGGGTGGCAATGCCGGCGTGATCGGTACCCGGCACCCACAGGGCCTCGAAACCGGCCTTGCGCTTATAGCGGATCAGGATATCCTGAATGGAATTGTTAAAGGCATGCCCCATGTGCAGCCGGTCGGTCACATTGGGTGGCGGAATGACGATGGTATAAGGCTTTTTTTGCGGGTTTACCCGGGCATGAAAATAGCCTTTCTCTTGCCAGACGGCATACCACTTGTCTTCCACATCTTTCGGATTATAAACTTTTTCAATCGTCTTCGACATTCGGAACAATCTCCTGCTAAAAAAATGACCCCTTTCACTCGAAAGGGAATCAACCGGATCGGGTTAAAATGGATAGGAATAAACTTTGGAATATAGTGCTTTTAGGTATCCAAATAAAATAATTGTAAACCAGAAAAATAAAGAAATCCCTCTTCTCTCCGGAAACCGGGGCTCCCGTTTCCCGGGGCTGCCGACTGTGGTCTTTATCACCATCGCTCCGGAGAGGCGCCGTAGATTAGCTTCTTGGAAATTATTCTCATTTTTTGAAAAAGTTCTACGACTATAGGCATAAACATGGTGTTACACATAAGATGTGAATAGAGGAGCGTTCCCGATGTTTAAAAGACTTCTGGTCATTCTTTCAGTTTTTTTAACCGTAAACAGTTGTCAACTGCCCGAACCGTCGGATATCGTGCCGCCGGTGACCCTGCTTCTTTTCCCCTATGACGGGGCGATCATTTCGGAGAATATCCAGGCGCGCATTGAAGCCACCGACGCCGAAGCCGTGGTCAAGGTATCCCTTTATCTGGATGGCAATCTGGTGGGCACGGCGACCAAGGAGCCTTTTTTGGTCGATATGGATATTACCGGCCTGCAGGATAAGCAGGAACATGTGGCCCAGGCCACGGCCGAAGACAAGGAAGGCAACATCGGTTATTCCCCGCTGGTAAGATTCATCATCAGCGACAGCGACGACATTATTCCGCCGTCGGTGTCCCTGCTCAACCCCCAGCCGGGACAGGTGGTGGCCGGCATGGTGCGCATCACTGCCACCGCCGTGGATGAACGCTCCATACAGAAAGTGGCCTTTTTTATCGACGGTGATTCCGTGGGGCTGGACGCCAGCTACCCCTATCATTATAACTGGAACAGCCTGCCCTGGGCCGATTCGCTGAGCCATGTGATTTATGCCAAGGCCTTTGACGGCGGCGGCAACAGCACCCTTTCCGCCCCGGTTACCGTGAGTGTTTTTCCCAGCAGCGATCAAACCGCCCCCAGCAGCCAGATCACCTATCCGCTGGAAGGGCAAACCGTGCGCGATACGGTAGAAGTGCGTGTGGAAGCCTCCGACAACAAGGGCGTCTCCCTGGTTGAGCTTTATATCGACGGCGTTTATTACGGCAGTGACTCCAATGCCCCCTACGCCTTTAGCTGGGATACCGCACCCTATCTGGACGGCCAAAGCCATTCCCTGTTTACCAAGGTCTATGATCTTTCCGGCAACAGTTCCCAGTCACCCATTGTCACGGTTTTGGCCATCAGCGACAGCACCGTTGACGTAACAGCTCCCATTGTTTACCTGGCCAGCCCCCTGCCGGGACAGGTGATTTACCAGCCCATAACCGTGGCCGCCGAAGCCACCGATGACGGAACCATTGAAAAGGTGGAGTTTTATTTTGACGGCCAATTGCTGGCCACGGACAATACCTTTCCCTACAGCCTGAACTGGGACCCGACGAGCATCGCCGATAACAGCAACCACAGCCTTTATGCCCGCGCCTATGACGCCGGCGGCAATGTCGGTTCATCCGGCCTGACCACCATTTTCCTTTCCACCGGGAACTCAAATGACCTGACGCCGCCCACCGTGGCCGTACTTTATCCCCTGGCCGGTATCGTTGTCAGCGGTACGGTAAATGTCAGCGGTGACGCGCAGGATAATGAAGCGGTGACCAGGGTGGAATTTTATATCGACGGACAGCTTAAGGCCACGGATACCTCGCCGCCCTATAACTATTCCTGGAATACGGCCGCCTACGCCGACGGACAGTTACATTCGGTTTATCTGAAAGCCTATGACGCCGCCGGTAATGTCGGCAGTTCGGCCGTGGTTACGGTTACCGTTCAATAGTTTTTCGGGACGATTAAAAACCGCTCCTTTCCCGCCGGATATTGTCCGCGCGGACTCTCTTCCGCGGTTTAATATGAAGATATCCGTATCCCGGACAAAGCCACAATGATTTTGACCATCTTTGCAGGAAGATATACGGGTATTTGTATCACGAAAGCAAAGAAGTCCGTATCGGGTAAAGTCTTAAAATTTATTTCCTCATATTAAAGTAGTGTGTGCCCTTTTGTCCGGGCTGGTTGCGCTGGAGCGCGGGGAGCCGAAGGAGGCTCCTGGTCCCACGGCTTGAAAGCCGGGACAACAAAGTATTGCACCCGGGCCAAAAAAAAAGCCCGCCAGAGGCGGGCTTTAAAACAGAACGGATGTTTACTTTAAAAGGAGCATCCTTTTCACACTCTGAAAATTCTGAGATTGGTAACGGTAGATATAAAAACCGCTGGGCGCCTTGCCGCCCTGTTCATTCAGACCGTTCCATTGCATGGTATAGCTGCCCGGGGCCAGCGTTCCGTTGTAAATGGTTTTAACCAGTCTTCCCAGAAGATCATATACTTCCACGCGGGCCACCTGCGCCTCCTTTGTGGCCGGGACGTCTATGCGGAAACGGGTCACCGGATTAAAGGGGTTGGGATAGTTTTGCGACAGGGCAAACACGGAAGGTATCAGCGAACCCTCCACATCTACACCTTCCGCCAGCGGCGTTTGCACACTTAGCGCGGCGCTTTGATTGCGAACGCCGTTGATATCCTGGTCATACAGACGATACCAGTACTTGGTACCGGCTTCAACGCCGTTATCAGTGTAATTGTATTTCTTGCCCTGGGAGGAGTTGCCCTGCCCGCGCAGCCGGTCATCGCTGTTAAAATCGGCGATTTCCACAAAGGGGCCATCCTCGGCCGTGGCCCGCTCCAGGATAAAACCGCTGTTCTCCACCTCGGACCGGGTTTCCCATTTCAGTTCCACGCTTTCCGGCGTGGCCGAAGCGGTAAAACTGCTCAACTCCACCGGCAGACTGGCGTCATCTAAGGTATAAGTAATCGTCAGGCTCCAGTCGTTTATGGTTCCGCCATTATTAAAATAGCTGTCGTCATAGACGCGCAGCGTCCACGTGCCCTGGGTTTTACGGCCGTCAAAGTAACGCAGGGTGTTATCCGGCTCAAAGGAACCGGTATAGGGGCTGCTGCCGTCCACAAAGGCGGTGGTGGCCTCGTCATCGGTCACCGTGTTGGTGTAAGCGGTTCCGGCATTGTTGGTGGCGATGCCGGCGCCCTGGTTGCCCGGGTCTTCGATATCGATGGTAAAACTGGGTATGCTGCCGTCGATATTCAGGGTAACATTGAGGTCGATGATGGTAAAGTTGTCATTTATGGTCAATGTGGAAAGCTTGCTGCCCGCCGAGAGAAGTCCCCAGCTCTGGCCGTCGATTTTTGTGTAGGTAACCTGGGAAAGGTTTGCCACCCAGTAACGAAAGGCTTTGGGCTGGCCGGTAAAAGTTTCCTCGCCGAAGGGAAACTTGGCGGTGAGGGCCTGAGGCGTATTTTCCGTGGCGCTGATATAATACTGCACCTGAGTGCCCAGGGTTTGACCGGGAATGACAAACTCATAAACATCGCCGCTGGGACCGTTGGCGTCGGTGACGGTTGTCCAGGCGCTGGTATCCACGCCGGCGATGGTGCGGTAGGTAAGGCTGGCCGAAGTGAGCCCGTTGGCGTCCGTGATGGTGGCGCTGATGGTGCGCGCCGCCGTATTGTTGGACGACTGCTCGGGCGTATGCTGAATAAGCGGATCGTCACCGTCGTTGCCGAGGGCTTTTAATACGGCCTGATAGGCGTTAACGCTGCCATAGCCCAAATGCTTGTTCCAGCCATTGGCGTCATAGGAATAAAAGTCGATCTTGTCGGCGGTGCTTTTCAGGATATTTTCCACCTGTACGGCGGTCAGATTGGTGTCGGCGCCCACAATCAGCGCGGTTACCCCGGAGGCGTTGGGACAGGCGGCCGAGGTGCCGTTAAAGGTGGAATAGTAGTCTCCGGCGGAACCGGCGTCGGTGTTGTATCCGGCCGAGCCGATGATATCGGTGGTGTATACGATGGTCGGCGCGGAGATATCCAGCTCGGAGCCGTAATTGCCGCCCCACCAGCGCTGATAGTCGCTGCTGCCGATGTTTTTCTTTTCACTGTGCATATTGGTGGCGCCAACGGCCAGCACGGTGGTCAGATAAGCGGGATAGTTGACATTGGCGTTACTGCCGTTGCCGCTGGAAAAGAGCACGATGCTGCCCTTGCCGTTGCGGCCCTGGGTTTTGGCGCGGGAGATGGCGTCCTCAATGGCCTGATCGGGAGAGCCGCCGCCCCAGCTGTTGTTAAGCACGGAAGCGCCGTTCTGCCAGGCAAAGTCGATGGCGCCCGGGATGTCGGCATTGCTGGCGCTGCCGGAGCTGTTAAAAATCTGAATGGGCATGATCTTGCTGTTATAGGCAATTCCGGCCACGCCGATGCTGTTGTTGCCCTCGGCGGCAATGATGCCGGCCACGTTGGTGCCGTGGGCTTCATCGCCCGGAGCGTCGGGGCCGTCATTGTCGCCGCTGTAGTCGGCGCCGGTCACCAGGTTGTCATCCAGATCGGGGTGTTGCAGATCCACGCCGGAGTCAATCACGGCCACGATGACGGCGCTGTTGCCGCCGGGAAGCAGGTCCCAGGCCTTGTCCACATCCATGTCCGAACCGGGTGTGGCGCGCACGGTGGAAGGCGTGCCGCCGGTGTCAACGGTCTGGCCGTTGTTTACATGGGCCCATTGCTGGGGGTGCAGGGCGTCGTTAACCGTGGCGTTCAGCAAATCGCCCTCCAGATAGATGAAGTGCGGCTGTGCCCACTCCACGATCGACGAAGAGGCATACTGATTGGAGGCGGTGATACCCGTAATGCCGGCGGACTTATCCATCTCCAGCAACCAGGTGTCCACGGCAATCTGCCGAACCAGGGTTCCGCCCAGGTCATTGTTAAGCTGGTCGATCTCCGCCTGGGTGGCCGAGGCGCTGAAACGTACCAGAAATTTATTGTCCACCGCCTGGCGTACATTATTATAGCGCAAAACCGGCGCGGCCATTTTAACCTGCGGCAGGGCATTCAACTGATCTATATAAGAGGAGATTTGACTTTCGCTTAAACCTTGCGTCAATTTGATTTGCCGTTGGGTTGTGCCATACATCTTTTTTGTTTCGGAAAGAAGCCCGCCCAGAACGCCGCTCAGCAGGTTGACGTCGTTCAATGCGTCCGCTTCATTGTAAAAGCTTACCGACAAGCGGTTGGACTCAATATTCAGCGTTACCGCCTGCCCATGATAGTAATAGGTGCGGTCAATCGTCTGGGCCGACAAAAGACCGGTAAAGAATAAAAACAGTAAAAAAACGAATAAACGCATGGCACTCCTCCAATGATGTTAAAAAAAATAATCATCTAATATAAGAGTTTTGCTGAAAAAGTTGTGACGAATAACATTATATTTGTTTTTAATAAAAAATAAAGCAAGATTTGGCTAAAGTTTTCAGGAAACGGACTAAGCAATGCAACTATTAATCATTGGAGCGGGTGGTTTTTTGGGGGCCATCCTGCGTTATCTGCTTTCGGGATGGGTATACAGACTAACGGGCAGCACCCTGCCCTACGGCACTTTGGCGGTAAATGTGATCGGCAGCTTTATTTTGGGGGGATTTTTGTATCTTTCCGGGCAGCGGCTGGCCCTCGACCCCATGTGGCGTTCTTTTATCGCCGTGGGTATGATGGGCGCGCTGACCACCTTTTCCACATTCTCCTGGGAAACGTTCCAGTATCTGCAGGACGGTCAGATGCTGCTGGCGGGGCTGAATATTGTGCTGAATGTGCTACTCACACTGATTGCGGTCTGGGCGGGCATAAGCCTGGCACGCATGCTTTAAGGGGAGGAGTTATGAAAATAGAAGGTACGGGAAAACTGCTGCGCATCTTTATCGGCGAATCCGACCGTATTAACGGTCAGCTTTTATATGAGGCCATTGTGCGCAAGGCCCATGAAATGAATATGGCGGGTGTGACCGTTTTGCGCGGCATCGAAGGTTTCGGCGCCGCCAGCCGCATACACCGGGCCAAAATATTGCGCCTGTCCGAAGACCTGCCCATAGTTATCGAGCTGGCCGACACCGAAAGCCGCATGAAGGAAGCCATCGCCGCCTTTGAGGAGATGATCGAAAGCAGCGGCGCCGGGGTGTTGATGACCCTGGAACGGGTGGAGATCATCCGCTATCATTAATGCGTACATCTAATTTAGGAGAAGCCATGAAACATCCGCTTCCGGTAAAAAAACTATTTTCTATAATGGCCCTGGCGCTTATACTGCTCTTCGGCGCCTGTCGCACGGAAACCGGCTCCACGGCCCGCTATCTGGATTACAGTCAGAAAAAGGATCGCCTGAGCGGCGGCATCCGCATGATCCCGGTAAGCACCCCCAAAGGCACCTTTAATGTGTGGACCAAGCGCGTGGGCAACAATCCGCGCATGAAAGTGCTGTTGCTGCATGGCGGCCCGGGCGCCAATCATGCCTATTTTGAATGCACCGACAGCTACTTTCCGGCGGCGGGCATCGAATACTATTATTACGATCAACTGGGCTCCATGAACAGCGACAATCCCGCCGACACTTCCCTGTGGAATATCGAACGTTTTGTGGAAGAGGTGGAGCAGGTACGGCAGGCCCTGGGGCTGAATAAAGATAACTTCTATCTTTTGGGACACTCCTGGGGCGGTATACTGGCCATGGAATATGCCCTGAAGTATCAGCAAAACCTTAAGGGACTGATCATCTCCAACATGGTCTCATCCATACCGCAATATATGGAGTACGCGGAAAAGGTGCTGGGGCCGCAACTGCCTCCGGAGGTTTTAAAGGAAATCAAGGCCCTGGAAAAGGCCGGCGAT
The DNA here is from genome assembly GCA_015493745.1 of Calditrichales bacterium. GTDB lineage: Bacteria > Calditrichota > Calditrichia > Calditrichales > J004 > J004. Next base: position 24,768 of record WGCN01000208.1, read on the forward strand.
TACGGCAACCCCCGCTATTTGCAACTGATAGAGAGCTATTACTATCCCGAGCATGTGCTGCGCATGCCCCTGGCTCAATGGCCGGAGCCGGTGGTACGATCTTTTAAATACATGAACAGCCAAATTTATGTGATGATGCAGGGCCCCAGCGAGTTTGGCATCGCCGGTGACGCCACCCTGAAAAACTGGGATCGCAGCAAGGATTTGGGTAAACTGACCGTACCGGTCTTAACCATCGGCGGGGCCTATGACACCATGGACCCCAAACACATGGAATGGATGGCCGGAGAAGTACAACGGGGCCGCTACCTTTTTTGCTCCCGGGGCAGCCACATGTCCATGTATGACGACCAGGAAACCTACTACCGGGGCCTTATCCGTTTTATAAAGGATGTGGACAGCGGCGCCTTTTAATCCCCGGCAAGGGTTTCCGCCGGCTGATAGCAGTAATCCACGCGCTCCTCGATCCTTATCTCCCCGGGGTATACCCCGGCCCGGTAACAGAGGATTTCCACCCCATGGTTTTCCGCCTCGCGCAACATGGCGGCATAATCCGGATCGATATGCCCGGCGGGTGTAAAGCAGCGGCCGTCGCTCCTTTGGATGATAAACAGCATAACGGCCCGGTGACCCGCCTGTTTTACCGCCGCCAACTCGCGAAGATGTTTTAAGCCCCGGGCGGTTACCGCGTCGGGAAAAGCATAATAGCCCTTTTCCACCAGGGTGACGCTTTTTACCTCCACATATACCCGTTCCGTTTTGTTTTGCAGCAGCAAGTCGATGCGGCTGTTCCCACCGTATTTGCGCTCGCGGTAGATTTCCGGGTAGCCCCGTAGCGGCTCAATAAGTCCGGCGCGGATGGCCTCTTCGGCCAGGGGGTTGGGATGTTGTGTATTTACCCCGATCCAACACGATCCGTTATGGGTCATTTCCAGGGTGTGGCGCAATTTTCTTTTGGGGTTTTCGCTGTCGCTGATCACGCAGGGCCAGCCCGGCGCCCAACAGCCGCGCATGCTTCCCGAGTTGGCGCAATGCACCGTCAGCTCCCGGCCGTCGTCCAGACGGACATCGGCCAAAAAGCGTTTGTAGCGCTTTAGTATGCGGCCGCGAAGAAGAGGATGATTTATTATCATAAGGTGGTAAATTTCCCCCCAATCCGCCGGATCATTTAATAAAAAAGTCCGGCGGACGACTATTAAATCAGTTCAAGAATGAAGGTATGCAAATGGATTTGGTTTTATTGATCTTGATTCTGTCATTCTCAAGCCTGCTGATCATTCAAACGGTTAGGAATCAAAAAGTTAACAATTACAAACAAAAGGTACACGAAATGAACATTAAACGTATCAAAGGAAAAGCGCTGAGCAATCCGGCACACTATCCTTATATAAAACGCTTCTACGAGGATGAGCTTCGTCGCTATGAAGAGCAAAAGCTGATCACCAACCTCAAGGATTTTTCACGGATTCAACTATACAAAAATCTGCAGGAAGAGAGCGATCTTTCACACCTCAATTGATCTCTTCACGGGCGGCGGACAGCATTCCTTTTAAGCTGTTTTTCATAAAATAGCTTTCCCGTTCCCGCAGCGCCGGCGAAAGATCGTTAAAACGCGCCAGTTGCGGATCGCTGCCCAGCAA
>WGCN01000209.1 GCA_015493745.1 Calditrichales bacterium
GGGGTGTACATATCCCGGTTGAATTGCAAGGGGCGGAAAAGAGTTCGGCATAAAATCACACCTCCGTTAAACAGCCGGCCCCCTCAAACCGCGCTGAATGGATGAATATAAAGCTTTCTTTTTATAACGCAATATAATTACCCAAAAAAGACAAATTATATCGCAATATCGTTTATATTTATTTAAGCAGTGTTTTGCCTAAAGCTTTACGGTAAATATATCCGTCCTGAACTTATATTCAAGGTAAAAAATAAGTGGCGCCCGGGCAGGGATTAAAAGCCTGCTATTTTCCGAACTTCCTTCCGGCCCGGCGCATCACTACGGCCAGGGCGTAAAAAAATATCCAAAAACCGCTCAGGCCGCGCAGCTTTTGCGGGGTGATATTCAGGTCGAACAGGCCGCTGCCGGCGGGAGCCGGTGAAAGGCTCATAAAAAAATTGCTCAGGGCATAGAGCAAAATAAAAATCAACGGATATTTATACAGGTGATCAATAAGGGAACCCAGGTAAGCAAAGGGGGAGGCGTCATCCGGAGTGGCCCGTATGATGGCGGCGATGAGGCGGCTGCTAAAAAGCCAGGCCAAAAACATCCCGGCCGTAAGGGGCACAACCACCAGGGAGCCGGGATAGTAAAAAGAAAAGGCCACACCCAGGTGCAGCCCCACGCTGATCAGGAACAACAGTTCCGGCAGAAGGAATAAACGCTCTTTCATCAACCCGCTGCTTCAACGGCCCCAAAATCGACGGGGTGCCGGTTTTGATACCAGCTGATGATGCCACCGTATAAATTATAAAGGTTTTCAAAACCCATCTGATTCAGTTGCATGATCAGACTGGCGCTGCGGTTGCCCGACTGACAGTAGATTACCACCGGACGATCCCGGGGAATCTCTTCCCAGCGGCGGTTCATTTCGCTGAGGGGAATAATTTTGGAGCCGGGTATGCGCACCTGCTGATGTTCATGGCGCTCGCGCACATCGATAAACTCCACTTTTTCGTCAAACTTTTGCCTGGCTTCATCCGCCTCTAAATGCTGTATCATCGCTTCTCCCGATATGATTTTTTCTTTCTTCAATTACTGCCATTGATGCGGGAACAGGCGGCGGGGTTACAAAAAGGGTAAAAAAATTACAACCGTAAAAGAAACCGTCCGGCCCGGAAGGCCGCTTTTTTATTGTGATAAAATCCGTTACCTTTATGCTTTTTACAATAAACGGCGGATAAAGATGGCGGCAAAAAAAACAATTACAAAATCGACCTTTAAAATAGAAAAGATGGATTGTCCCTCGGAGGAAAATATGATCCGCATGAAGCTGGATGATGTTCCGGGCATAGAACAACTGGAGTTCGATATTCCGGGGAGGACGCTGCATGTTTACCATAAGGAGCACCTTGCGCTGATTGACGAGCGGCTGCGGAGCCTGAACTATAACAGCAGTCTGGTGGACAGTCTTACGGTGGATTTTGAGGGCGGCGGGGAAAATCCGGAGCAACAGCGGCGTCTGTTGTGGACGGTGCTGGCCATAAACCTGGCCTTTTTTATAATCGAGATGTTGAGCGGCTGGCTGGCGGACTCCATGGGTCTGATTGCCGACAGCCTGGATATGCTGGCGGACGCCGGCGTGTACGGCCTGAGCCTGCTGGCGGTGGGCGGCGGCGCGCTGCTTAAAAAGCGCATTGCCCGTATCAGCGGATATGTGCAGATGATTCTGGCCCTGGCCGGCTTTGCCGAGGTTGTGCGCCGCTTTATCGGTCTGGAAGAAGCGCCGGATTTTCAGGTGATGATCATTGTCTCCGTTCTGGCCCTGATGGCCAACGGCTATTGCCTTTATCTTTTGCAGAAATCGAAAAGCGAAGAGGCCCACATGCAGGCCAGCATGATCTTTACCTCCAACGACGTCATCATCAACGGCGGGGTTATCCTGGCCGGGGTGTTGGTGCTGCTAAGCGGCTCGGGCCTTCCCGACCTGATTGTGGGGGCCATTGTGTTTGTTATCGTTATACGCGGGGCCCTGAATATTCTCAAACTGGGTAAATAATCTTTCCCTTAGAGAACACGATTGCCAAAACAACCCTTTTCCGGGTTCGGTGTCATCCACGGAAGCGGAATGATCATGCCATGTTCTTTTACCGTCCGCGGCGCTATAATAATGCGATCGGTCTGTAAATTGCGTATATTTGCGGCTATTCAAAAATTTGAAGCCGTACACTGAAAAAGGAAGGCCGCTTATAACGTGAGCGCTTTTGAACGCATTCGCCAGATACAGATAAAGCTGTTGCGTCTTTTTTACAAACTGGACGCGCCGGCCGACCTGTACCTGATGCTTCTGGCCGCCCTGGTCGGCCTGCTGACCGGCGTGGGCGCCTATGTTTTAAACCTGATCGTTGAAGGGGTGCATCACGGGCTGTTTGTGGAAGTGGGAGAAAAGAGCTTTTTCCAGGAGTATGAGAGCCTGCGCATTGTCTTTCCCGCCATTGGCGGTCTGATCGTCGGCCTGCTTACCTGGAAATTCTCCCCGGAAGTCAAGGGGCACGGCATTCCGGGGGTGATGGAGGCGGTGGCCGTCAAGGGCGGCATTATCCGTAAGCGGGTATCCGTGCTGACCTCCATCAATTCCGGTTTGACCATCGGCTCGGGCGGCTCGGCGGGCAAGGAAGGGCCCATCGTACAGATCGGCGCGGCCATCGGTTCCAGCATCGGCCAGTTTTTAAGAGTATCGCAAAAGCGTTTAAAAATTTTGGTGGGCTGTGGCGCCGCCGCCGGACTGGCGGCCGTGTTCAACGCGCCCATCGCCGGCGTGCTTTTCTCCATAGAGATTATCCTGGCCGCCGATTTCAGCCTGGCCGTCTTCACCCCCATCGTCATCTCCTCGGTTATTGCCACGGCCATGGCCCGTTACCTGGTGGGTAGCAGTCCCCTGTTTAACATCCCTTCCTATTCGCTGGCCAGCCCGGCGGAATATCCCTTTTATCTGCTGATGGGTATCCTGGGCGGCGTTTTATCTGTTCTTTTTATAAAAACGCTTTATTGGGTGGAAGATTTTTTTGAAGACAAACTGAAACTGCCCGCGTTTGTCAAACCCGCGCTGGGCGGTCTGCTGGCCGGACTGGTCGCCTGGAAGATGCCGGAACTGTACGGCTTTGATGACAGCGCCACCTACACCGCCCTGACCGGCGCCACCGATATCTGGCTGCTGGCCGGGCTGATGTTCGCCAAAATACTGGCCACCTCTTTTACCCTCGGCTCCGGGGGCACGGGCGGCCTGTTCACACCATCCCTCTTTATCGGCGCCATGTTCGGCGCCCTGTTCGGTAGCCTGGTGGGGATGTTTTTCCCGGACAGCGCCCCGGCCGGCGCCTACGCCCTGGTGGGCATGGGGGTTATCGTGGCCGGTACCATCCACGCCCCGCTGTCTGCTTTTCTGATCATCTTTGAGATCACCCGCGACTATCAGATTATTCTGCCCCTGATGCTGGGTACCGTTACCGCCACCATCACCGCCCGCTGGATTTTAAAGGATTCCATCTATACCATGCGCATTTCGCAAATATCCAAACGGGTTTTCGGCGGCCGCAACAAGGATGTGCTGGAGCGGTTGACCATCGGCCCCTTTATCAATAAAAATCCCACGGTGATTTATGAACATACGCCCATCGAGGATATCATTAAAATCATGATGCAATCCAGCCGTTCCACCTTCCCCGTACTCAACCGCGCCCGGCAGGTGGTGGGCATCATCACCATGCGCGATCTGCGGCCGATTATCTTTGAGCGTGAGGTCGCCCCCTTGCTGCTGGCCACGGACATCATGAGCGAGAATGTGTTTGTGCTGGAACCCCAAAACAGCCTGGGCGAGGCCCTGCGCAAAATGGAAATCGACGATTATGAATTGCTGCCGGTGGTGGAATCGGAAAAAAATATGAAATTCCTGGGCACCATATCCCGGGATGAGATCAACCGCCGTTACACCAAGGAGAACCTGCTGGATAACGAGTGGGTCAATCCCGGAGAAAATGAGTAGAAATCATAAGGCAAATTGTATAGATTCGGTTAACGCTGTTTTGCGATCCGTTCCTAACATGAGGCTTTATGAATACGTTTACCCTGCCCGATGATTTTTCTCCCGGCCACCGGCAACAACCGCCCCGCATTGCCGTGGAAGACTATTTCAGCACGGGTAGCGGCCAAAGCCTGAAAATCCATCTGCGCTATCCCCTGTTCAGCTTTTTAAGAGAGGGGCGCAAAAGCGTTTTTTACCCGGCCGGCCACACGCATATCATCAACGACCACTTTTTAATGCTGCCGGCTCACCGCTGCATCATGACGGAAAAACAGACCGGCCCTCAGCGCTATCACAGCATACTTTTTTAC
>WGCN01000210.1 GCA_015493745.1 Calditrichales bacterium
ATTAATAGGCATAATATAGTTAAATCCTTGGGGTTCTGCACCAAAACATTTATAATTAGCAACTTTTATTGAAACATCCTTCATAACTAAACCTAAAGTGAATTAACTTAATACACCCAACATCTTGCTAAACGCATTGCCCCGTGCCCGAGGCAGGCGGGTTTAGCGCGGATATATGTCTTTGTTCGTTTCGTTTATCCCGGGAATGCCCATGCCAAGGGATATTCCCGCCCTTTTTTACAATATAATGCAGGGCCAAAAAGCTTCAAAGTTTATTTGCATACGTTCGGAAGGCGGAAAGGAGGGGTAAAAAAAAAGGCGCGGGACTTTTTCAACAGCCACGCGCCATACAATATGAAAGGCCTTGTGCTTAAATCAACTCACGGAAGCGCTTAAGGGCCTCGTCCATTTTGGCAACATCCCTGGCGCCGGCCGTGGCCAGATGGGGCCGGCCGCCCCCGCCGCCGCCGGCGGCCCTGGCCACCTCACGCACCAGATCGCCCGCCTTGTATTTGTCCAGCAGTTGATCGCCGACAAAAACCATAAAGGCCAGTTTGTCACCGTTGGTGGCGGCGATCAGACCCACGCTGTCCGGCGCCTTTTGCCGCAGGCGATCCCCCAGATCCTTAAGGGCGTTCATCTCCACATCCTTCAGCGTGTGCGTGATAACGGCATGGCCGTTCTTTTGCTCCGCCTCCTTTAATATGCCATCCAAATTGGCCAGCAGTTGTTGGCTCCTGCTCTCCTTCAGTTCCTTCTCCAGGCGCCGCTTTTCTTCCAACACGGTTTCGATTTTGGCGGCAACCTCCTCCGGGGCGGTGTTGAGCAGTTGACCGCTTTTTTGCAGGGCGGCGCGGGCCTGCTGGGCCAGTTCCACGGCTGCCGGGCCGGTGACGGCCTCGATGCGCCGCACCCCGGAGGCGATGCTGCTCTCCTGGGTGATCAGGAACAGACCGATCTCGCCCGTGGCCCGCACATGGGTGCCGCCGCACAGTTCATAACTGAAATCACCTATGCGCACCGTGCGCACCACATCGCCGTATTTTTCGCCGAACAGGGCCATGGCCCCCTCGTTTTTCGCCTCGTCAAACTTTTTACGACGAATGTCCAGCGGCGTGTTTTTCTGAATCTCGCCGTTGACGATCCGTTCCACCTCCCGCAGTTGCCGCTCTTCGATTTTTTCAAAATGGGTAAAGTCAAAGCGCAGCCGCTCCGGATCCACCAGCGATCCGGCCTGATGCACATGATCGCCCAACACCTGTTGCAGGGCGGCCTGCAGCAAATGGGTGGCCGTGTGGTTTTTAATGGTACGCCGGCGCGCGTCATCCGTTACGCGCGCGCTAACGGCGGCTTCGGCAGGTTTAAAACCCGCCAGCGGGGCACAATGGTGGATGATGGCCTCGCCCTGCTTTTGGGTATCGGTAACCCGCAGCTCAAAATCCTTTCCGCGGATCAGGCCCGTATCGCCCACCTGACCACCCGCTTCGGCATAAAAGGGCGTCTCCTTCAGCCGCACCAATATAGCATCTTCTTTGACCAGATAGCGGCTGATCTCCGTTTCGGCGGCGGTGGTGTCATAGCCGATAAACCGCGAGTCCTCGCCGGTGCTCAGCACCACCCAGGCGTCGCTTTGCACCTCCTCGGCGTTGAATTTGGCCGAGGCGCGGGCCCGCTCCCGTTGGGCGGCCATGGCCTTTTCAAAACCGGGCATATCGATCTCCAGCCCCTTTTCCCCGGCGATAACGCGCGTAAGATCGACGGGAAAGCCGTAGGTGTCGTACAGTTTAAACACCTCCTCTCCGGGAACGGTTTTCTCTCCCCGCTGCCGCAGTCCGGCCTCGATTTTAGCAAAGATATCCAGCCCGCGATCCAGGGTGCGGTTGAACTGCTCCTCTTCCGATTTTATGATCTTAACGATATGATCCTGACGTTCCCGCAGCTCGGGATAGGCTTCACCCATCTGCGCGGCCAGCACCGGCACCAGCTTGTATAAAAAGGGTTGGGAAAAATTGAGCTTGCGGCCGTAGCGGGCGGCCCGGCGTAAAATGCGGCGCATCACATAACCGCGCCCCTCGTTGGAGGGCATGCCGCCGTCGGCAATGGAGAAGCTGAGCATGCGCACATGGTCGGCGATGACACGGTAGGCAATCTGTTCCGGGCTCTTTTCGTAGGAGACGCCGGTCATGTCGCCGATGGCCGTTAACAAAGGGCTGAACACATCGGTATCGTAGTTGGAGGATTTGTTTTGCAATACGGCCACGATGCGCTCGAAGCCGGCGCCGGTATCCACATGACGGGCGGGCAGGGGGGACAACCTGCCCTGCGTATCCCGGTTGTATTGGATAAAGACCAGGTTCCATATTTCGATCACCTGCGGTACTCCGGCGTTAACCAGTTCCCTGCCGCTCAGATCGGGCGTCAGGTCGATGTGGATTTCGGAACAGGGGCCGCAGGGACCGCTGGCGCCCATTTCCCAAAAATTGTCCTCCTTGCCAAAGCGCAACACATGGCCGGGGTCGATGTCGGTAACCTCCTTCCACAGTTTCTCGGCTTCGGTGTCGGCTTCCAGACCGTCGGCGTCGTGACCGCCGAACACGGTGGCGTAAAGGCGCTCCTTGGGCAGCTTCCACACTTCGGTCAGCAGCTCCCAGGCCCAGGCAATGGCCTCCCTTTTATAATAGTCGCCAAAGGACCAGTTCCCCAGCATCTCGAAAAAGGTGTGGTGATAGGTGTCGTGGCCCACCTCTTCCAAATCGTTATGTTTGCCGCTGACGCGGATACATTTCTGGGAATTGACGGCACGCTTGTAGCTGCGCTCGCCCTTGCCCAAAAAGATGTCTTTGAACTGGTTCATCCCGGCGTTGGTAAAAAGCAGCGTGGGATCATCCAGGGGCACCACCGAGGCGCTTTTGACAAAGGTGTGTTCCTTTTCGCGGAAAAAGTCTATGAATTGCCGGCGGATTTCATTGGATTGCATCTAAATCCTCACTTGTATTTAAGATATGTTTTTGTATTTTTATCATTGTTGACTGTATTGTCGATGCCATTGGACTTATCTTAATAAAATAAAAGCCCTTGCCAAGCGTAAAAACAGGCGCGCAATTTACATAACCTTAAACTGAACTACAAATAGAAGACCCTATGAGCACAGAGAAAAAAACGATTCTTTATATTGACGACGACTATCAATCGGGCCTGCTGGTCAAGGTATTTTTTGAGAAAGAGCATTTTGACGTGGAACTGGTTTTAAACACCCAGGATGCCCGCAAGGTGCTGCGTGAAAAGGATATCGACATGGTTATTTCCGATATCGGTCTGCCCGGTGAAAACGGCATACAGTTTTATGAGTGGCTGACGGAATCGGAGTACAAGCATATCCCCATCTTTCTCGTCTCGGCCCATGCCATGGGCTTTAGTCATGTGCTTACCGAGCACCGTGACATCTTTTTTGAAAAACCGCTCTTTTTCCCCTCCTTTATCCAGGCGGTCAAGGATAAGCTGGCCGGCGAAGAGAAAAGCTGACCCGCCCTTACAACAATACCTTTAGCGGCTGCCGGATACCCACGGAACGGTCATAGGCCTTTAAACGCTGGATCAGGGGCTCGGTGAGCTGGATGTCCTTGTTGACCAGCATCTTGCCCTTGCTGCTGATGATGGGAAACTCGGTGATCACTCCCGGAATAAGCTTGTCGATGGACAGCGATTTTTTTATGCGCTCCTTTTCCAATACCTGCAAATCACTCAACAGGGCGACAATCTGTTTGTTATAGACGTTTTGATCCCTTTGCAGCATACTGATGGCCGCGCTTTTACCCATGCCGCGATAAATAAAGCCATCAAAGGCCAGCACCACCTTTAAAATCTGTGCCCCGAGCGAGATAAACTTTTCCCGGGCCGAAAGGGCCGAAGGAGCGGTATGTTCCTTGTAATCCTTGTTCTGGTCGCGGATGATGGCGGCAATGATATCCATGCGCGGTATTTTTTCAATCAGCGAAGCACCGATGCCCGGGTGTTCCCCGAGCATGATCCGTTCCTTTTCGGTCAGCATCTCGCCGTTATAGATTTTATCCAGGATATGGGGGGGCAGGGTGACAAAACCGATTTGCGACAGCATGGCCGCCATATCCAGTTGCCAGATATCCCTGAGTTTCAGCATTTCGGCGATTTGATGCACATATTGCTTGATGCGGCTGGCCCGGCCAAAGGCCTGCGGGTTAACCATGCCGAGGATGGCCGTCAGCACTTCGATGGCGTTTTGCAGGGTGTCTTCCAGCAGTTCCCGCTCGGCGTGGATCAACTGGTATTGGCGGATGCCCTCCTCAATGGCGGCTATCAGTGTCTCCGGCGGGCAGGGTTTGGTCAGGAAGCGGAAGATAAAGCCGTTGTTCACGGCGCTGATGGCGTTTTCGATGTTGGCAAAACCGGTCAGCACCATGCGCACGGAGTCTTTGTCGATGGCCCGCGCTTTTTCCAGAAATTGCGCGCCGTTCATCACCGGCATCTGCATGTCGCTGACGATGACGGCAAAGGGCCCCTTGCTTTTCATCAACTCCAGCGCTTCCGGCCCGCTGCCCGCCGTTTCCACCTGGAAATACTTGCGCAGGTTACGCTTGTAGGAAATGAGAATATTTTGTTCGTCATCCACAAACAGAACAGGATATTTTTTCTTCATTATCATGATCCTTTGCTTTGGCAATCTTTGATGGTCTCCTTTATAGAGGCCTCGGTCTTGTCGAATATTTCCATGCTGTTGTCATCCAGGACTTCCTGAGGAAAACCGAAGTTATGGTTCAGGTTATTCTGGGCACAAACATCGGCCACATGCAAAACGAATAGCGGCTTGTAGTTCAGGGCCGTGTCATGGTGGTGCAAAATCAGTTCGACCACGGCCGGTGGGAATGACCAGAGATTGGCCAGATAGGCGCCGATACCGGCATGGGTGGTCTGCATAATCTCCCGCTCGATTTCCGGCAGGGGACGGTTGACGGCGGAACTATGCTCCAACAGCTTCCCGAAGGTTTCCGGCAGGTTATTGGCCAGGATGAGCATGCCGATGTCATGTACGGAGGCGGCCAGGGTAATTTCATCGATGATGGTCTGTTCCGCAAAACAACGCCGGGCAATGCACAGGGCAAAGCGCGCCGTTTCGTTGCTGTGTTCCCACAACTGTTTTATAAAGCGGGGCGGAAGGCTGTTTGAATTGCTGACACTGAACAGGCTGTGATTGAGCACCAGGGACTTTATGAGCGTCACCCCCAGATAGGAGACCGCTTCCCGCATGGTGCTTACCCTGCGCGGAATGCCGAAAAAGGCCGAGTTGACCAGTTTAAGAATCGATGCGGTCATGGCCATGTCTTTTTCCATAATGGCCGCGAGTTCGTTTAAGTTGAAATCCTCATTCTTCAGGATATCTTCGATCTCCAGATAGAGCTCGGGCAGGCTGGGCAGGCGGTCGATACGGGAGATGATCTTCCGGATATTGGCGTTGTCGATCTTTTCCCCGTAGGATACCGACCGTTCGATAGCCTTTTCAATGGCCGCGGGGGAGGAGGGCTTGGCCAAAAACTGATGGGTGGCCTGCACGGAATTCATTATCTCCTCTTCATCGGACTGGCCGGAGAGGATGATGCGGATGATATGCGGATACCTGAGGCGGATGGTGTTGAGCAACTCCGCGCCGTCCATCCCGGGCATGCGCATATCGGTAATGATGATATCCACCGCCGTTTGTTCCAGCAGCTTCAGGGCCGCGGCCCCGGAATCGGCAAAATGGATGTGCCAGCTTTTACGCTTGCCGTGAAAAATACGTTTATAGCCTTTCAGAATATTCGGCTCGTCATCTACAAATAATACACTCAGCATTTATCGCTTCCTTATCCTTTCGGTAGGCGGATGGTAAACATCGTTCCCTCACCGGGGGTGGATTCGACCTCGATAAAACCCTGATGTTTGTTTACAATAATATCATGGGAGATGGCCAGACCCTGCCCGGTCCCTTTCCCAATTTCCTTGGTGGTGAAAAAGGGGTCGAAAACACGGGAAATGATATCCCCGGGGATGCCCCGGCCCGAGTCCCGCAGTTCGATGCGCACATAGTCACCGTCATCGGCCGTTGAAATGGTGATGGTTCCTTTCTCGGCCGCGTTTTCACCCAGCTTGTCGGCAATGGCATGAACCGCGTTGACGATCATATTAAGAATCACCTGGTTAAACTCATCCACCAGCAGGTTGACCATCGGCAGGTGTTCATCAAGTTCAAGCTTCAGGTCGGCCACATATTTCCATTCGTTCTTGGAGATCATTACCGTGGTTTTTATGGCCTCGTTAACGTCAAAGGGTTGTTTTTCCCGGGCCCCGGGGTGTGAGAAGCGCTTCATGGCGCGCACGATGGTGCTGACCCGTTCCAGTCCGTCCATGGTTTGCCGGAAAGCCTGCGGCACTTCTTCCAACAGGTAGGGCAAGTCGATATCATCAACGATTTCCGTCAGCCGTTCACGGATATCCCGCAAGCTGCTTTCCCTGTTTTCGATGATGTCGAAAAGCAGATCAAAAACGGGTTTCATATCCGTAAAGGTTTCATTGAGAAAATAGATGTTGTCGGCCACGAACTGGGTGGGGGAGTTGATTTCATGGGCGATTCCCGCCGCCAACTGCCCGATAGACTCCAGTTTCTGGCTTTGCATCAACTGGCTTTCCATCACCTTCTGGTCGGTAATATCCTGACCCAGGATTATAAAACCGGGGAATTCCGTGTTATCGATGGGGTAGGGTGAGAAACTGAGATTGAGAAAGCCGGTTTTTCCGTTGATACCCGTGTAGTTCAGATCAGAGATATGCTGGATGCTTTTTTCAAGGCGGCAGATGCTGATGGCTTCCAGTACCTTCTCCCAGTTCCACTGCACACCGGTATTGGTGACCGGCCTGCCGATGACCTTTTCGGCCGGGATGCCGAAGGTGGCCTCGGCCACGCTGTTCCAGCGGATCACCTTCTCGTTGGAGTCGGTTACGATCAACACGGAAGCCAGACTCTTGATCAACTGCTCGTTCTGAAAATGAAGCTGTCTGAGCTTCTGCTCGTTTTTTTTACGTTCCTGAATATTGCGGATGATCAGCACGGCATAGGTCTCATCCTCGATCTTCATGTTGGAAAAGGAGATTTCCACGGGAATCCACCGACCGTTTTTGTGCTGTATTTTTGTTTCAATCTGTTTTTGTATTCTTTCGGGACTTTTGATCCATTTGCGGAACTGGTTTAGTGGCGTCTCTTCCGCCCGCAGTATATCCTTCAGGGACTTGCCGACCACCTCCCGGTCCAGATAACCGAAATAATTACTGGCGCCGTTGTTCCATAAATGAATGGTACAGCCTTCATCGATAACGATGATGGCGTCATGCGTGGAAGCGGTAAGAGTGCGGAATTGAGTGACCGTTTTTTGCAGGACCGCCTGCATCTCCTTACGCTGGCTGATATCATGCTTAATGGCCACAAAATGGGTGATCTCGCCATCATTGTTAAAAATCGGGCCGATGGAGGCTTCTTCCCAAAAGGTCGTGCCGTCCTTGCGCCGGTTTTTAAATTCCCCGTGCCATACCCGGCCGCTCAGGATGGTTCTCCAGAGTTCTTTGTATACTTCCTGCTTCATTTCACCCGATTGCAATACCCGCGGATTGTTCCCGATCGCCTCTTCCGCCGTATAGCCGGTCAGCTCGGTGAAACGCGGGTTGGTATAAACGATGGTGCCGTTGCAATCGGTGATCACCACCACATCCGGGTTTTGATGGATGGCCTGGGCAAAGATACGCAACTCAATATCGCGGGAAGAGATGCCCTTAATGGTTTCATAAATTTGTAAATCTGTCATCCGCTTTTTCCTGTGTAGGACTTTAGGACTATCATCGGATGAAGCTCTTTAAAAATAACCGAAAAAGGTATATTGGCCGTTTTAGTCCTCAATGAACGGCCGGGCCGGCCGCGGGCGTTTCGAAAAACAGGGTCTAAGGGGTATTGTCGCTTAAAACGCTCTCGATGGTGCCATGGTAGAAACCACGTTGCAAAAGAAATGCGGTAACTTTTTTCCGGCGTTCCGGGGTGGGGAGACCGGCGAGCTGGCTGATCTTTTTTTGCGCCAGCCGGCGGCAAACATCCCGTTGCCGTTCTTCGGAAAAATCAAGCAGGGCCTCGTCGATCAGGGCATGGGCCGCTCCTTTTTGCATCAGTTTTTGTTTGATGCGCAGCGGTCCCAGCTTCCCGGCCCGCAAGGCGTCCGCCGTAAACAGACGGATATATTCGGCGTCGTTGAGGTAGTTTTTATCCTCCAGATAGTGCAACACCCGTTCGATAACCGGCTTGCGGAACTGTTTCCGGTACAGCTTGTTTTTCAGCTCTTCCCGCAGGTGGGGACGGTTTTTAAGATAGCGCAGGGCCTGTTGCCGGCAATCATCAAATTCCTGATAGGCCAAAAGTTCATCATATTCCCCGGTGGAGAGGACGGTGCCTTTATACAGGGCAAAGTGCACCAGGGTGTTCTCACTCACTTCGCATAAAAGTTGCCCGTCGCTGTAAAGGGCATATATTTTTCGCCGGGGAGACACAAGCTCGATCCGGCTGATGTTGATGCTGTTTTCAGGCATGATGATATTCCCGGCGCAACGGCAGGGCGGCGGATTTCGTTTCCGCCGCTTTTACTCCTTCCTTCGGTCTGTTCGGGCGTCTGCCTGCAAGGTGTTAATTTTGATCGTCCGGGACTTCCTGGCTCTCGTTTTCCCCGGCGATCTCGCCCAAACCCATATGCGGCTTTAGCTCTTCCAGAATGGCTTCCTTGATATCTTCATTTTCCTTAAGAAAGCGTTTAACATTTTCCCGTCCCTGTCCCAGACGGGTCTCTTTATAGGAAAACCACGTGCCGGCCTTGTCCACCACCCGGTGAATCACCGCCTGGTCGAGAATGTCGCCGGCCTGGGAAATGCCTTCGGAATACATAATATCAAACTCGCATACGCGGAAAGGCGGGGCCATTTTGTTCTTGACCACCTTCACCTTGGTGCGGTTGCCCATCACCTCGTTATTTTCCTTGATGGTGGCAATGCGGCGGATGTCCATGCGAATAGAGGTGTAAAATTTCAGTGCCCGCCCGCCGGTGGTCGTTTCCGGATTGCCGAACATGACGCCGATTTTTTCCCGCACCTGATTGATGAAAATAACGGCCGTGTTGGATTTACTCACCGTGCCGGTCAGCTTGCGCAACGCCTGGGACATCAGGCGGGCCTGCAGCCCCATGTGCGAATCGCCCATCTCGCCTTCAATCTCGGCCTTGGGAACCAGCGCGGCCACGGAGTCGATAACGACAATATCCAGGGCGCCGCTGCGTACCAGTGTTTCCACGATTTCCAAAGCCTGTTCACCGTTGTCGGGCTGGCTGACCAGCAGGTTGGCCGTATCCACTCCCAGCTTTTTGGCATAGGTGGGATCCAGGGCATGCTCGGCATCCACAAAAGCGGCCAGGCCCCCCGTTTTTTGCGCTTCGGCCACGCAATGCAGGGCCAGGGTGGTTTTCCCCGAGGATTCCGGTCCGTAAATTTCGGTAATGCGCCCGCGGGGGATACCCCCGATGCCCAGCGCGGCATCCAGGGATATGGAGCCGGTAGAGATAACATTGGCCTCCACCTTGATGCGATCGCCCAGTTTCATGATTGAACCTTTGCCAAATTGCCGCTCTATTTGGGTGACCGCCAGGTCGGCTGCCTTGTTTTTGTCGATTTTTGGATCCATGATATTACTCCGGAAATGGTGATTGATCGTTAACAGGAGAAACCTAACGAACTATTTCGTTTCAGGCAAGAAAAAAGTGTGTACAACCGTATACTTTGCTCCGCCGGCCGAGAGATCGCTTTTTACCAGATGAAAGCTATCGACCCTTTGCTGCCAGGGAGCGGGCTGCCCGCCCGCGGGCAGGGCGTCATGTGCTTTAAAGCGGCGGCCCATGCGCGCCAGGGTGATGTGCGGATGAAAGGCGGTTGCCGAAGCGCCGCTTACCACTTCCCGGCAGGCATGGCCTATCTCCCCGGCCAGCTCCCGTAGGGGCCCGCTTTCCCTTAGGGCCAGGTAAAAGACCCGCGCCCTTTTTCTGTTTGGGAAGTAGGCATAACTTGCGGGGGCAATGTCAAACGGCCGCTGCCGGTCAGCCAGTTGTTCCAGTCCGGGGATAAGTTCCCGCCGCTGTTCATTGGTCACCTCCCCCAAAAAGAGCAGGGTGAGATGCAGGTGGGAAGCGGGTATCCAGCGCAACCCCGGCAAAGGGTACCGGCGGGCCAGGGCCGCCGTCTCTTTTTCCAGTCGGGAAACGATCTCCGGCCGCGGATACAGGGCCAAAAACAGACGTTCGCTTTTTACACCTCCGCCGTCCATGATCATCCCTGCCCGTGCTCCCTGAGCAGGCGGCGCAACATTTCCAGTCCGCTCATGGCTCCGCGCAACTTGTTCAGGCGGCGGTTGTTGGCCCCGAAACGGAATTCACGAACCGCTTCATGATCCTTATAGCGGGCGGCAATGTAGCTCAGCCCCACCGGTTTTTCCGGTGTGGCGCCTCCCGGTCCGGCGATACCGGTGGTGGCGATGGCGCAATCGCTGCCGAACCGCTTCTGAACGCCGCGTACCATTTCCAGAACCGTCTGTTCACTAACGGCGCCATGGTTGCGTAACGTGGCTTCATCAACCCCTAAAAGTTCTGTCTTGGCCTCGTTGGCGTAAGCGGTTATTCCGCCGAGAAAAACCCGTGAACAGCCGGGTACATCGGTGAGCTGGTCTCCGATAAGTCCGCCGGTGAAACTTTCGGCCACGCTCAGGCTCAGCCGGTGCCGGGCAAGCTGTTCCAACAGCACGTCATGCAGTTCCCGCTCCTGGTCGGTATAGATATATTTATCCAGTTTCCGGCGTATCCGGGCGATGAACTCCAGCCACCGTCCGATCTCTGCGGCGTCGCCGCCGGCCAGGGTAAAGCGCAGGTCGACGCCCGTTTGTTTAGGTAAAAAGGAGAGGGCATAATGCGCATGGCTGTCCACAATATCCCTGACCATCTCATACAGGCGGGATTCGGCGATGCCGGTGGTGCGCAACAGGCGGGTGTGAATTTCCGGCAGCTCAAGGTGTGCCTTCAGCCAGGGGATGAAGCCTTCGGTCAGCATGGCCTTCATCTCCGAAGGTACGCCAGGGAAGAAACCGAACACCCGGTTGTCCCGGCGCATAATCAGCCCCGAGGCGGTGCCGATGGGGTTGGCGATAATTTCCGCTCCTTTGGGAGCCAGCACCTGATCGAGGTTGAGCCCGGTCATTTTTCGGCGGCGGTGTTCAAAGAAGTGTTTCAGATTGGCCGTGGCCTGTTCATTTTTCTCCAGGGGCGCATCGAAAAAATCGGCGATGCATGTTTTGGTGATGTCATCGGGCGTGGGGCCCAGCCCGCCGGTGGTGACGATAATCCGCGCCCGGCCGGCGGCATATGTCCAGGCCTGTTTTATGGCCGCGGGTTCATCGGCAATGGTGGTAACCCACTTGACGGCAATACCGCATTCCCGCAAACGGTTGGAAATAAAAGTGGCATTGGTGTTGACCGTGTATCCGGCCAGCACTTCGTTGCCTATGGTGATGATTTCCGCATAAAGTTTTTCCATCATAAAACTCCGAAATAATGAAAAACCGCCAGTATGACGGCGCTATAAAGCCCGGCCAGCAGATCATCGAGCACGACTCCCGGACCGCCGGGTATTTTTTGCACATCGTTGATGGCAAAGGGTTTAATGATGTCAAACAGCCGGAAGAGCACAAAACCGGCTGCCAGCAGGGGCAGACTCCAGCCCCCGGTAAAAATAAAGGTCATCAGTTGTCCGGCCACCTCATCCAGCGTGATCTCGGAGGGATCCTTACCCCGCCGTTCTTCGATAAGCGGCGTCAGGGTCATGCCCAAAAAGGAGGTAAGGATAAGCAGCATCAGTAAAACCGTTTTATCCGGCATGGCCCAAAACAAAGCGGCCACGGTCGCCAGCGAGGTAACCGTTCCGGGGAAAAAAGGAAAGAACCCCAGGCCTCCGGCGGAGGTCAGCAGACGCGCGCCCCAAAAAGCCGGGGCGGAATACTTTAAGGATTCAGCCATTTGCGGGTAATCCGTTTGAATATTTCATTTATGTGTGTCCGGTTGTATATCAGATAGTGGACTCCGCTGAGGGTGGTCAGCAAGGTGACGAGCAGGGCGGCCAGAGTACTGAGCCTGTACCAGTCGTCCGCGGTGTGTGTCAGACGTATATCCGGTGCTCCGGGCCAGGCCAGGTACAGGATCATGGACATGACAAAACCCATCTGGGCAAAGGTTTTCCATTTGGCCAGGGTACTGGTGATGATGGGCTTGCCGTTGTGCAGGGCATAGATGCGCAGGGTGGTCACCACCACATCACGAATGATAATGGTAAAAACAATCCAGTAAAAAACATAACCTTGCATGGCCAGGAGATACAGGGCGCTGGAAATAAGAATCTTATCGGCAACGGGATCCAGAAACTGCCCCAGACGGGTGGTCATATTCATCTTCCGCGCCAGGTAGCCGTCATACCAGTCGGTCAGGGAAGCCAGGAAAAAGAGCACAGCCGCATATATTTTTCCGTTTTCCCGGTCAAGGAGAAACAGATAGATGAAGACAGGCGTCAACAGTATGCGTATGATGGTTAATATATTCGGAAAATTGAAATACATAAAGTTGCTATCGATATCGAAATGGATGAATTATTGACCGGAGATTCCGGATAATAACGTTCACAAAAAGCCGAAAGGCTAATTTGCATAATTCTCCTGTTATTTTCCACTCAAGATTCAGACGGACAAGGTTTGAAAATTTAAGCCAGGCGGCCGGAAAAACCTGTTTATATATAAATAAGGTGTGGGAAATAGACGGTGCCGCAAAGAGTAAAAACAAAAAAAATGGCTTAAGATGATCTGGAAAAGGATTTGTTACAAAATGATTATGCCAAGTTATGTCAATTTATTTTGTAATAATAAATTCTATGATTAAATTTGCAACTTATGTGAAATTAATCTTTTGCATTTGCTCGTCGAAAGTGGTTGGTTAAAATTTTATACATACAAAGCACAGGATAAATCAAATGTCTGATTTTAAGTTGAAAAAAGGATTTGATATTAGGCTTGTGGGAGAAGCGGAGAAGCGCATCGTTGAACTGCCCGCTCCCAAAATGGTGGCTCTGAAACCCCAGGATTTCAGAGGGCTGAAGGCAAAGTTGGAGGTGCATGAGGGAGATACCGTAAAACAGGGTACTCCGTTATTTTATGCCAAATCCAACGAGAATATCAAATTTGTTTCCCCTGTCAGCGGAACGGTTAAAGCCATCAAAAGAGGCGAACGCCGGGCCCTGATGGAAATCATCGTGGAAAACGATGGCCAGAACAACAGTGAGAAGGTGGATGTTCCTGGACGGGAGGGTATAAAAACCGCCGGACGGGAAAAACTGCAGGCCGTGATGATGCAGGGCGGGGTTTGGCCTTTCATTATCCGTCGACCTTTCAGCAAGATCGCTCTGGCCGGGGATACCCCGCGCGATATTTTTATCTCCGGCATGGATACGGGTCCTTTGGCCCCGGATATGGCGCTGGTGATGGAAGGTCTGGAAGATGACTTCCAGGCCGGTATCGATGCCCTGGCACAAATGACCGAAGGCAAGGTCTATCTGGGGATTGATTCCCGGGCCAAAAGCGCCGTACCCGCTTTCAACCAGGCCACGGGTGTGGAAAAGAATTATTTCAGCGGCCCCCATCCGGCGGGCAATGTGGGCGTTCACGTTCACCATGTTAAACCGTTAAAAAGCGGTGAGGTGGTCTGGACGGTGAAGCCATACGGCGTGGCCATGATCGGACGTTTTTTGAAAACAGGCCTCTTCCCGCAGGAGC
This sequence comes from Calditrichales bacterium, assembly GCA_015493745.1. Lineage (GTDB taxonomy): Bacteria > Calditrichota > Calditrichia > Calditrichales > J004 > J004. Next base: position 13,943 of record WGCN01000210.1, read on the forward strand.
GTGTTGTCGCCGTGGCCGGAAGCTCCGTAAAAGAGCCGGTCTATTATAAAACCATCACCGGGGTTTCCCTGGAAGATCTGTTTGCTCAAAACGGGATAACGGATGAAGAGCCCCGTTATATCTCCGGTAACGTACTGACCGGAACTCGCGTGCTGAAAAGCGGTTTTGTCGGTTTTTATGACAATCTGGTTTCGGTGATACCGGAAGGGCCGAAGGAACGCAAGCTGTTGGGCTGGTACCTGCCGGGTTTTAAGGAACTCAGTCACTCCCGCACCTTTATGTCCCGCTGGTTCCCTTCCAGGGCTTACAAGGTAAATACCCTGTTGCATGGGGCCGACCGGGCTTTCGTCATGTCCGGGGACTATGAGTCCGTTCTGCCGATGGATATCTATCCGGTATTTCTGGTCAAAAGTATCCTGGCCAATGACTTCGAAGAGATGGAAGGTCTGGGGCTTATGGAACTGGACGAGGAAGATGTGGCTTTGTGCAGTTACATATGTCCTTCCAAATATGATTTCGGCGGCATTATCCGGCAAGGGCTGGATATCGTTGAAAAAGAAGGTTAACAGCCATTTTTGTGTTAAATAGATTGTAGGTTCCATAATTAAAAAGGAATGGTACATTGAATTTTATAGAAAAAATAATGGAAAAACAGCGACCGCTTTTTGAAAAAGGCGGGAAGTTGGAGCGCTTCTATCCGATGTTCGAAGCCGGCGAAACCATTTTGCTGTGGACGAATGAACGGACGAAAAAAGGGCCTCATATTCGTGACGGCCTGGACACCAAGCGGTTTATGATGACCGTGGTTGTGGCTTTGCTGCCGGTATTGATCTTTAGTATGTATAATGTTGGTCTGCAACATTTTAAAGCCATCGGGCAAACGGCAACTTTTATGGATGCTTTTTCCTTTGGCGCCTGGAAAGTGCTGCCGCTGGTGTTGATCAGTTATGCCGTGGGCGGTTTGTGGGAAGTTTTATTTGCGGTTGTGCGCAAGCATGAAGTCAATGAAGGCTTTCTGGTAACCGGTCTGCTTTTTCCGCTGACCCTGCCGGCCACCATGCCCCTGTGGCAGGCCGCTATCGGTATTACCTTTGGCGTGGTTATCGGTAAAGAGGTGTTCGGCGGCACGGGGATGAATATTCTCAACCCGGCACTTACCGGTCGTGCTTTCCTGTTCTTTGCCTATCCGGGCCGCATCTCCGGTGATCAGGTGTGGACCGCTTTCCACAGTTCCACCGACAAGCTGGTGGATGGTTTTTCGGGGGCGACCCCCCTGTTGGTGGCTTCCAACGCCACCGGTGAAACGGCTACTCATGCCCTGACGACACACGGCTTTTCCTTTATGGATATGTTTTACGGCTTTATTCCGGGCAGTCTGGGGGAAACATCAACATTGATGATCCTGATTGGAGCGGCGATCCTGATCATAACCGGAGTGGGCAGTTGGCGTATCATACTCTCCACATTTTTAGGCGGATTATTTATGGGCTGGCTCTTCAATGTTTTGGCCGGGCCGGAAAATTCGCCGATTATGTCCCTGCCTTCGTATTATCACCTGGTCATGGGTGGATTTGCTCTGGGGGCGGTCTTTATGGCCACCGATCCGGTATCCGCCGCGCAGACCAGCAAAGGGAAGTGGATTTACGGTTTTCTGACCGGTCTGTTGGCCGTACTTATTCGTACCGTTAACCCCGCTTATCCCGAAGGGATGATGCTGGCCATCTTGTTTATGAACGTTTTCGCGCCCCTTATCGACTATTACGTGGTACGGGCCAATATTAAAAGGAGGTTAAGTCGTGCATAGTAACGCTCAAACCTTTCGTTTTGCGCTGATCATCACCCTGGTGTGCAGCATCCTGCTGGCGGCGGCGGCCACCTTGCTTAAACCCCGTCAGGAGGAAAATATCCAGTTGGATATAAAGAAAAATATTCTGAAAAGCGTGGGCTTAGTTGATACGGAAAAAGATTATTCCCGTGAAGAAATCCTGAATTTGTATCAGCAGAATATTGAGCCCCTGGTGATAAACAGCAATGGGGACATCGTTGAAGGCAAAACGCCGGAAAGCATCGACCCCAAGGTGGATAAGGATTTATATCCCATCTTTGAAAATAAAAAGGATGGTGAAGTCATGGCCTACATCATTCCCATCTCCGGAAAGGGGCTGTGGTCCACCATTTACGGATATCTGGCCGTGGAGCCGGATGGCAAAACAATTAAAGGAATCACCTTTTACCAGCATGGTGAAACACCGGGGCTGGGAGGGGAAATCTCCACCAACTGGTTTCAGAACAACTTTAAGGGAAAATCCTTTGTAGACGCCAATGGCAATTTGGTGAGCATCACCATTGTCAAGGGTAAGGTAAAGGATAAAATTCCCGCCGATCAACGCTATCACTATGTGGATGGCATCAGCGGCGCTACCCTGACCGGTCGGGGGGTCAACAAGTTCCTGAAAAAAAATCTGACCACCTATGACGCCTTCTTTAAGAAACTTCGTCAATCCAATAAAGGAGTAATCGATGGCTGATCAAAGTGTTGCAACACCGGAAAAAAAGAAGGAAGGTCTTTTTTCCAAAAAAAATATGAAAGTTCTCACCAATCCTTTTAGTGAGAATAACCCGATCACCTTCCAGGTTCTGGGTATTTGTTCGGCATTGGCCGTCACGGTACAAATGCGTACGGCTTTGGTTATGGCCCTGGCGGTAACCGCCGTGGTCGCTTCGTCCAACGTGATTATCTCCATGATGCGCAAGCAAATACCGTCTAAAATCCGCATTATTGTAGAGCTGGCCGTAATCGCCACCCTGGTTATTCTGGTGGATCAGATTTTAAAGGCCTATCTGTTTGATATCAGCAAGCAGTTGAGTGTTTTTGTCGGCTTGATCATCACCAACTGTATCATCATGGGGCGGGCGGAAGCCTTTGCCCTGCAAAATCCGCCCTGGCCTTCCTTTCTGGATGGTATCGGTAACGGCCTGGGATACGGCTGGATTTTGATGGCCGTGGCCACCGTGCGTGAAATATTGGGCAGCGGCAGTTTTCTCGGTTTTCGGGTTATCCCGGAATCGTTTTACAGCGCCGGTTATGAAAATATGGGATTGATGCTGTTGGCGCCCGGAGCTTTTATTATTCTGGGTTTATTGATTTGGATACAGCGCACGATCACCAAAACCGTGCATGAATAGGGAGTGTCAATCATGTTAGAGCATTATCTAAGTCTGTTTGTAAAATCTGTTTTTGTCGAAAATATTCTTTTGGCGTTCTTTTTGGGAATGTGCTCCTTTTTGGCCGTTTCCAAGAAAGTGGAAACCTCGGTCGGTTTGGGTATGGCGGTTATTTTTGTAATGACCATCACCACACCCGCCAACTGGTTTATTCATGAGTATCTCTTAAAGGATGGGGCCCTGGCCTGGTTATCGGCCAGTTTTGCCACGGTTGACCTGAGCTTTTTGGGTTTTATCACCTACATCGCGGTTATAGCAGCCATGGTGCAGTTGGTGGAGATGATTCTGGATCGCTATTCCCCCAAACTGTACAGTGCTCTGGGGATATTTTTACCCCTGATAGCGGTGAACTGCGCTATCCTGGGGGCCTCGCTGTTTATGGTGGAACGTAACTATAACTTTGGTGAATCGGTTGTTTTTGGTCTCGGTTCGGGAATCGGCTGGGCCCTGGCCATTGTTGCCATGGCCGCTATCCGTCATAAATTGCGTTATTCCAATATTCCCGCCGGTTTGCGGGGTTTGGGAATTACCATGTTGATGACAGGGTTGATGTCCATGGCCTTTATGATCTTTTCAGGTATTCAATTATAATCGGAGTATAACATGCCTGCTATCGGAATTTTAGCATTAAGCGTCGGTGTTTTCGGCGTCACCATCATGCTTTTGGTTGGGGCCCTGACCTATGCCGAAGCGAAATTGGTTCAAAAGGGAAAGGTAAAGCTGCTGATTAACGGTGACGAGGATAAATCACCGGAAGTGGAAGCCGGTTCCAACCTTTTGGCCACCTTGTCCAATAACGGTATATTTCTGCCGTCGGCCTGCGGGGGGCAGGGTACATGTGCCATGTGTAAATGCAAGGTGCTCGAGGGCGGTGGCGATGTGTTGCCGACCGAGGAATCTCAACTTTCCCGCGGGGAGGTTAAGGAACATACCCGTCTGGCCTGCCAGGTTAAGGTAAAACAGGATATGAAAATTGAAATCCCCGAAGAGATTTTCAATATTCACAAGTTTGAATGTACGGTCCGCTCCAATCACAATGTGGCCACCTTTATCAAGGAACTGGTTCTGGAACTGCCCGCCGGGCAGCATCTGAACTTTAAGGCCGGCGGTTACATTCAGATTTATATCCCCCCTTACAACCTTTCCTTTAAGGAGTTTGATGTAGAGGAGCAGTATCGTCCGGATTGGGACCGTTTTAAGTTATGGGATTTAAAGGCCAGTAACGATGAAGAAATCTTCCGCGCCTATTCCATGGCCAACCATCCCGCCGAAGGGGATATTGTCATGCTCAATGTGCGTATCGCCACGCCGCCTCCGGGAACCGATTTTCCGCCGGGAATCTCTTCCTCCTATATCTTTAACCTGAAACCGGGCGATAAGGTGACCGTTAGCGGCCCTTACGGTGAGTTCTTTATCAAGGATACCGACCGTGAAATGGTTTACATCGGCGGTGGTGCCGGCATGGCTCCCATGCGCAGCCATATTTTTCATCTGTTTCATACACTGAAGACCACCCGCAAGGTGACCTTTTTTTACGGGGCGCGGTCCAAGCGTGAGATGTTTTATGATGATGATTTTAAAAAAATTGAGGAAAAATTTCCCAATTTTAAATATGTGGTGGCCCTGTCCGATCCCCAGCCGGAGGACAACTGGACCGGTCCCACGGGTTTTATCCACCAGGCGGTGGAGGAGACCTATCTTTCCAAGCATGAGGCGCCCGAAGATATCGAATACTATCTTTGCGGGCCCCCCATGATGCTCAGCGCCGTTCAGAATATGCTATATAATCTGGGTGTGGAAAAAGAAATGATCGCCTTTGACGAATTCTAAATACCTTAAAAAGCGGATGTGTTTGCATCCGCTTTTTTTTTGATCTGATTCTTCCGCTTTCTAAATTCCTTTATGCCTTTTAATATCGTTTATGTTCCGGACGAACCGGTTTTCCGTTTTCGTTTGTCTGTCCGTGTCCAAAGAGGAAGATACAAAAATTCCCGCTTTCTGTGTGCGGATAGGTACAAAAACAGCAGCGGAATCTTTTTACATTTTCTGAAACATGTTTGGCAATATAACGTCTATCACACTTTCAACGCATACTATCAGGGAGAAACATTAAAATGATCCAACGTGGCCTAACTCTATTTTTGATTATTAGCACACTCTTACTCAGTGCCTGCAACAGTTCGCAACAAGCCGATAAAAATCGTGCCGGTAAAAACGATTCGTCACAGGTCAGTAAAAAAGAGGGTGAAAAACAGGATAAGGATTTCGAGATGATTCCCGTGGAAACCATGATCATCGGGAATGGGGATATCGCCGACTATATCCTGCTCAGTTCCAACCTGGAAACGGAAATTCAGGCCGATGTGTATAGCCGCTCGCAAGGGGTGGTGGACTCCATAAAAACCGAAGAAGGGCGTTACGTGCAAAAAGGGCAGGTGATGCTTAAGCTGGAGGCCGACGAATATGTCATCGCCGAGAAAAAAGCCCGCGTGGAATTTGAAAAACAACTGAGTATTTTTAAACGCAATGAAGCCATGCACGCCAAGGCCCTGCTCAGCAACGAGGAGTTTGAGCAGGCCAAGTACTCTCTGGAAACTGCCCGTCTCAACTGGGAGGACGCCCGTCTGCAACTGGACTATATGAGTATCCGCTCGCCGATCAGCGGCTGGGTTGGCGACAGGCTGGTAAAGATCGGCCAGCGCATTCAGCCGACGGACAAACTTTTCTCCGTGGTTAATATCTCGCAGGTGATCGCCGTGGTTAACGTGCCGGAGAAAAATGTGGATGATTTGAAAACGGGCCAACGGGCCATCCTCACCTCCGATAACATCCCCGGAGTAAAGTTTGAAGGTTTTGTCAAGCGTATCAGTCCGGTGGTGGATCCCGCCAGCGGCACGGTTAAGGTGACGGTCGGCGTCAAAAACAGAAGCCGTAAGCTTAAACCGGGTATGTTTGTCAATGTCAACCTGATTATTGCCGTTCACCAAAACACGGTGCTGGTGCCCAAGCTGGCCATTGTCTATGAAAACGAGTATATGAATGTTTTTGTGGTAAAGGACAGTCTGGCGCACAAGATACGCCTGACCCCCGGTTTTGAGGACAGCGAAAAAATTGAATCCCTGAAGGATTTACAGGCCGGGGATGAAGTTATCGTTGTGGGGCAGGCCGGATTAAAAGATAAAACCAGGGTACGCGTGGTGGCCCGGCGTGAGAATCCCTATATAAAAACAGCCCGGTAGTTTCCGAACCCAGCAATAATTTTATCGCCAACGGAGCATGTATTAATGAGTCAGCAATCTTCCGATATATCAAAAACATTTTATAAGTTTACCACCACACGGCCGGTGGCCATTTTGATGGTTGTGATCGGCGTGGTCGTATTTGGGGTGATCTCCTATCAACAACTGCCCCTGAACCTGATGCCGGATATGACCTATCCCAGCCTGACCGTGCGCACGGAGTATCCCGGCGCCGCGCCGGAGGAGGTGGAAACATCGATTTCCCGGCCGGTGGAACAGGCCCTGGGGGTGGTGGATAATCTGGTTTCCATCAGCAGTATTTCCAAGGCCGAGCAATCGGATGTTATTCTCGATTTTACCTGGGATACGGATATGGACAAGGCCACCGCCGATGTCCGTGAAAAACTGGATCAGGTTTTTCTGCCGGATGACGCCAAGCGGCCGTTGATTCTGCGCTTTGATCCCTCCCTGGATCCGATTATGCGTCTGGCCCTCTATGGCAAGGAGAACCTGACCTATATCCGTTACATCGGCGAGGAACAGCTTAAACGCGCCCTGGAAACCATCGACGGCGTGGCCGCCGTTAAGGTCAAGGGCGGTCTGGAAGAAGAGATACGGGTGGAGCTGAATGAACGTGCCATGACTCAGATCGGTATGAACATCGAAACGGTAAAAAGCCGTTTGTCGGAGGAGAATGTCAATCTGGCCGGAGGTAACCTTAAAGAGGGACAAACCGAATACCTGGTGCGCACCCTCAATGAGTTCCGCACCCTTAAGGAGATAGAAGAGCTTGTTGTCGGCCGTTTTAACAATGTGGATATCAAAATCAAGGATGTCGGCCACGTCTACCGCACCCACAAGGAACGCCAGATCATTACCCGTGTGGATGGTAAGGAAAGTGTGGAAATCGAGATATATAAGGAGGCCGACGCCAATATTGTGGAGGTGGCTCACCGGGTCAAGGATCGTCTGTACGGAACAAAAGAGCAGCGCGAGTATGTGGCGGCGATGAAAAACCCCCAAAAAGTTAAAAAGGAAAAGAAACCCGAACCCCGCAAAAATGAGAAAAAGGGGCGTCGCGGCCGGCGTGGTTCCCGTGGCGGGCCCATGGACCGGGAAGCCTTTAAAAAAGCCCAAATGACTAATTTTCTGGCCTATGAGCTTCCGGGTGATATAAAAATCGAGACCTTGTCCGACCAGTCGATCTTTATAGAAAGCTCGGTCAATGAGGTTAAGGAAACAGCCATCACGGGCGGTCTGCTGGCCATTGTCGTGCTTTTTGTGTTTCTGCGCCTGCTTTCGCCCACGGTGATTATCGCCCTGTCTATCCCGATTTCCATAATAGCCACATTCGCGCCGATGAAGATTTTCGGGGTATCGCTCAATATCATGTCCCTGGGCGGTCTGGCCCTGGGGGTGGGGATGCTGGTGGACAACAGTATCGTGGTGCTGGAAAGCATCAGTCGCCGCCGGGAAAAGGGCGACTCGCTGGTGGAGGCCACCATCCGCGGCGTCAGTGAAGTGGGCGGGGCGGTCACGGCCTCCACCCTGACCACCGTGGCCGTATTTTTCCCCATCGTTTTTGTACAGGGCGTGGCCGGGCAGGTGTTTGGCGATATGGCCCTGACCATTGTCTTCTCGTTGCTGGCCTCCCTGGCCGTGGCTCTGTTTCTCATACCCATGCTCTCATCACGGCAAATTTCCAGTTTTACCCGGGCCGGAGATCTAAAGGCCCTGCCTGCCAAATATATTCTGAACATGCCTCTGAAGGATAAAGTGGACGCTTTCTTCTCCCGTGAGGGTGAGAAAGACGGCAAGGGATTTACTCACTGGATTGGTTTATTGGGGCAAACGGTCTCCGGCTGGTTCGGAAGCAGCCTGAAGGTTCTGATTTTTGTTTTGCTGTCGGTATTTAAAATCGCCGGTGTGACGGTAGCAACCTTATTTACTCCACTGCTATTCTGGCTTAAACCGGGGAACGGTTCCTATACCGCCTGGCTGACCGGGCTTTCCCGGGGCAGAGACCCGCAAGAGAAGAAAACGGGCAATCCGCTTTGGGTCGGATACGAACAGGTAAATTCAACGCCGCTGTTATTTCAGGATTTTAGGGGATATTTCGGTAACTGGTCGGGTACTGCATTGTGGATGAAAATCCTCAAGGTGTTTTTTGCCCCGCTGATGTTGGCGTTTTATCTGTTAAAATTTATCACCTATGCTACCTTTGAGATCCTTTTTCGCGTGATACACGGGCTGGTGCTGATTATCGGGCTGTTGATATACATGCTTATTATGCTCTTTCGATTGCTGCTTACCGTACCCACCCGTATGGTTGTTGCAACTTTTGACTGGGGTTACGGTCTGATTGAGAAAGGCTATCCCCGCTTATTGACGGCCGCCATACAAAATCGCTGGTCCATGTTAGCCGGTGTATTGATTTTGTTTGTTCTAACCGTTTTTGGTCTGGGCCCGCGTTTGGGCAGCGAACTGATTCCCGAAGTGGCCCAGGGTGAGTTTTTCGTGGAACTGCGCATGCCCATCGGCACACCTGTGGAAGAAACCGATGAACGCATCATACCGATTGTGGAAAAAATAGCGACCATGGAGGGTGTGGCCAAGGTGGCCTCGGTGGCCGGTACGGATAAGAGCGCCACTTCCGATAGCGAAGAAGGTGAAAATACGGCCAAGCTGACGGTGACCATCACGCCCGGGCTCGACTTCGAGAGCATGGAACAAAAACTGATCCATAACATCCGCAGCCTGATGCAGAGCTATCCCGGCATCTCGGCCAACATTGCCCGCCCGACGCTGTTCAGTTTTAAAACGCCTATCGAAGTGCATCTTAAAGGTTACAGCCTGGCCAAACTGCAAAAATACAGCCGCAACATTGAACAGGTGATGGCCAATATTCCGGGGGTGGTGGACGCCAAAAGCAATATCCAGCGTGGTAACCCCGAGGTGCAAATCTATTATGACCGGAAACGGCTAGCCCTGTACGGGCTGAATGTGCTGCAGGTGGCCAACATCGTGCGCAATAAGATCCGTGGCGACGTGGCCACCGAATTCCGTCAGGAAGACCGTAAGATAGATGTACTGGTGCGGCTGCGGGAAAGCGACAAGGAAAGCATTGACGACCTGCGGCGTATCGTGGTTAATCCCGGTTCCCCGGTGGCCGTGCAGCTTAACTCCGTGGCTGAAATCCGCATCAACGAAGGACCGTCCGAAATCCGGCGCGTGGATCAGACCCGGACGGCGGTCATCACCGCCAATGTTGAAGATGGTTACAGCCTGTCGGAGATCAGCGGTAAAATATACGAGGCCCTTGTGGCTATGGATTTGCCCCAGGAATTTACTTTTGAACTGGCCGGTCAGAACAAAGAGATGGAAACATCGTTAAACTCTCTGATTCTGGCGCTGGCTCTGGCGATTTTTCTGGTATATATTGTGATGGCTTCACAGTTCGAATCGCTGGTTCATCCTTTTATTATCATATTTACCATACCGCTGGCGCTGATTGGTGTGATCATTTTTCTCTATCTGCTGGGCATTCCGCTGAGTATTGTGGTCTTTCTCGGTTTGATCATGCTGGCGGGGATCGTGGTTAACAATGCCATCGTGCTGGTCGATTTTATCAACCAGTTGCGGGAAAGGGGGCTGGAAAAACGCCGGGCCATTCTGGAGGCCGGTCAAACCCGTTTGCGGCCCATCCTGATGACCACCATGACCACGGTGCTGGGTTTGCTGCCCATGGCCCTCGGGCTTGGCGACGGCGCGGAAATACGCACTCCGATGGCCATAACGGTTATCGTCGGCCTGTTGTCTTCAACGTTGCTGACACTGGTGGTGATTCCGGTGGTGTATGATATTGTTACCGGTGATAAAAAACCGCAGACAGAAAGTGATGATCCGTCCTCATTGACGGCCACGCATGTATAATCGATTTAGGGAAAAATTATGATTCGTAAAAAGCTTAAAGGTAAAGTCAGCCTGTTGCCCCGCCTGGCACTGACCCGTCCCGTTAGTGTCAGCATGTCCCTGGTGGCCCTGCTGGTGGTCGGTTTCATTGCCTATAAGGCTATGCCCGTGGAGCTGATGCCGGCCGGGTTTACGCCGCCGTTCCTGGGCGTGTGGACACCCTATCCCAACGCCAACCCGGAAGAGGTGGAACAACTGATCGCCCGCCCGATCGAAGAGATGGTGCGTACCATCAAGGGACTGAAAAAGGTAAATACCTACAGCCAGGCCAATGGCTGCTGGACCTTTTTGCGCTTTAATCAGAGTGCCGATATGGATTTGGCCTATTCCCAGCTACGCGACCGTATAGACCGGGTGAAGCCGGAGCTGCCCGATGATGTGGAACGGCTTTATATACGCAAGTGGAACAATGATGACGAGCCGATCATGTGGATCGTCATGATTCCCGACCGGGAAATCCGGGATCCCTACTACTTTACGGAAAGTCACATAAAAAAGCCGTTGGAACGGGTGGATGGCGTGGCCAATGTGGAGATTTTCGGCGCCGATGAAAAATCGATCCAAATTCTGATCGATCAGGATCAGATTAAAAGGTTTAAAATAAATTTATATGATGTGATTACCGTTTTGCGGGAGGATAATTTTGCCATTTCCAGCGGCAACCTGCGTGACGGCGGTAACAAGATATTTGTACGTTCTGTGGGCAAGTTTCGCTCCATCGATGATATCCGGCGCATACCGGTTAAAGGGCCCAATATTTTGTTAAAGGATATTGCCGCCGTTGTGTACGATGTGCCGGAAAAAACCTGGGTGCAGCGCCTGAACGGCAAACCGGCCATCCAACTGGGAATTTATAAGGAATCCATGGCCAACACCGTGGAACTGAGCCTGGCCGTCAGAAAAGTGTTTGAGGAGGATTTTAAAAACGACCCGCAACTGGCCCATTTTGAAGTGGAAATTCTCTTTGATCAGGGTGAGCATATTCTGGAGTCCATCGATAACCTGAAAAGCGCCGGTATTTGGGGCGGCTTTTTTGCTTTTATCGTACTCTACTTTTTCCTGCGGCGCTTCCGCATGACCCTGATGCTCAATCTTTCCATACCGCTGTCCATTCTGTTCAGTCTGATGGTGATGTACTTCATGGGCTGGACGCTCAATCTGATCACCATGATGGGTTTGATGATATCCATCGGTATGGTGGTGGACAACAGCATCGTGGTGCTGGAAAATATTTATCGTAAGCGCAATGAGGGGCTGGACAATGTGGAGGCCGCGGCCCAGGGAACCAGCGAGGTTTCCCTGGCGGTAACCATGGCCACTTTTACCACCATCGTCGTTTTTTTACCGATGATCCTGATGAATGATGACATGGGTTTTCAGTTTTATATGTTGCGTATCGGCGTGCCGGTGATGATATCGCTGTTGGCCTCCCTGTTCGTAGCCATGGTGCTTATTCCGCTGGTGGCCACCAAGGTGGTTTCCCGCAGGAAAGTAAAGGAACCGCCCGTTATAAGCCTGATGACCGAAAAGTACACCGGCTTTTTGCGCCTGGCTTTGAATCACCGTCTGGAAACTTTTCTGGTACTGGTGGCCGTATTGTTTTCCCTGAAATTTGCCATGGACAATGTGGCGCAAACGGACAATATGAGCGGTAATATTAACGACTTTCGCCTCTTTTTGGATTTGCCGGATAACTATTCCCTGGAGGATGCGGCCAGGGTGGTGCATATGGTGGAGGATTCCATCCGTGTCCGCTCCGATCGCTACAATATCAAGGCCATTGATGTGCGTTACCGGAAGACCGGGGCACGTTTTAATGTCTTTTTGAAAAAGGAACCGCCCATGGCCTGGTATGATGCCGTCTGGAGCGCGGGGAAAACGCTGTTGGGAGTTAAGGATACCCTGATAATGGAGCGCGACGCCGTGGTTGAGGATGTGAAAAAACATCTGCCCGAGCTGCCCGGTGTTACGGTGCGCACCAGTTGGCGGCGAAGCGGCAACAGCGACGAGGCTTCGGTAACCCTGAATCTGTTTGGCGATGATACGCGCAAACTGGCCGAATTGAGCAAGGAAGTGGAACGAAGACTGAAATCGATACCGGAAATCATCAGCGTGGAAACCGACCGGGAGAAAGGGCAGGATGAAATCCATCTGATCATAAAGCGCGAGGAGATCAAGGCCTTCGGCATCAGCCCGCAAACGATTACCGGCACCATCATGTATATGCTGCGCGGCATTCAATTGCCGAAATTCCAGTCCGACGACCGTGAAATCAATATGAAAATCCAGTTGCGGGAAAGTGACCGCGAGAATTTGCAGCAGTTGAAAAATATAACCTTTTTTGCCCAGAACGGCAGGGAAATTCCGCTGGCCTCCCTGGTCACCATCAAGATTACCAAGGGGTTTGGGGCCATCAGCCGGGAAAACGGCAAGACCTTCCTGGCGGTTAAAGCCAACACCACGGCGGATAACCTGGGTATGATCCATAAGAAAATCGACAAGGCCATGGCCGGTTTTGAGATGCCCTACGGCTATAACTGGACCAAGGGTAACCGGTTTGCCAATATCCGCGATCGTAATGAAAGCCAGAGATTCGGTGTTATCCTGGCTATTGTTTTTGTTTACCTGTTGATGGGAATCCTGTTCGAATCGTTTATCCTGCCGCTTTCGGTGATTATGTCCATACCCTTCTCGTTCGTCGGTGCTTACTGGATGCTCTATATCACCGGCACGCCCTTTGACACCATGAGTTCGATCGGGTTGATCATTCTGATCGGCATAGTGGTTAATAACGCCATTGTGCTGATCGATACGGTTAACCGCCTGCGCCTGGAAGGTTTTAGCCGAATGGACGCCCTGCAGGAGGCGGGGCGTAAGCGGCTGCGACCGATTCTGATGACCGCCTTTACCACCATCGGCGGATTGATTCCCATGGCTCTCGGTAATGCCAAGATGATCGGCATCTCCTATAAACCGATGGGGCTGACCATTATCGGCGGTTTGATGTTTTCCACGCTGGTTTCCCTGATTGCCGTGCCCTATGCCTATATGATTTTTGATGATTTTCGAGTTTACCTGCGCCGGGTGGTCAGCGGAGCCATAGTCCGAAAGCTGAAAAAAGAAGGGGAAACCGTCACGACGGGATAGTGCTGCGTACCTTCAAATACCAAATACCAAATACAAAATAAAAAATACAAAACAGGGGTTAAGTACAGGGCGCCGGGCAGATGTCGGCGCCTGCCGCTGACTCCCGTTACGCCGGGAAACCTTGCCGCGGAGGTCCAGGTACGGTTCTATTCGGGCAAGGTGGCCAATAACAGGCGGATCAGGTTCTCGCCCATGATTTTCCTTACATCGTCTTTGCTCATGCCCCGGTTGAGCAGGGCGGCCGTCAGCCAGGGCAGGCGATCCGCGCTGATCTCTTCCCGGGTGGCGCCGTCCCAGTCCGAGCCGAGGGCCACATGGTCTATACCGGCGATCTCCACGGCATGCAGCATGGCGTCCACCACACTTTCCACATCGCTGTCGCAGACGGCGCCGCTCCAAAAACCGATACCGATCAGTCCGCCGGTGGCGGCAATACGTCTTAGCTGATCATCGCTCAGGTTGCGTGGGGAGTCACAGTTTTCCTTAACGCCGGTATGCGAAACCACCAGCGGCCGGGTGGCCAGTTCAAGGGCGTCTTCAATAGCCCGGGGCGAGGCGTGGGCCAGATCGATCAGTATATGCCGTTTTTCCATTTCCCGGAAGGCCTGTTTGCCCAGTTCCGTAAGACCGTATTTTTCCTCACCGTGGGCCGATCCGGCAAAGGCGTTGTCAAAAAAATGGGCCAGGCCGATCATGCGATAGCCCGCCCTGTCCAGCACCTCCAGATTCTCCAGCTTGCCGTCCAGGGCATGCATGCCTTCTATGGCCAGCACACCGGCAATTTTGTCCGGGGAGGAATTATTCAGGAGGTTGTTTAAACTTTTCCGGTCGGAGACGACCGCCAGCTGCCCGGGGAACCCGGCGGCCGTTTCCCGCAGGCGGTTTGCCTGATAGAGCGCCCGTTCCGTTAAGCTGTACCAGGCCTTTACCGGGGCCATTTGGGCGATCATCAGCAGCGTGATCTGATCGGTTTCGGCATTGTTACTCTGATAGTTGATGCCGGAAGGTGTTTTGGTGACCACGGAAAAGACCTGCAAACGTATATTGCCCGCTCTCAGGCGGGGCAGGTCGGTATGGCCGTAGTCATGCTTTTCGGTAAGATCGCGCCCCCAAAGCAGAATATCATCGTGCATGTCGGCGGCGCGCAGGCTACTATGAAAGGCTTTAACGCTGTCGGGCAGGGTCGGGGCTTCCATCTCCAGCAGAACGTTGAATTGTTTGTCCACAAAGGTGGGGAGGTAAGTAAAAAAGATAATGATGGCCAACAGCAGCAGGCCCCAGAATATTTGCAAAATGCGTTTAACCGGCGTTGTCATATCAGTTTCCCTTTATCAGGCGTTTTCCACGAGTATGATTTCATCCTCCAGGTTGGGTACCAGGCATAAAAAACGAAAGGGCCTGTCGCCCAGGGTTTTGTAGCTGTGGGGAACCCCGGCGGGAATAAAGACCACATCGTCTTTTTTCATATGATAGGTTTTGTCGTCGATCACCACCTCGGCCTCACCCTCCAGTACCAATTGTTCGTGCTCCACCTTGTTGGTGTGCAGGGGCATAAAGCCGCCGGGATGGATGGTGAAACGGCGCATGGCAAAGTGGGGCGCCTCTCCGGGGGAAATCAGTATTTGCATCTCGGTCTTTTGACCCGCGCTGACCGGGACGGGGGTGATGTCGTTAAGCTGGCGTTTAATCATTTCATTCTCCTTCTGTTGGGGGAAGGTAAACGGGAATCGGATTTTAATCTCTAAACCGTATGCTGCTAATATAGAGGTTTATTTCTCCGAATCAACCGCCCGCCCTTTAAAAACCGCTTCTATCTCCGCGCGATCATATAGCCGGCCTTCGCCGATGCCGGGGCAATCATCCGTCACCTGTTGCCAGCGGCGCTCCGATTTCACATTTTGCGGCCAAAAGGGGTAGGTGCGGCATTGCAGGGGGCGCACGGGATAGATGCGGCACTTACCCTCTTCCAGAAAAATACAGGCCTGTCCGTCGCGATCCCTGAGGCTGCGCATACCTTTGGCCTCGAAGGTGTAGTGGGCCCGGATTTCGGCCTCGCTGCGTTTCAGATATTTGGCGATCTCTCTGATGTTTTGCTCATTCACGAATACATAGCCGCCGTTTATTTCGCAGCATTTGGAGCAATCCCGGCGACAGTTAAATAAAACCGGGAGTTGTATATTGATACGGGCCATAATTACCGGTTGATTAGTGTAGCGGTTGATTATGCCTGTGGCGCGGAGTGGGGACCCCGGCCATGCAGGCCGCGCTATATTAGCGGATTACGGTGAAGGTGTCAAAGATTTTTTTACAAAAAAAAGCCGCTGCGCGGGAAACGCAACGGCTGATAAAACAGATAGGGATAATCAGGCGATGGTTACATCCTTATCCAGATAGATATCCTGAATGGCATTGAGCAGTTCAACGCCCTGATCCATCGGTTTTTGGAAGGCCTTGCGCCCGCTGATCAGTCCCATACCGCCGGCGCGCTTATTGATCACCGCGGTTTTAACGGCCTGGGCCAGATCGTTATCGCCGGAGGCGCCTCCGGAATTGATCAACCCGGCACGGCCCATATAGGAATTGGCCACCTGATAACGGGTCAGGTCAATGGGATGATCGGAGGAGAGCTCCGTATAAACCTTTTCATGGGTCTTGGCAAAGTTGATGGCTTTAAAGCCACCGTTGTTTTCCGGTTGTTTTTGCTTGACAATATCGGCCTTGATGGTCACGCCCAGGTGGTTGGCCTGGCCGGTCAGGTCGGCGGCCACATGGTAGTCCACTCCGTCTTTTTTAAAGCCCGGGTTGCGCAAATAACACCAAAGGATGGTGGCCATGCCCATGTCATGGGCCATTTCAAAGGCTTCGCTCACTTCGATGATTTGCCTGTTGGATTCGGGCGATCCGAAATAGATGGTGGCCCCCACGGCTACGGCGCCCATATCCCAGGCCTGTTGCACGCTGCTGAACATGATCTGATCGTATTTATTGGGGTAGGTGAGCAGCTCGTTATGGTTGATTTTAACGATAAAGGGAATTTTATGGGCATATTTGCGGCTTACCGACGCCAAAACCCCCAGAGTGGAGGCCACGCCGTTACAACCGCCCTCGATGGCCAGCTTGACGATGTTCTCCGGATCAAAGTAGGCCGGATTGGGGGCAAAGGATGCGCCGGCGGTGTGCTCGATGCCCTGATCCACCGGCAGGATGGAAAGATAGCCGCTGTTACCCAGGCGGCCATGCTCAAAGAGCGCTTGCAGGCTGCGCAGAACCTGCGGGTTGCGATCGGAATCGGCGAACACGCGATCCACGAAATCGGGTCCGGGCAGGTGCAGGTGTTCCCGGGGAATGGTGTTGCATTTATGGTTGAGCAAACCCTCGGCTTCGCTACCGAGCAGCTCTTCAATTTTTTTTACGGAACTCATTTATGCCTCCTTTTTCAGCATCGGTTGAATTGAATGGTTGAATTTACTCAATAGTGGTGAAAACGAAAAATCTCTTTTAGGCGAAAAACTCCGATTCCGGTTCTTTTCGGGATTCGTCCGCTCTTTTTTTAAGCATGAAATATGTCAGGCGCCGGATGAGTTTAATCCCGTTTATGACACGTTTTGTATTTGATTACGTTTTTACCCGTCATCGATATATTGAATATTTCCCACGGTTAAAAACAAATCGGCGTGATGGCGGCAAACTGTATGACGGTGTGTTTTTTTTTGCCTTTATTGGGTAAACTTTAGGTGGAAACGCCGAATACAGAAACTCTGATTAATAAAGAAGTTACAATGAACGAAACCCAATTTGATCTGGCCTATCTGACTTCAAAGGAAACGGCGTTTATAAAATTTATCGATATCTGTTCGCAAATTGAAAAATTCAGCGTTTCGGGTAGAATCGTACCGCCCAAGGCACGTCTGGAAAAGCCCGCTGACACATCGGCCATCCCGGTTTTTTTTGTGGAAATAAAGGATCTGAGCGATACGGAGATCCGCGAGCGCTTCCGGGAAATTAAACTTTTTGATCTGCCTTATGTGCTGTTGTATGATGACGCCCATGCCGGGGAGGTATCGGGCTATAATCCGCCCTATTGGCTGCACCAGAAAAACCTTAACGCTTTCGAGTTAACATTGCTTCTGCCCAAAATAGAAGCCGATCACCGTTTGCGCGTACAAGCCGGCTATCTTAAACGCAAATTTCATGAAAGCGAAAAACGCTTTATCGGCGTATTCCGTTCCAAAACCGAGGCGACCATCGTTCTGAACCATGACGGTTTGATCCGTTATATCAATCCCGCCTGTCAGGAGTTGTTTGACATTCCGCAAAACTTTGTGGGGCAGCGTTTTCCGCTGGATGTCAAAGCCGGTGAAATACGTGAACTCGATCTGCGCCTGCTTACCGGGAAAAACCGTACCGTGGAGATAGTGACCAATGAACTGATCTGGGAGGATGAACTGTGTATTACGCTGACCCTGCGCGATACCCGCGAGCTGCGCCGTCTGGAAGATGAACTGCTGACCTTCCGCCATGTTATCCATCTCAGCCCCTTGCCGATCATGATCACCGATCAGTACGGAACGATCATCTATATAAACGAACAGTTCTCCAAATGTACCGGCCACACGGAAAAGGACGCTCTCGGTAAAACGCCGCGTATTCTCAAATCCAATGCGCATAAGCCGGAATTTTACAAAAAGATGTGGGAAACCATAACGGCCGGCGAAACCTGGCGGGGACAGATATGCAATAAGATGAAGGACGGCCGTCTCTATTGGGAAAAACAGGTGATCTCCCCGGTACGGGATAAAAGAGGGGATATCAAGTTTTATGTTTCCATCCGTATCGAAGACATCCAAAAACGCAAGGAAGAAAAGGCCCGCCAAAAAGCGGAAACACTGAAGAGCGTGCAGGAACTGGCCGGAGGCATCGCCCATGAGTTTTCACAACCGCTGCAGGTGCTGACCATCAGCATGTCTATTTTGGAACAGCAGGTGGCCGATTCGGAGTACTATGTCAAGGCCCAGCGCAGCATTCAGCGTATCGTGGAGCTGGTGGATAATCTGAAAAGCATCACCGCCCTGCGCCAGCAGGATTACCTCTCCACCAAAATCATCAACATCCGTGCCTCCTCGGAGGAAGCAATGGAAAAAAGCCGGCAGCAACGCATCCTGATCATCGATGATGAACCGGAACTGCTGGACTCCCTGATCGAGGTGCTGCATCTTTCCGGCTATGAATGCGACGGCGCCTCCAACGGTCCCGAGGCTCTGGATCATATCGGCAATCAAAGCTACTCGCTGATCATCTCCGATGTGGATATGCCGGAGATGCCGGGTACCGAGCTTTTTAAAAAGATAAAGGAAAGCGGCTATAAGGGCCATTTTGTCTTCATGACCGGCTATGAGGTGGAAGAGGAGCTGGAAGATACGGTGCGCATGGCCGACGCCTTCCTTTCCAAGCCCTTTCCGCTGCTGGATTTGAAAAATCTGGTGATAAAACTGGTTGGCGAACCGCTCTCCGAAAAAGACTAAAGCTGCCCTTTAATGCGAAGCATAAGGCGCAAAACGGTGATTTTGATCCATTGGTATTAGAAAAAAACCGTGTTTACCACCGGAAAATGTCTCTGTAATCCTGCCGATTTTAAAATTATCTGCGAAAATTTCAATACCAGGCCGTATTTCATTCATAAGGTGTTTTTCACGGAATTAAATTTGTCTTCCGGCCATTTGGCGGGATTGTGTAAAATATATTGGCGAATCCGGTTCAATTCATTTTCATTGCGAATAATATGATCGTGAAAACGGGGTTGCCACACAGGCATACCGGGTGTATGACGATATTCATTTATCTGTTTGGTGGCGGACGATTTAAAACCGGCCACAAATGATGAAACAGACCGGGGACGGCGCAGGGCCACACCGGATTTTGGATCGTTTTGCCGTAGAGACGCACGGCCGGTATTTTGTAGAGACGCACGGCTGTGCGTCTCTACGGTATTGTCGTCATGATCATTTTTATCAATGACAACAACGGCGTGAATATGGTTGGGCATTATGACAAAACAATCACAATACAATTCCCGCCGGATTTCAAATGATTTGTTCCATTCCCGTAAAACAATTTCCCCGGTTTCAGACAATAGCATGCGGCCATTGACGATTTTCCCCAACCCACATTCCCGGTTGTGGGTGCAGATGGTGATAAAATAATATCCGTTGGCCGCGTAATCCCGGGAGGAAAGGCGCGCCGATTCAATGCGATATTTATTTTTATACAACGTCATCCCGATTATCCCCTTATTTCGATAATCTAATTGGGTTCTCTTTCTTCATTGTGTTGTTTTAGCGGCTATCCCGGCCCTTGAGTCCCTGATACCTTGTACCTCAAAACGACGTTTATATTCATGTGCTTTTTTACTTCCGAATTTATAGCATTGTTGGTCTTTTTAGACTTTAATGTTTTTTTCTCTGGCTATGGAAACAATTTTTGCGGCTTCTTCTCCATCGTATATTGGTTGAATGTATTTACTTCCTACGTACTCGAAATAGACCTGCTGCAGAATAAGCCACAAGCTGTCTATAGCGTAATTAAATTGCTCTCCAGAGATATTAGCCTCGCTCCACACTTCGGAAACATTTGTTACGGCCCGCTTATCAATATGGAAATGTGTTTTGTCTCTTATGTGTTTTAATGATTTCGCAGTTTTTGCGATTTGGCCAATATCTATATTGTGAGCTCTTATGGCCTTATTGACTAGCTTTTCGTTTGTTTTTTGCAAGTACCAAAATGAAGACACATCTTTGTGTTGATCCAGTACCTTGATGGCGTGTGCAATCATATCATTGAATAAAGCAATTTCAACGTAAGAGAAGAAGCCCCAGCTTGTATGGGGTGCTGCTTCGACAAGCACATTATGTGTGTTACGCATTGATATCGCGTAGCGCAGTTCATTAAGAACTCTGTTCAGTGCGTGTTCAAATCGATCCATATTTTTTAGCCTGATGTTAAAGCTGTGTAGCGCAAATAAAGCGCAGCGTAGTTTACATCCGAACAAGTGATATGTTATGGCTTGTTTGCATACAGCACCAAAGAATATCCGTTGTCGCTCGGATATGCAGTACCAAGCCTATTAAAATCATACTGAGAAAATAAATGATGCATCGAATCATTGTTTTCTCTAGTTGTTGCATAACAGCTTGAGCCGCTGAGATATGTAACAACTGCCTTCATTAAGCTATGCCCAAGGCCTTTGCCTCTTGCTTCTGGCTTTACATATAACCAACCTAGCTCGTAATTAAAACTATCACTTTTTTTAGCTACCCTTGCTTTTGAAAAAACACCTTCTTTATAATTGTTATTTGGGTGTTTAATTGCACCAATAGCAATGCACTCACTTTCAGTAATAAATACCAAAGCTGCGGCTTGCTCGATACGTTGACGAAGCCCGTGAGGAGTAACTTCTCCACCTTCTTTAACTAATTGTTGAAATGCATCCAATTCGTCAGGAGTACATTCTGTTGGTTTTTTAACTACGGTATTCATTTTTTTTTAGCCATAACGGCCTGCACATCACCAGATTTGCCACGATTCAAAGAATTTTCAAATGCCGATTCACTGTCCGTGGGCATATACTTGTGTATCTGTACTAATATTGTATTAAACGGATTTCCATATAACTTAAAGAATATGCAAAAGCGGACATTTTTACAAGGAAAAAACCTTGCTTGTCTTTAAGACGGCTGCAGGGCTTTATGGTAATATATCCGCTCTTTCTAAACCGTCCGTAAAATCCGGGCAGGAGCGTCTGCTTTTATTTATATGAACACAGCTTTCCTATAAAGGCCCTTTTTTCATCACCCGGAGCGGCTTCCGGTGTAAATTATTATTACGATTTTGTTTTTTACCCCATTTGCCTGTTGCTTTTGTAGACTCTTTTTTGCAATTTCTTTTCCCGTATGCATACGGACAAAAAAACACCGCAAAAATGATGATCTTCGGCACTCCTTCATAGAAGGCGTGCCTTTTTTTTGGCCGAAACTTCTATCACATACGGGGCTTATGGAAAATTCACTGCTTATAAAAAACGCCCGGCTAAGCGACGGACGGGTGTTAAACATCTTCTGCCGGGAAGGGCGCATCCGCTCCGTGGGCGCGGAAAGCCCCGGGGCGGAACGCATCATAGAGGCCGGCGGCCGCTGGCTGATGCCGGGCATCATCGACGTACATACCCATATCCGCGATATGGAGCTGAGCCATAAGGAAGACTGGGCCTCGGCCTCCGCTTCCGCCGCCAGGGGAGGCGTCACCAGTCTGTGCGACATGCCCAATACCCGTCCGGCCACCTTCGACCTGCCCAGCCTGGAGGCCAAATGGGCCGCGGCGCGGAAATCCCTGGTCAACTATGGCGTCAACTTCGGCGTTACCGAAAACAACCACCGCCAGATAGAACAGGCCCGGGGCATCAACGCCCTGAAGATGTTCATGGCCGAATCCAGCGCCGGCTATGTGGTACAACAGCCCGGTGTGATACGCCGCGTGCTGCGGCTCAGCCAAAAGCTGAACAAACCGCTGATGGTCCACAGCGAATTGCAGAGCTGTGTGGAGGAACATCATAAGCGGTACAGCCATGACATGGCCCACCATCACCTGTTGCGCCACAGGGAATGCGCCATTGAGGCCACACGTCTTTTGCTGCAACTGCAAAAGGAGGAAGGGGGCTATCTGTACATTGCCCATGTGGCCACCGCCGAAGAGGCGGCCATGATTGCCGCCGCCAAAGCCGCCGGGCAAACGGTCTGGTTTGAAGTCACCCCCCATCATCTCTTTTTAAACACCGGCCACCTTAAAAACAACGGCAACATCGGCAAGGTCAATCCGCCCATACGCCAGGCTTCGGATAACCGCGCCCTGCAACAGGCCCTGATCGATGGCCATGTGGATACCATCGGCACCGATCACGCGCCCCATACGCTTGAAGAAAAAAACAAACCCTATGATCAGGCGCCCTCGGGCTTTCCCGGCCTGGAAACCAGCCTGGCCCTGATGCTGCGGCTGGTGCATGAGGGCCGCATCCGTCGTGAAAGGCTGGAAGAGCTGATGTGCCGCCGTCCGGCGGAGATATTCGGCATAAAAGATCGCGGCTCTGTGCGCGAAGGGGCCTGGGCCGACCTGATCATCATCGACGAGGAAAAGAGCTGGACGGTTGACCCCGCCGCCTTTTTTACAAAAGCGCGTTACAGTCCCTTTGCCGGCATGCGCCTTAGGGGCGCCGTCGTTACCACCATCGTCAACGGCCGTCCCGTCTGGCACGAGGGGCGCCTGCACCCATCGAAAGGAATGCAACTTGAATACCGTTAAGGAAGAACTGATCCGCGCCCTTTATGATACGGGCGCCGTCCGTTTCGGCAGCTTTAAGCTTAAGTCGGGGCTTACATCGCCCTTTTATGTGGATCTGCGGGCCATCATCTCCTATCCGGCGGTGATGGATTTGATTGCCCGCGAGCTGATCCGGCTCAGCCGCGAACTGCGGTTTGACTGCCTGACGGGCATACCCTACACGGCCCTGCCGGTGGGGGCCATCGTTTCCGACCGCCTGAAAAAGCCCCTGGTGTACCAGCGCAAGGAGAGCAAGGCCTACGGCACGGGAAAAAGCCTGGAAGGGCACTATCAAGCGGGGCAGACCTGTCTGGTGATCGACGATGTGATGACCACGGGCGAAAGCAAGATCGAGGCCGCCGAAAGCCTGACCGCCGCCGGATTGAAGGTGCGCGACTTTGTCATCATCGTCGATCGCAGCTTTAACGGCCGCGCCTTTCTGGAAGAATACGGCTATAAGCTGCACGCCCTGGTGACCATGGAGGAAATGGTTACCGTGCTCTCGGAGAAGGGGCTGATCAGCGCCGGACAAAAACAGGCCGTTCGGGATTTTATGCAACAGCCCCCCCGGGCGCAGCGCCCCGGCCTGGAAGGCATGGCCCGCTCGGCTCCCGCAGCATTTAACCGCACGCTGGCCGCCCTGGCCCTGGAAAAAAAGAGCAATCTGATTCTCTCCCTGGACGTCACCACGAAAAAGGCCTTTTTTGACCTGCTGGAACCCCTTGCCGGGCAGATTGCCATGGTCAAGACCCATGTGGACATTCTGGAGGATTTTGACGAAGGCTTTGTCCGCCGCCTGCGGAAGCTGGCCCGCGATGAACATTTTTTGATCTTTGAAGACCGTAAGTTTGCCGATATCGGCAACACGGTGCGTCACCAGTTCCGCGACGGTTTGTATCATATTGCCGACTGGGCCGACTGCGTGACCGTCCATCCCCTGCCCGGGCCGGGTATTTTAAGCGGGCTGTTCGAGGGGCTGCATCGTCCCGTGGCCGCTTTTATCCTGGCGGCCATGAGCGCCCGGGGAACGCTGATATCCGATAACTACACCCGCCGGGCCATCGAAATGGGCCGGGAGCATCGGCAATGGGTGGCCGGTTTTATCGGCTTTGGCAGGGAGAAAGCCCATATTGAGCGCCTGCGGGCCAAGATGCCCTCCGATAGCTTTATGCTGATGCCCGGCGTTAACCTGCGCCAAAAAGGGGACGGGCTGGGGCAGCAGTATGTCAGCGCCGCCGAGGCGGTGGCCGGAGGCGCGGATTTTATCATTGTGGGCCGGGGCATCCTGCGGGCGGAGGAGCCGCTGGCCGAGGCCCGCGCCTATCGCGAACAGGCCTGGCGGGCCCTGCTGGAACGCGGAGGCCTTTAAAGCCGGGGGAAAATCCATCCCCGGAGACAGATGAAAAACAGTGTTCCTTTATAACGATCAGACAGGAGACCTCATGCAACACCTTATATCCATGCGCGATCTGGACAGCGTGCATATCAACGCCCTGATAGAAAGGGCCGGGCTGATTGAATCGGGACGGGAAAAGCCCGATTTAAGTTCCAAAGTGATGGGCGCGCTCTTTTTTGAACCCTCCACCCGCACGCAGCTCTCTTTTGACACGGCCATGAAGCGGCTGGGGGGCAAGGTGATCACCATCTCCGGCACCAAGGGCACCAGCGTGGAAAAGGGCGAGACCCTGGCCGACACCGTGAAAATCATCAACCAGTACGCGGATATTATCGTGGTGCGCCACTACAACGAAGGCGCGGCCCGTTATATCTCCGAGCAGGTGGATATCCCGGTGGTCAATGCCGGCGACGGCGCCAACCAGCACCCCACCCAATCCATGCTCGACCTCTATTCCATCCAAAAAACCCAGGGCACGCTGCATAACCTGACCATCGCCCTGGTCGGCGACCTTAAGTACGGGCGCACCGTGCACTCCCTGGTATATGCCCTGTCGGCCTACAATCCCACCTTCTACTTTGTATCTCCGGAAGCCCTGGCCATGCCGGATTACATTCTGGAGGATCTGGACGGGCTGGGTATGAACTACACGGTGCGCCGCTCCCTGGATGACATTGTCCCCGAACTGGATATCATGTACGTCACCCGCATCCAGCAGGAGCGTTTTGCCGATCCCGAGGAGTATGAAAAGGTGAAAAACGCCTATATCATCCGGGCGGCCATGCTGGGCGGCGTTAAGGAGAACTTTAAAATACTGCATCCGCTGCCCCGGGTGAATGAGATAGATACGGATGTGGACGGCCTGTCCTGCGCCTACTACTTTCAACAGGCCAAAAACGGCGTGTTCATGCGTCAGGCCATTTTAAGCACTTTATTGCAACAATAATAAGCGGAGTTTTCCCGATGGATAAAAAATTAAAGGTAGACCC
>WGCN01000211.1 GCA_015493745.1 Calditrichales bacterium
CTTATGGGCTGAGCTATTTTCAATCTGTTCCGGGATTCTTATTTTCTCAGTCCGACGGCTATGACCCCCGCGCGGCCGTCATCGCCCACGGCTATAATCCGCTCTTCAGCTACATCCAATGAATTGTAAACCCCGCCCCGATCGGTATAGGCGCGGTACGACCTGAAGGAAAGACCGTTATAGTGCAATACCTCTCCGTAGTGCCCACAAAGAAAATATCATTACCCGCCAAACCTCTTATCCGGTTCAGATAATACCGGCTGGATTCGGCAAAACTTACTCGACGCCAGGAAGAGGAGGACAAAACAGCCTTGTGGAAAATACCTTCTCCGGTTGATATATAGTACTGTCTAAGGTCGGGGCCAAACCAGATGGAACTGATATCCGAACTTACCGGCGTGGAAGACAGTGATGAAATTTTTTTGTCTTTAAGAGTGAGAATACGCCGGGCTCTGTCATTGTAATTTGAAGCCACCACCATTATATGATCTTCTACCCCCCAGATATCCCGGATATCCAATTCCGTGCCCGTCTCGATCTTTGTCCAGCTACTGCCGTCGTAATGGGCCATCATGCCCTTGTTGCCCACTACATAAAAATCATCTGAGGATGTGCCCCACATTTTATTCATTCGCCAACCATCTCCATTTGACAACAGGGGAAAATTTTTATTATGAAGGGTGTATTTCTGGCCATCCCAATGCAGTACACCTTGAAACCATATATCATCCCTGGCAAAAGCCTGAATTACATGTATGGGAGACCCGTTTCCATTTACATGCAACAATGTCCACTTCTCCCCGTCCCAATGGGCGGCGTTATAGGGGTCTATCCAATTGCCCAGACTGTCATAGGTGTAGGTGTCCGCGGTATAAATCTCGCCCACGGCCCAGATATCATTTTCATCAATGATGGCCACATCGTAAAAAAGGCTTGTGCCCTTTTGCCCGCCAAAGGTGTACACCTGCCAGTCAAAGTCATGGCCGGTGGTGTCCATAGTGGTTAGCACGGTTTCCACGGCCGGGGAGGTCTCGCCCTGGTCGGTGGCGAAAAAGCGGTAGCGGTAGCTTGTGGCCGGGGTCAGCAGGCTATCGTAAATCACCGTATCCGCCACATCGATTCGGCTGTTAAAAATAACGGCGCCGTTGCGTTGCAGGGTGTAAACAGCCCCGCTTTTCAAACCCTGCACATGCAGGCTGAGCCAGGCCTCGGTCACGCCCGCTTCGGCTTCCAGTTGCAGGCTGTGGTTTTCAAAGGGGTCGTCCATGCAACTCCATAACAGGACAAGGGACAGGAGAAGGAAAAGTGTTTTGTTCATGGCAGTTCCTTTTTTATGACCCGCCAGAGCCGGGCGGGCCCGACGAAGCCGTCTTGCCCGCCTCTGGCGGGGGCAGGCAAATGAAGCATCAGCAAGTTCGCCAGACGCCGTTATTTCGTATTTTGTATTATTTCAAAACCTTCCCCAACACCCCGGCCCGGCGCACCAACAGAGCGTAAGCATCACGCATGGCCTCTTCCTCCTTCACGGATTCATCCGCCAGGGTTTTACACAGGCGAGCTCCCAGCCGCTCACGTAAAGCTTCCTTCCCGAGCCGGCTTTGTCCGCACAGCAAAAACAGAGGTTTGTTATAACTCCGGCAACGGGCGGCTACGCCATGCACCACCTTGCCTTTCAGGGTCTGTTCATCCAGGCGCCCCTCACCGGATATAACAACATCGCTTTGTCTTAATTGCTCATTAAATCGGCTCCACTCCAGAATCCTCTCCACCCCGCTATGTATTTCCGCGTTCAGAAAGATCATGGCGGCGGCGCCCAACCCTCCCGCAGCCCCGCTGCCGGGCATAGCGGCCACCCGACGGCCGCACATCTTTTCCGTTACCCGGGCAAAGCGGCGCAGTCCCCGATCCAAACGTTCCACGGTCGCGGCACCGGCTCCCTTTTGCGCGGCATACACAAACGCAGCACCCTTTTTGCCGTACAAGGGGTTGGTAACATCACCAAGCAGCGTAAAACGGACGTTTTCCGGCCACCCCTTCGAGGGAGGACGGATATGTTCCAGACGTTGCAGGGAGGCGCCCACCGGCGGCAGTTCCCGGCCCCTGCTATCGGTAAAACGGAAGCCCAGGGCCGCAGCCATACCCAGCCCGGCATCATTGGTGGCGCTGCCGCCGGCAAACAGATAGATTTCCCCTGCCCCCTTCCTTAGGGCATCGGCAATCAGTTCACCCGTGCCATAAGTTGAGGTTTTTAAGGGGTCGCGTTCCCCCGCTGTCAAAAGCTGCAAACCGGAGGCAACGGCCATCTCAATATAGGCGCTCTCCCCGGCCATCCCGTAATAGGCGCGCACGGGACGGAGCAATGGGTCTCGCACGGTGAGTTCAATCCGTTTCAGGGACAGGGGTTCCCACAGGACATCCAGCGATCCCTCTCCGCCATCGGCCAGAGGCAGGCGGATAATTTCCGCACCGGGCAGCACCGCCAGCAGCCCCTCTTCCACGGCCTTACAAACCTGGCGGGCGGTGAGTGATCCTTTAAATTTATCGGGAGCGACTAACACCTTCATCAATAGTCCTTTTATCTTGAAGATTCTATATTCACAAGCTAACAAGAATGGCGGCAAAAGTCACTTTTTAGCTGCCGCTACGGGCGGATTCACTTTCCGGCTGCGGGACTCACCTTTTATATTCTTATGCCGATTTCATTGTCATTATGTCCTATTCTTTTTTTTCTTTTTGATGTTACCTTCGTATATTTATTGTACCTGTATTGTTACAGGATAACCGTAAAAAAAAACAGATAAATTCCGAACGAAAGGAACCCCGCTCATGGCAGCCGATAAATCGTTTAACGCCTTCGAGATGGCTCAAACCCAATTTGACCGTGTAGCCGATATGCTTGGCCTGGACTCCGGCACCCGCGAACTGCTACGCAACCCCATAAGAGAATATCACTTCAGCATACCCGTAAAAATGGATGACGGCAGCGTCAAGGTTTTTCAGGGTTTTCGTGTACAACACAACGACGCCCGCGGCCCGGCAAAAGGCGGCATCCGCTTTCACCCGCAGGAAACCATCAATACCGTAAAGGCCCTCTCCATGTGGATGACCTGGAAAACCGCCGTGGTGGAGCTGCCCCTGGGTGGCGGCAAAGGCGGCGTGATCTGCGATCCGCACAATCTCAGCCAGAACGAACTGGAACAAATCTGCCGCGGCTGGGTGCGGCAAATCGCCCCCAACGTGGGCCCGCTCAGCGATGTCCCGGCGCCGGACATTATGACCAACGGCCAGCACATGATCTGGATGCTGGATGAGTTTGAAAAAATACACGGCGGCCGCTACCCCGGCTTTATCACCGGCAAACCGGTGGGCATGGGGGGATCGCTGGGCCGCACGGAAGCCACCGGCTACGGCGTCATCTATACCGTGCGCGAGGCGCTGAAAAAGCTTGACCTGGATGTTACCAAAACAACCGCCAGCGTGCAGGGTTTTGGCAATGTGGCCCAGTACGCCATTAAGCTCTACACGGAGCTGGGCGGCAAGGTGACCAGCGTGGCCTGCTGGGATCAGAACGATCAGACCAGCTATACCTACAAAAAAGAGAGCGGCATCACCTATGAGGAGTTGATTAAAATGACCGACCGTTTCGGCGGCATCGATCCGAAAAAAGCCCGGGCCGCCGGTTATGAGCAACTGGACGGCAACGCCTGGCTCTCCCAGGATGTGGATATTCTGATTCCGGCCGCCATCGAAAACCAGCTCACCGGTGAAACCGTAAATAAAATCAGCCGACAGGTAAAAGTAGTGGCCGAGGGCGCCAACGGCCCGACGACCCCCGAGGCGGACAAGGTGCTCAGCGAGCGGGGCGTTTTTGTTATCCCGGACTTTCTGGCCAATGCCGGCGGGGTGACATGCAGCTATTTTGAACAGGTGCAAAGCAATATGAATTTTTACTGGACGCTGGAAGAGGTGACCACCCGCCTGGATGAGCGCATGACCCAATCCTTTTTGGATGTGTATGAACTGGCCCGCCGCCGCAACCTCTATATGCGCGATGCGGCCTACATGATTTCCATCAGTCGTGTGGCCGAGGCCTGCAAACTGCGCGGCTGGGTATAAAAGAACAACAGAAACGGGCCTGCCGGGAACGCTCCCCGGCGGGCCTTAAATGAAAGAATCAATTCCGCCCATGACCCAATCTAAAAAATCCTTCGATAAACTGATAGTCAGCCTGGAAGAGCGTGTACGTGAGCTTAACTGCATGTATGAAGTGGAGGAGCTGCTTTCACGCCCGGACATTACCATAAACAGCGCCCTGGCGGGTATCGTCAAGCTCATCCCGGAAGGCATGCAATTCCCCGAAGTTACCGAAGCGCGCATCCAGTACCGCACGCGGGAATATGCCACGAAGAATTTTGCAGAGCGGGAACCGATGATATCCCTGCCCATATTGGTTAATGACAAGGAAGTGGGCGCCATTTCAGTCATCTATAGCGAGGAGCGTCCTCCGGCCATCCACGGCCCCTTTTTGGAGGAAGAAAAGCAACTGTTGGAAACCATCGCCACCCGCCTGGGCTACTTCATCATGTATCAAAAGCTGAAAATGGTTTTCAGCAAATGGGAAAGCGCCAAGGAGGATATCACCTCCAAGAAACAGGGCGAATGGCAGATTGTTCTGGAGCTGCTGCAACGAACCGATCCGGATTTGTACATCCGCATTTCGCGAAAGATGCTCAATCATCTTATCTGGAAGGGCATCACCGAGGCGGAGCGCCTGTTGCAGGCTTTCAGCCCGGTGCCGCAATATGAGCAAAGCGACGTCATGGGGGAAAGCAACAGTCCGCTGACCAAGCAAATCTTTGAAAACTCCACCAAGATCAGCAAGGAAGTATTCATCCTGGCCGAAAAGTATTTGGATAACACGGAGATTCTCAGCAACATACAAAAATGGATGCAGCAGGATAAAACAGCCTTTTTGGTGCGGGCCGCCTCCAATAATGACTCCTCCCTGAACGAAATCGTCGAAGCGCTCTATAAATACTACCAGATTGCTCCGGACGGTCTGCAACTGATGCCCTCCACCAGAACGGGAGTGCGGGCCTCGCTGATCCGCCGTTTTTTCAGCGACCAGCTGGAGTATATCAACATTGCCAAAAATTACGTTCAGGTAAACGACTTTTACAATCTGGTACGGCGTGTCATCTTTCCCAGCGGCAGTCATGGAAAACTGGGTGGTAAAAGTGCCGGGCTCTTTCTGGCCAGGCGAATCCTGCGCCGCGCGCTGAAGGATGATCCGTTGAGCAAGCTGATCAAGACGCCGCGTACCTGGCACATCAGCTCCGATACGCTGATACATTTTATGCACTTTAACAATCTGGAAGAGATTCTGGAGCAAAAGTATAAAACCATTGATGAAATCCGGCAGGAGTATCCCCATGTGGTGCAGTTGTTTAAAAGCTCACACTTTCCTCCCGATATCGCCAACGGTCTGTCGGTGGCCCTTGATGATTTTGGGGAAAAACCGCTGATCGTACGCAGTTCCAGTCTGTTGGAAGACCGCCTGGGTTCCGCCTTTTCCGGAAAATATAAAAGTCTGTTCCTGGCCAATCAGGGCAGTAAGCATAAACGTCTGGAGGCGCTGATGGACGCCATCGCCGAGGTATACGCCTCCACCATCGGCCCCGATCCCATCGAGTACCGTGCCGAGCGGGGACTGCTTGATTTCCATGAAGAGATGGGCATCATGATTCAGGAGGTGGTCGGTACGCGCGTGGGTAAATATTTTCTGCCCAGTTACGCCGGCGTGGCTTTTAGCAACAATGAATTTCGCTGGTCGCCCCGCATCCGCCGCGAGGATGGCCTGATCCGCCTGGTGGCCGGTCTGGGCACCCGGGCCGTGGATCGCCTGTCCGATGACTACCCCATCCTGGTGGCTCCGGGACAACCGGGATTGCGCACCAATGTTTCCATCACCGAGATTGTACGCTATTCACCGCAAAAGGCCGATGTCATCAACCTGGAAAACGGGTGTTTTGAAAGCGTGGAGCTGCGCGATCTTTTCAGCGAGGAAGGCAATAACATTCCCGGTATCGAGCAGATGGTTTCCATCTTCGAACACAACAATATCCGTAAACCCATGGGCATCAATGTCGATTTCACGCGGGAAGACCTGGTGGTCACCTTTGACGGTCTGATCAATGACAGCCCGATCATCAAAGGACTGGGAAAAATTTTACGGGAGTTGCAAAACGCCCTGACCACCCCGGTGGATATCGAGTTCGCCTCCAACGGTAAGGATATCTATCTGCTGCAATGCCGCCCGCAGAGTTACAGTAAGTATGACGCCCCCTCCCCCATTCCCGACAACCTGGAACCTGACCGCATTTTATTTACCGCCAACCGCTACATTTCCAACGGACTGGTACCGGAGATCACCCATATCGTTTATGTGGATCCCGATAAGTACAGTGAGATTTCCGATTTGAATGTTTTAAAACGGGTGGCCAAGGCCGTGGGGCAACTCAACAAAACCCTGCCCAAACGCAAGTTCATCCTGATGGGGCCGGGGCGCTGGGGCAGCCGCGGGGATATAAAGCTGGGAGTGGCCGTCACCTATTCCGATATCAACAACACGGCGGTTCTGATTGAAATCGCCCGTAAAAAAGGCAACTATATGCCGGATCTCTCTTTCGGCACCCATTTCTTTCAGGATCTGGTAGAAGCTTCCATCCGCTATTTACCACTCTATCCCGATAATGAACAGGTCACCTTTAAGGAAGACTTCTTCAGCAAAAGCCCCAACGTTCTTAGCAAATATATAAAGGGATATAAAGACCTGGATGAGGTATTGCGGGTCATTGAGGTGGATAAGGTCTATCCGGGGCAGGTGGTGCAGATTTTGATGAATGCCGATATGGAAAAAGCCGTGGCGGTCGTCTCTCCGCCTAAATCGGGCAACATGGAAATGCTGGATGCCAACCCGGGGTTTAATACCGACGGCAGCGCCCATTCCGTTTGGCGCACCCAGATGGCCGAGCAGATAGCGGCACAGATGGACCCCAGGCGATTTGGCGTGAAGGAGGTTTTCCTGGCCGGCAGTTCCATGAATAAAACCGCCCAGCCGGGCAGTGACATCGACCTGTTTATCCGTTTTAAAGGCAACGCGCAGCAAAAACGCGAACTGGATAGCTGGCTGGAGGGCTGGAGCCTCTGCCTGGATGAAATCAATTACCGGCGTACCGGTTTCAAATCAGGCAAATTGCTGGACATCCATTATTTAGAGGACAACGAAGATACGGAAAAAATGAAAAAACTGCTTTTCGCGGTTCATTAAAAAAAAACGGTGCGCTTGTGCACCCACATAACTTACACAGGAGTTCATCATGAGTGATTACATTAAATCCCTGATGGATGGGGTTAAAGCCAAGAACCCCAGCGAGCCTGAATTTCATCAGGCGGTAGAAGAAGTTGTTGAGTCCTTATCCCTCGTTCTCGAGCGCCATCCCGAATACCGGAAAGCAAAGATTCTGGAACGCATAGTCGAACCGGAGCGGGTGATTATGTTCCGCGTCCCCTGGGTTGATGATCAGGGTAATTTCCAGATCAACCGCGGCTTCCGTATCGAAATGAACAGCGCCATCGGCCCCTACAAAGGCGGTTTGCGTTTTCACCCTTCCGTGAACCTGGGTATTTTAAAGTTCCTGGCCTTTGAGCAGGTTTTTAAAAACAGCCTGACCACCCTGCCCATGGGCGGCGGTAAGGGCGGCTCCGATTTTGACCCCAAGGGTAAAAGCGACAATGAAGTGATGCGTTTTTGCCAAAGCTTTATGACCGAATTGCAACGCCATATCGGCCAGTTTACCGATGTTCCCGCCGGGGATATCGGGGTGGGCGGCCGTGAGATCGGCTTTTTATTCGGCCAGTACAAGCGTATCCGCAATGAGTTTACCGGCGTGCTGACCGGCAAGGGCCTAAACTGGGGTGGTTCCCTGATTCGTCCAGAGGCCACCGGTTACGGCTCGGTCTACTTTGCCGCCGAGATGCTGGCCACCCGCAATGAAACATTTGAAGGAAAAACCTGTCTGGTTTCGGGCAGCGGCAACGTGGCCCAGTACACCGTTGAAAAGATCAACGAACTGGGCGGCAAGGTGGTTACCTTATCCGACTCCTCCGGCTATATCTACGACCCGGCCGGTATCAACACCGAAAAGCTGGCTTTTGTCATGGAGCTGAAGAATGCCCGCCGCGGTCGCATCAAGGAGTATGCCGACGCCTTTAGCGGGGTCACCTACACCCCCGTGGATTCTTCCCTGGACTACAACCCGCTTTGGGATCACAAGGCCGACTGTGCCTTCCCCAGCGCCACACAGAATGAGATCAACGCCAAAGACGCCCAGAACCTGTTGAACAACGGCGTTTACCTGATCAGCGAAGGGGCCAATATGCCGACCACGCTGGACGGGGTTAACCTGTTCCTGCAGGAGAAGATACTCTACGGCCCGGCCAAGGCGGCCAATGCCGGCGGCGTGGCTGTTTCCGGGCTGGAAATGTCTCAAAACAGCATCCGCCTCTCCTGGTCCCGCGAGGAAGTGGACAAGCACCTGCAAAGAATCATGAAGAGTATCCACACCACCTGCGTGGAAACGGCGGAACGTTTCGACACCCCGGGCAACTATGTCAACGGCGCCAATATCGGCGGTTTTCTGAAAGTTGCCGACTCCATGATGGATCAGGGTCTTGTTTAAACTGTAATAAAGGAAAGGGCGTCGCCAACGACGCCCTTTTTTCATTATGCCGAAAAAACCGCTTCCGGCCATATCCGAGGCCTTTGCTACCGAATTTCCCACCGGTGACCGTTTTAAGGTTTTTCAAAACCTGATGCGACACCGTATCCGTCTGATACTGCTGGTTTCCAGTCCCTATAATTTGTTTCTTTTCGAGGAAGACGGTCGTGTCTACGAACTTTTGCGCCGGGAATATTTTGACCTGGGTTTGAGCTTTTCCCCGGAAATCGTGCGCGTCTCCGGAAGCCGGGAGGCCATTGAAACCCTGAAACAGAATCCTTCATTTGATCTGGTGATCACCACCGCCCACAGCGTGGGGGAAGAGGTACGCCAATTCGCCGATGAACTCAAAAAGGTACGCACCGGCATCCCTTTGGTACACCTGGTATTCGATAATGCGGAATTTAATCCCCGCCTGGAGAGCCAGTCGCTGAACCCCTTTAACGGCATCTTTACCTGGGGCGGCGATTTCCGCATCATCATCGCCATCATCAAATCGGTGGAAGATGCCCTGAACGTCGAGGAAGATGTACGCATGGCCGGGGTGCAGATCATCCTGCTGGTGGAAGATAATATCCGCTTTTATTCTTCCTACCTGCCCCTGCTGTACACGGAGCTGTTACACCAGTCGCAAAAACTGATCCCGGACGGTATCAATCTTTACCATAAATATCTGCGTATGCGCGCCCGTCCCAAGGTACTTTTAGCCACCAACTACGAAGACGCCTGTAAAATCGTGGACAAGTACAAGGATAACCTGCTGGGGGTTATCTCCGATATAAATTATATGCGCGAAGGGAAACGCGATCCCATGGCCGGCATTGCCCTGACCCGCTATATCCGTAACATACACTCGGATATTCCCATCCTGTTGCAATCCCATGATGTTGAGAACGAGCAACCGGCCCATGAAGCGGGGGCCTCATTCCTGAAAAAGGATGATCCCCATCTGCTAAAGGATCTGCGGCGCTTTGTTAATGATGAATTGGGATTCGGCGATTTTGTGTTCCGTACCAGTGACGGCAAGGAGATACAACGCGCCCACGATCTTGTAAGCCTGAAGGAAACCCTGAAAAAAATACCGGCCGATGTATTAAAATACCATGCCGACCGCAATCATTTTTCCAACTGGTTAAAAGCCCGCCGTGAGTTCTGGCTGGCCTATCACCTGAAATCACGCACCACCACCGATTATCCCAATCTGGAATCCCTGCGTCAGGATCTGATTTCCGCCCTGGAGCTTTATTTCAGCTTTCAGCGCCGGGGGGTGCTTAGCGACTTTGACCGCAATAATTTTGACCCGGAATACGGATTCGCCCGTATAGGGGAAGGTTCCATTGGCGGCAAGGCGCGGGGCCTCAGTTTCTTAAACCAGCTTATCAACAGCAGCGAGTTGCATGCCCGCTTTAAAAATATAAAGATACGGGTACCGGCCGCCCTCATTTTAGGCACGGATGTTTTTGACGCCTTCATGGAGGAAAATAACCTTTTTCAGGAGGTACTGGATAAAGAGGATGAAGCCCATATTCAGGATCTGTTTTTAAAGGCCCATTTCCCTGAAAGCTACTCCCGGGATTTAAAACATTTTCTGGAAATCGTTAAGAAGCCGTTGGCCATCCGCTCCTCAAGCCTGCTGGAAGATTCGCAGTACTTTCCCTTTGCCGGGATATATGACACGGTTATGCTGCCCAACGTGGAAGACGGTATTCACGACCGCCTGGAAAACCTGATTCTGGGCATCAAGATCGTTTTTGCCTCCACCTATTCCAAAAAGGCGCGCACCTATATGCGCCATACCTCCTTTCGTCTGGAAGAGGAAAAGATGGCTGTTATCATTCAAACGCTGGTGGGCAAGAACCATAACGGCCGCTTTTATCCGGAACTTTCCGGGGTGGCCAAATCCTACAACCATTACAGTATTCCACCGCAAAAATCGGAAGACGGCCTGGCCAGTGTGGTTTTGGGTCTGGGCCGCATGGTGGTGGAGGGTGGCAATTCCGTTAACTTTTGTCCCAGATTCCCACAGTACATCCACCAGTTTTCCAGCATAGAACAGACCCTGCAGAACAACCAAACCCGTTTTTTCGCCCTGCCCCTCTATTCGGACAAGGATCTGGATTTCCGCCATCCGGATAAAATGCTGGAATCCTACGATCTGAAAACGGCGGAAAAAGACGGCAGTTTAAAATATATCGCCTCTACCTATTCACCGGAAAACCGCGCCATTTACGATGGCATCTCCCGTCAGGGCTATCGTCTGATCACCCTGGCCCCTATCCTGAAATACAATCTTTTTCCCCTGGCCTCCATGCTGGAAACGATTTTAAAACTGGGTAAGGAAGGCATGGGCAATGATGTGGAGCTGGAATTTGCCATACAGCTTAGCGAAAAGCCGTCCGAGCCACACACCTTTGCCCTGCTGCAAATGCGCCCCATTGCCAGTTCGGCCATGCACTATAAAATCAAAAGACCGGAAAAGAGTAAAATTATATGCTATAGCGATCAGGTGTTGGGAAACGGACGTATCGAAAAAATTGAGGATATTATATGCGTGCATCCCGGGATGTTTGACCGTTCCCATACCCGTGAGATTGCCCAGGAGGTCGCCTGGTTCAATCAGCAGTTTTTTGAACAGCAGAAAAAATATATGCTGATCACTCTGGGACGGCTGGGAAGCCGGGATCCCTGGCTGGGCGTGCCCGTGCAATGGGAAGATATTTCGGAGGCGCGGGTCATAGTGGAAAGCGGTATCGAGGAAATGGTCATCGAGCCGTCGCAGGCGTCGCATTTTTTTCACAATATCAGCTTTTTCCGGGTGGGTTACTTTACCGTCACGCCCAATAAAAGCAGCCATATGCTTAACTGGGACTGGATAGACCGGCAAGAGATCGTAAAAAAACTAAACTATGTGTGCCATATCCGGGTGACGGAAAAGCTTATCGCCGAAATGGATGGGGCCAATAATGAGGGAATCATCCGACTTAAATAAAAAAGCCCCGCAGGGCGGGGCTTTAAAATTCTTCTATAAAAGGGAAGCCAGTATAATACCCAGAATCAGCCAGATGGGAATGGAAATGAGCAGAGCCCATATGATTCCGTTTGCCGTTTTCAGGGAACTGGACAGACCGCGTTTTTCCAGGGCACGGGTTATTTTTAAACGCACCTCTTCGATATGAAAAGGCTTGGTCAAATAATCGTAGGCACCTTTCTTGATGGCCTCCACCGCCGTTTCGATGGTAGGATGAGCGGTAATCATGACAAAAACCATGTTTTTATCATGACTGCGCACGCGTCTTAATAGCTCGATCCCATCCATTTCCGGCATATATAAATCAGATAAGACAACATCAACCTGTTTATTCTTTATTACTTCCAGGGCCTCTACGCCATTTGCCGCGGTATAGGGTTCGAAGTTCATGCTCTTCAAAACGCTTTTCAACGTTTCTCTGACATCCTCTTCATCGTCAACTATAAGTATATGGGGAATTTCAGCCATTTTTTCTCCTGCAAAAGATAGATATGAAGAACTTCGGATAAAATATACGAGAATTTAAGATATAATTATATATTTTAACTGTGATATTAACCAATTAATTTAAATGATCGCGAAAAGGCCCCCAGTCAAAGCGATCGAGCAACCGGGAGAGTTTATGCAGGTTCTTGTCAATGTTGTAGTAATGCCGCCAACTCTGAAACCGGCCCAGATCCAGACGGGGCTGATCGGCGTCAAACTCCCAGGGATGCATATACATGATGGCCGGCAGCTTTTCCCGGTTCATTTTACGGATACCCATGGTCGTAACCGCATTGGGAAATATCCGCAGATATCCTCCCCCTCCGAAAGGCATGTTTTTCCCGAACCAGCGCATGGTGGACATGGGAAACTCCTCCAACTTATAACCGTTTTTTTCAAAAGCCACATAGCGGTGGCGCGGGGCATCGGGCACCCCGTAGCGATCATGCCAGACCGGGTATATGGAGGAATCATACCGCAGGCCCAGTTCGGCCATGATTTGCAAACTCCAGAAGGTCTCCCGCACCACGGAAAAGGTAGGTGCGCGAAAACCCAGCACTTTTTCTCCCGATATATCTTCCAGAATATCGATGGATTCCTTTAAATCTTCCCGGAATTCATCCGGGGTCATTTTTGTCACCATACGGTGATAGCTGCCATGGCTGGCCACTTCATGCCCGGCGGCAACGATATCTTTTATGATTTGCGGATGTTTACGGGCTACCCAGCCCAGGGTAAAGAAAGTCGCTGTTACACCTTTCTCCTCAAAAAGGCGCAACAGCTTTTCCATATTTTGCGGAACACGTTGCGGCTGCTGATCCCAGGAGTCCCGCGGAAAGCGCTCCTGGAGCGACTCCGGGTGAAACCATTCTTCAACGTCCACGGATAGAATATTTTTCATTAACTTAAACGGTACTCATCATTTTTTTGAATTGTGACGGCGACACACCTTTACGGTTCTTAAAAGAACGGCTAAAGCTTGACAGCTCACTGTACCCCAGAATCTGGGATATATTTTTGGTCGGCAAATCCACCTTGGTAAAGATCAGATTTTCATAGTAATCGATCACCTTTTGCATAAAGCTGCGAAAAGACTGATCCGTCTCCCGTTTAAACTCCTGACTGAAGTAGCCGGGACTTATATTGAGATAGGATGATATTGCCGAGATATTACAATCCCTAATCGGCGCACTTTCGATAAACTGCATGGCTCTTTTCATTCTGGGTGAAAGCCTGGAGAACTGTATGCCAAATTTCTCGTAAGGAATCTTGCGCCAATAGTTATCCTGCAATTGTTTCAGAATCTCCGCCAGATCCGACTTTCTATTTTCGCCGATGATCATTTTTACTTTAGAAGTAAGAGAAAGATCGGGAATTTCATTAAAGTTCAGGGAATGGTTGTACAGTATAACCGCCAAACCGGGAGTCAACGATTGTACGCGTGAAAGGATGGTCAGCCCCTGGCGGTCAATACCGGTAATGACGATGAACAAGAAGTTAAAAACCTCATCAAAACGTATCTCATGGATTGCCTCATAAGCATCCAGTTCAATGTTCCCCACTTGTTCTATGATATCCCGGCATTCCTGCACAATGGCCGGTTGTGTTGTGACAATAATTCCTTTATACATTTGCCAAATCCCCTTTGATTCACGTTTCTACAGTATAGCGGAATGTGGCAAGGGGTATTGTGACTTATGTAACGAAATGAGACCTCATTTTCTAACGAATGACGACTAATTTTCCCGAAGCCCGTTTATTGCCCTGTTCATCCTTGATAACATAAATATACAGTCCGGAGCTGATATCCTTGTTATTATTGTTCTTAACGTTCCAACGATACAGGGGGCCGTTTATACGCTGGTTAAAGACCGGTTCACCAATGATATTGTATATGGCCAGATCCGTTACCAGGGGCAGATCGGTGAAAAATATGCCCCGTCCGTCGGTATCCAGAGTTGCTTTGTAAGGAATGGGAAAAACATTGATCTCACCGGATTCCGCCGTTGAGAAAACCGAGTCGGCGGAAAAACTTATTTGACCGGCCTCATTGCGGGAAACCACCCGAAAATGATAGATGGTATTCTCCTGCAAACCACTGATTTGCTGATCATGCTCAAGGGTAAAATCGCTGTCGCCTTCGGTGACTTTATCATAGGCCGTGGAGGTACCGTATTCGATATAATCGATGGTCGGCAGCACCGTTTTCCAGTTCATGGCCACATTGGTACCGGAGCCGAGATAAGCCACCTGTACTCCGCCGGACACACTTTGGGTTACCACGGTGATGGTAAAAACCGTGGAGGCCTGCGCACCGGCATTGTCGCTCACTTTTAACAGGAACACCTCATGCCCGCGAAAACCGGCCGGCGTAAAAAAGGTAATGGCATGAGCGGCATCATCAATAAAGTAACCGATAAACCCTTCACCCGATGTGATCAGGTCAATGGATACCAGGTCTTCAACCCCGTCGGGATCAATAAAGAAATCGGTAATGGGCAGGGTTTGGAAGCTGTTCTCGGTCATGGTAATCGACGATACCGAACGGGAACGGGGCGCGTCATTGACGGGTGTGACGGTTACCAGCAGGGTGTCAAAGTCCACATTGCCATCCGGATCCCGTACTTCCAGGAAAATCTCCTCCTGGCCATTCCAGTTGGCATTGGGAATCAGTGTAAGCTCATCGGAGTCGCTTAAATCCAGATCGATATTTTCCAGCGTGTTAAAGGTCCAGCTTAGTTCGCTCACATCATTATCGCTGTCGGAAACATAAGAACGCAGATCGATGGAGCGCTGAGTATCCTCGGCAAAGGAGATATCGGCAATGGCACTGATATGTGGTGCCCGCGCCTGATCCTGACGATACACCGTTATTGTGGTTGTATCGCGCGCACCGCCCGTATCGCTGACATACACCGAAATTACTTCCTGTCCCCGGTAGGCGCTGTCCACTGAAAAAGTGGCCAGGCCGGCACTGGTGATCTGCACGGTCACATTCACTTCGTTGGCGGTACTCCAGCTCAGATCTTCCTTAAGATTATCCACATCGCTGGTATAGGAAGCCAGGGAAAGCTGCCTGCTCAACTGTTCGGAAAGGTTTACCGATGGCAGGGCGCTGAACACGGGGGGATCATTGACCGCTTTCACTAAAACCGCCACCTGAACACTATCCTTATTACCGTCGGGATCCGTGACAATCAGACGAACCTCGCTGCTACCGTTCCAATCCTCTGTGGCGGTAAACAGAGCGGTATTTTCACTGTGATCGATATCTACACTGATATTTTGGGAGTTGCGGGCAAACCAAAAGAGGTTTTGAACCGGATCATCATCATCGGTAACATAGTTATTCAACTGGACGGTCTGACCGGCGTCTTCATCAAATGAGACCTGCGGGAAATTGCTGATAACCGGCGCCTTTAAGTCCGCGGGAGTCACCCGCACCACCAGGGTATCGGTATCCGTGTCTCCGGCCACATCCGTCA
The DNA here is from genome assembly GCA_015493745.1 of Calditrichales bacterium. Classification (GTDB taxonomy): domain Bacteria; phylum Calditrichota; class Calditrichia; order Calditrichales; family J004; genus J004. Next base: position 15,780 of record WGCN01000211.1, read on the forward strand.
CCCTGACACTGACATATTCGAAACCGTCCCAGTCGCCTGGCGTGGTGATGGTTAAAATATCCTTACTGTCATCAAAAGAAAGGCTGATCCGGCTATAGTTGGTAAAGGACCAACTGATATTGGCAATATTATCATCCACATCAAAAACGTAAGGCTGCATATCCACCGTTACCGTGGTATCCTGGGAAAGGTTAAGACTGGGCAGACCGGAGAGTACCGGTGCGTCATTGACGGCGTTTACGGTAACCGTCAGCGTCGTCTGGTCGGAAAGCCCCGTTTCATCGGTAACGGTGACCGTGGCCGTTCTTTGGCCGTACCAGTTGGCCGCGGGTGTGATGGTCAATTTGTTCTTGTTAATGGAAAAATCGATGGAATTGACTTCGGTAATCGTAAAGACCAGGTCATCCACCTTACTATCCGGGTCACTCACATAGTCGCTTAAAATTACGGTTCCCTGCCCGTCCTCCTCAACCGTTGTGCTGATGGTGCCGGTGAATTTGGGCGGTTGTGCCGTCGGTGAACTGCTGGAACGGATGGACATGCTGTGCGTATCCTCAAAGCCCTGATCATCCTTAACCCTGAACAGCAGGGTTTCCTGCGAGTTCCAGTTGGACGGCGTGCTGATGGAGGCTACCCGGTTGTTGTTTATGCTCACGGTAAGCTTATCCGCGCCGCTGATGCTCCAGACCAGGGTATTATCCGGATCGTCCGGATCATCAACGTAATTATCCAGGGGAATTTGAATGGTGGTATCCGACGGCAACACTTCCGAGCTGCTCATGCCACTGATTTTGGGAATAGCCACACTCAATTCATTGGTATAATCACTGCTGTTGAGTGAAAAATCCACGGATTTAAGGCGATAGTAATAAAGCACACCCTTTTGCACCCCATTGTCCGTATAGCTATGCTGTGGCGCCTGTACGCTGTCCAACTGGCTGCTGGCATTGGGAGCGGTGGAACGGAACACGCGATAAAGATAGAGGTCGTTTTCCGTACCCAGATCCCAGGAGAGATTTATCCCGGTTGTTTGAGCGGACAAAAAGGTCGCCCCCAGGGCCAGCCATAAGGTGATCATTTTCATAAATCTATGGTAGCTCAACTTTTAACTCCTTCGAGAATGGGCTTTCCACGCTGTTGACAACAGCGGTAACACTGATATAGATGGCTCCCTTGACTTTCACCGGTTTCTTAAAACGATGCTCGGTGCCGGGAATCAATGCTGAGTTAATTTTTTTCCACGGAGCATCCGGGGCCAGCTTGGCATAAACATTATACCGTGCTCCACGCACTTCACCCCAGTTTATAATCAGACGATCACCCTTTATTTGATAACGCAAATGGAGCGGGGCCCGGCTACGGGTAATGGTGTAGTTGGAATACCGGGGTCGTGTCTTACGGATTTTAACCCCCGGCAGGCCAAAGCGAAAAGTGAAACCGATACGGTGGGTGTTCCCCAGATCGGAAAGATTATAGTAGGTATAATCCACCAGATAACGGTTGGCAATATTAAATCCGGCACCATAGCCCGGTTGAAAAGCCTGATTGTTCTTAAACTGATTTCCAACACGCAAAGAAAAAGTTTTTAAAAAGGTATATTCCATACCGGCATTGAAGGAAATATCCGTATCGATGGATTTATAGGCATCCACGGCAATCCGCCAGGGTATGCCTCGAATTTTATACGCCAGCCCCAGGCGAAACTGCAAGGGAAGTTTTTCCAGTTGGGCGTCATATTTTATATCATTGCCAAAGTTTTGAACGGCCAGCCCCAGAGTAAGACCGGGGATAAAGGTATACATATATAAACCGGCATCTATGCCGATACCCGAAGCGGTAATATCGGCCAGGTTATCCTGGAAGTATTTTATGCCGACGCCCAGGAATAAACTGGGATGAATGCGATAGCCTAAGCCTAACTGAATGATGCTGGAAGAGACATTAAACTCTTCGGTGGCATTGCCATAGGCGTCTTTGCCCATCAGCGAGGGCATCCACAAATGGGAGATACTGAGCGCAATGCCGAACTTGCGGTCAAAATTGTAGCCGAAGACCACATTGTCCATTTTGATATCTTCAAACCATTGCGTGTGGTTCAGGGCCAATGCTCCTTTTTTAATATTGGCCAGGCCCGCGGGATTATAGAACAAAGCATTTTCATCATCCGCGACAGCGGTAAAAGCCTCGCCCAGGCCGGCCACACGGGTGCTTAAGCCCGAACGCAGAAACAGGGCTCCGGCCGATCCGGCCGCCGAAGAGGGGGATTGGGCCCACAGGGATGTGAACAAGAGTAAAAAAACGATAAAACTGCGAACGATCATAATACTTCCATATTTTACCGGTGGGAAAAGCAACTATGGTGCCAAGCAGAAACCTGCCTGTTATAGCCACCGGGGCTCCTTCACTAAAACTCCGGTTGTAAAAATATTGTACATACGGGAGTTTTCCGCTCTTATAACAAACGGCCTATAACTTTGGTCATCGATTTAGGTGATACCAGCAGATTGGTATAACTGGCATTGGCCAAAGGACAGGCACACTCCCTTTTTCTGATACTTTTACGGATTTTAGCCGCGCTGCGGCTATTCCAGATAGCCTTAAAATCATAATCATACTCACGTAAGTTACCCATGGAATCGGCCCGGATGCAACAGGGCCACACATCACCGTCGGGCGATATCTGACAAGAGGTAATTCCGGCAAAACAAGGGATAATCTGCTCCCCGCGACTCAGGTACTTTTTCACCAGGGCATAATATTCCAGGCGAAAGGCCCGGGCAATGCGTGCCACGCCGCCGGGCTTACTCTTTTTCATTTCCGTTATTAAAAAATCGATAGCGCGCCGGTACTTTTCCAGACTGGGAGTGATCGGCTCTTCCATCGTTCCCAGTTCCACACGTTCCTCGGCAATTTCCGTTATATAGGAGTCGGGTTCAAAGCGAATCAGTTCCCGGTAGATATCCTGAAAGCGGTCCACGTTAAAGTTGGATATAACCGTATGAATACCCAGGGTAAAATTCGGAGCCGACCGCAATTCGTAAAGAGCTTTGTACGTTTCCATGGCCCGCTCCCAGTTGCCGGGAAAGCCGCGGATTTCATCGTGTCTCTCCCCGATCTCATCCAGGGAAAGATTGATGATTATATCGGAATCGCTGCAATACTCGATCATCTCCTGTACCCGGCCCGGAATCACCTTATACAAACTGCCGTTGGTAGGGATGTTTATAATACCGGGACGGCAATGATCATAGGCCGCCTTGACCACATCCACGATATCCCGGCGCAAAAAAGGTTCCCCTCCGCTAAAGGTGAACCAGTAGGGGGCCCGGCCCAGCTTTTCAAACACTTTGTTATACTCATCCAGGGTAAAATTTTCCACCCGTTTTTCATAAACATTGCAGGTATTACACCGGGAGTTACAGGAGTAAAGCAGGCTAATGGTCACATTAACCGGATACGGCGCGGCTCCCATATCCACATGATAGTATCTGTGAAAATTGGGGATACGTGACAACAGTTGTATTTTTTTTGATGTTTTCGGGTTCATCTCGTCTCCGCTTGCTTATTTATGCGAAAGTATTTCGCCGTTTTCAGGCACCGGTTCCGGCCTACCCAACAGGGGGTAAAGCAATATTTTAATTTTATTCCAGCGGTTGTATTTTCCACCGAAGGCAATAACGGCCAGAATTTTCACCGGCCACTGTGCCCCGAATTTCAGGCTGTTTATGATTATGCGCGCCACCAGCATCTGCTTTCGTAAATCAATGATAAAGCCCTCTTTCAGGCGCCGGTCATATGCAGAAAGGGTGGCCGCGTCAAAGGCTTGTCCGGCCAGGGCTTCCTCCAGGGTGGCCGCCGCGGCTTCCGCCGCATCGATGGCATAATCAATACCCGCGCCAAACAAAGGACTGACCATGCCGGCGGCGTCACCCAACACCAGTTGAGAATCATCGGAATAGTGATCAATCAGCCACATGGGGATAAAGCCCCCTTTTTTATCCGTTATTTCCCGCGCCTTTAACAAAGGGGCGCTCGCCGCATAGCTGTTTATAAATTCAAACAGCTTTTCCTTGACTTTAATTCCTTTATCTATCTCGGACTGTATGGTACCCACGCCAATATTGGAAACATCGCTGTCGGGAAAAATCCAGCCATATCCCCAGGGGAAGAGGGCTTTATCCAGATAAATGATCATCTCATCCGGCCGGGTGGCCAGCCCCTGCATCTCATAGGCATAGGCATAGGCCCAGTTTTTGCGGTTTTTTTTATGATCAAAACGGGGATTTTTTTTGGCCAGGGTGTGCGGACCGTCGGCAAAAGCCACCACTTTGGCCCTAACCGTGTATTTTTCCTTTTTATCCAGATCCTGCAATTGCACCTCAATATGTCCCGTCTCGATCCGTTTCCAGTCCACGGCCCGGGTGCGGGTGCGGTAATCGGCGCCGCTCTCCCCCGCCCTGTCGGCCAGAAAGCGATCAAAAATACGCCGCTTTACGGTCACCTGATCACAATCATAGGTTACATCCCCCCAGGGCATTTTAAAAACATTCCTGCGAATATGCTGTTCCATGATTTTGGGATCGTTTACATAACGGTCAAAATAGGGCTTGTCAAAAAGTCCGCCACAGGCGGTTGTCTTCCCGGCATAAGCGTCCTTTTCCACCAACAACACTTTATGTGACTTTTCCGCCAGCAAACGGGCCAGCACGCTCCCGGCGGGGCCGGCGCCAAGAATAACTACATCAAATTGTTCCATGGATTCCCTTATCTTAGTATCCTTCCCATTATCGAAAAAAAAACCACTACCTTAAAATAAGGGAGTGGTTTGATAGGCATATCAAAAATGAGAAGCTACTTAAGCAATGTCAGGCGTTTGGACAGGCGCGTTTTCCCCACCTGTAAGAGATAAATATACATTCCGCTGGATACCTCGGCGCCTTGTTGGTTGCGCCCGTCCCACAGGGCGAAATAGCGCCCTTCCACCAGGGGGCTGTCAATCAGATACCGGATCAGACGACCACGAATATCATAGACCGCCAGCGATACATTTTGACCTGCTTCCTCGACAGGCACGGCAAAATCGATACGCGTTATCCCGTTAAAGGGATTGGGGAAATTTTGGGACAGTTCCGGCGTTTGCGGAATCAAACCGGATACGGTTACAACAGGTGTATTGCCGGTGTAAACAATATCTTTTGCCGGATAAACATTAAGGCTGCCGTCATAATCCCGGCTGCGTAACTGGTAGCTATAGCGGCGTCCCGTTTCCACATCCGTATCCATCAAATAATATTCCTGCCCGTAACTACTGGTACCCAGCCCGGCTAAATCCCCGTTGTCGTTATAGTCGCTTATTTTTACAAAATCCTGTTCCACCGCCGACTTACGCCACACTTCAAAGCCCAGATTGTCGCGTTCGCTTTCGGTGCTCCAAAACAGCTCAATGCCGGATGCGGAGGAGGTCAGGGTAAAGGCGGCCAGTTCTACCGGCAGCGCGTTATCCGTGGAAACCGATCCCAGGGTAAACCTGGAAAAACGGGCCAGTTCCTTACTCAGACCGCTAACGGTGATCACATCATTCAGGGCATCTATGGTTTGGGAGCCGGTTCCGGCAATTTCCCATTGAGAAGTGGTTTCGTTCCAAACACAGATACGTAAGTCGGCCTCATTGTTGATGGCACTCCACTCGCTGATGCCGGCATAAGTAAAATCAATGGTGGCATTATAGGTACCGGCCGCGGTAACGATGGTATAAAACCCGTTGGCAGCCACATGGTTAATGGCAGGATCAACGGCGCTGCGGTCGGGAACGACTCCGTGGTTAAAAAGAACGGAAGTGGAATCGCTTATGTCTTTTGTAGAAAAGGTTATATCAGCCTTCCCCCCATTATAGGAATAGGTCGCCGTGCTGGAAGCGGGTATCCATTGCTTTTCAGCCAGGCTGTTTACCCACCAGGAAAGCTCGTTGGCATTCTGGGCGGTGGCAATAATATCGATGTCTCCGTCACCATCCAAATCCTGCGGTAATGCAAAATAGGCATACGTGAAGGTAGTGCTGATATTTATTTGGCTAAAATTTTGTGTTCCGTCATTCTGAAACCAGGCAATAGTGTTATCATCATCAGCGGCGCCGGCCAAATCAATGTCACCATCGGCATCTATATCCGCCGCAAACACATTTCGGGCATTTCTAAAGGAAGTTACCAGATTAGCTTCGGCGGCAAAGGAACCGGAGCCATTATTCTCATACCAGGCGATATTGTCTGCCCCCCAGAGAGCCAACAAAATATCGAGATCATTATCTTTATCCAGATCCGTAGCGATTACGAACCATGGCCCATTGCTAATAGGAGAAATTGTGTTTTGGGTAAAGGATTCCGAACCATCGTTCGCCCACCATGAAAGATCACGCTCTGTATTATTAATATCCGCATTTCCGGCAGCCACGGAAATGATATCCTCTTCAGCATCGCCATTTATATCACCGCTCCAAACCGAAGCGGCAGCCTCATAATTTGTGATCAGAGAATTTTCAGTAAAGGAACCCGAACCGTTATTTTTAAACCACCGGATTTTATCGCCACCTAAATCATTTGTGATATTGTAATAGCTGCTTATTACTTCCGGACGCTGATCTCCGTCGAAATCCGTAACATGTATGGAATAGATGGTGCTGTCCGCGGCTCCCAGTGTGTTTTGGGTCCACCCTCCATCAGCCGGCGTCCCGTCACTGGCAAACCAGCTTAGGGCCTGCCGTCCGTCTCCTCCGGCAAGGATGTCTGGAAATCCATCTTCATTCAAATCCGCCACATAAACCGAACGGGCTCCCAGCACGGAATTGCTTACAAGATGTTCCGTAAATTGTTGTGATCCGTCGTTTTCAAACCATACCAATCTGCCTGGGGTAGCTGATGTGTCATTGGCGGTCGCCACAATATCCATATCGCCATCAGCATCCAAATCAATTACGGTAATACGTTTTGCCAATACCAAAGTATCACTTATCAGAGTTTTTGTTGAAAATGTTTGAGCGTGGGATAAACCGGCTACGGTCAGCGTCACTAAAATCCATTTTATAGGGGACATCATATTTCCTGTACTATATTTATCGCATCAAAATTACACGCAGCCAAAACAGCGGATTTTTAAAAACGCCTTTGGGTAACGGTCTACCATAGACCATTATAAAAAAATTAGCTACCGGTTTAAAACGGCTGCTCCAGCGGAAAAAGCGTCCGCTAAACTTGTCTGAATCGAACTTTCTTTTTAGCCAGTCGGAGTAAAAGAAACCCGGTAAAATCTTTCTTTGCCACCACAGTTCATAGGGTTCCAGATTCTCTTTTGTCGGCAGTTTATTCTCCCGCACCAAACGCGTAGCCATTTCCGCGGCCTTCATGGCGCTTAAAATGGCAAAATAGATACCGCCGCCGGTAACGGGGTTTATAAAGGCCGCCGCATCACCTACCAATATGGTACCGTCCGTTATTCGTGAACCGGGAAGCGTGCCCAACGGCAATGGCGCCCCTTTCATCTCATTCACGGGTTGGGCACCGGCAAGTAACTTTTTTAATTCGGGATTATGTTCGATAACTTCCAGAAAAATATCACGGATGGTGCGTCCGCTACTCTTCTTATGCTTCTTGTTGAGCATAATTCCCACATTGGCCATATCCGGGGCCACGGGAAAAACCCATACATACCCCGGTAATGTCCGGCTATCATAAAAAAGATGCACGGAAGAATCAAATTTTTTCCCCTTAAAATACCATCTTAATCCGTCAAAGTGATGCGCCTGATCACGTTTTAGTAATTTTAACAACCGGGCCGTGTAGGAATTGGCCCCGTCGGCAGCGATTATCAACCGGGCTTCTATCCGCCGGATGCGGCCGTTTTCACGATTTTCCACCTCCAGCACCTGAAAATCGCCGCTATTTTGAATCGACACCAGCTTATGGCCGCTGAGCACATAATCACTCACGCTTTCCGCGCGCCGGTAAATGGCATAATCAAATTCGGTACGCGGAATGCATCCGCTCTTGGTGCTGGCATCGGCCTGCAGGCTGCCGTAGACAGTGACATGATTTTGCGGACCATATACCTTCAAACGATTGATTTTATAGCCGTTTTTAAAAAGGTCGTCTTCCTTAAAACCCAGTTCTTCCAGCAGCTTAAAGGTTTTCAGGGGTATGCCGTCCCCGCACACCTTATCCCGGGGGAAAGTCGCCTTATCAACCAGAGCCACGCTCAGCCCGTTTTTATGACAGCTTAAGGCGGCCGTGGAACCGGCGGGGCCGGCGCCGATAACGGCCACATCAACCTTAATCTTTTCCTGCATCGGACTCCCCCTTTAATATTCTCCTGAGACGCTTTAACAGTTGCGGATCATATTTAAACATAAAGACAACATATATCAGTACACTGCCCACAATGGCCGCTATCAAAACCAGAACATTATGCAGGCGGGAAAGCCCCAGGTAAAGGGCCACAAGATATACCAGCAAGAACAACAGTGACCCGGCCAGCGCGGGTAGAAATTTCCGGGCCACGCTCATCCATGTGGCGCCGATAAGACTAAAGGCTTTGTATTGCCCGATGACCACAAAGGTCATCAACAGCAAGGAAACGGTTAAAACCACCGCGTTCAACCCCAGGGAGGCGCTAAAATAGACGCCCGGCAATAAAAAGAGTGCCAGACTCAAATTGATTTTCAACTCCTTATCCGGCTGCCCCATGGAGAGAAAAACCACACTGATGGTCGTCCACACGGAACGGGCAAACCCGGCCAGCGCCAGAAATTGCAGGGGAACGATCACCGCCGTCCATTTGGGACCGTAAAGCACGGGTACCAGAAAAGGGGCCACCATGGCCAGGCCCACAAACATGGGGGTCAATATCGCCCCCAGGTAAAAAACAACCTGCCGGTAAAGCTGACGATATTCACCCAGGTTATCCTGTAATTTGGAAAAGGCGGGAAACATCACCCGCAAAACATTTTTGGAGATACGCTGAACGGGAAACTCCACCAACTGGTAAGCGATATTGTAGTAGCCCAAGGCATCCAGGCCGATAAGTTTCCCGATCAAAAAGCCGGGAATATTATTATTCAGGTAGCCGACGATGCGCGTGGCCAGCACATTAACACCATATTCCCACAGTTCCAGAAAGGCCTTCCTGTCAAACACGGGACGCACGGGCGTCCAACCAAAAACATTAAACAATACCGTCAGAACAAACTGCTCGGCAATCACACCATATACAAAGCTCCAGAAGCCATGACCGTTAAAAGCGGCGGTCAGGGTTACCGCGCTATTGGTAAAAACCCCGCTTATCTGGATAAGGCTAAAACGCTTAAACAGCATTTCCCGTTGCAGGCGGATACGGGGAATGGCGTTAAAGGCGTAGAAAATGAAAATTACCGTTAACAACTGCAGGGCGGGTTTTATTTCAATATGCTTAAAAAAGAGCGCCAGCGGTCCGGCAATCACCCACACAATCAAAATATAAACCGCCGCCGAGGAAAGATATATTAAAAAGGTGGTGTTGTAATGGCGGGCGGTTACCTGTTTATGCTGAATCAGCGCCGAACTAAACCCGAAATCAAACAGCACATAGGCCAGTTGGGTAAAAAGCAACAACACGGCCCAAACGCCAAAATCCTGGGCCACCATCAGGCGGGCCAGAATGAGGGTTGTACCGTATTGTAAAATGCGGATGGCCAGTTCGGCCATGCCAACCCACTTTATACCATGGGCCGACTGCCGGGTTATTTCACCCGAAGAAGAGGAGGTATCCTGTTTGATAATCTACTTACCTGTTTTTACAACAAAATAATGGTGCCAGGGTACGGCAATATCGCGGTAATCTTTTATAAGCCGCACCGTTTTAAAAAGGTTTTGACGCACATAAGCGGCGCTGTAGGTAGCCGCATCCGTTTTCAAGCCTATTTCCCAATGGTGATCGTCGCCGAATTTTTTACGGGCCTGGCGAAAACGCCGCGTGGAAATCAGTTTTTGTAAAAAGATGGGGCCGGAGCCGAAAACCGTAAAACGGCCACTGATAAAATAGCGCATGTCCGGTACGGAGATCAGGACATATTTCCGGGCGATGCGGACCATATTTTCCACAGCCGCCACCGACTTTTCAAAGGGCATGTGCTCCAGCACTTCGTAACAGACCACCACATCCGCGCTGTTTTCCGGAAGGTGCCGCGGCGCGGTAATATCATCGATAACATCCGGCTGCAAATCCTCATTGACATCCACGGTTTTAACCGTATAGCCTAGATAGCGGGTACAAAAATCGGCCACAAATCCGTTACCCTTGCCGATTTCCAGAAGCTGATCCTCCACGGCGGCGTATTGCTTGATCAATTCAATCTGTTCAACAAAAGAATACATACGCTCACGCTTCAGATAGCGGGCGTCAAAATAATGGCTTTTATCGATCCGGGCTTCACGTTCCGAGCTCATAGGGCATTCCTGTTAAGTTTCGAATATAAATTCCGTGCTTCCACCAGCCAGGGCGATTGCAGCACCTTCCTTTGGGCCAGGGCCTTCATCCCGGCTCTGCTCTGATCGGGATACATGCTTTTGGTGGCGACGCTGCCAAAAAATTGCGCGTTTACCTGTTTCAGCTTTTTAAAAATTTCATCTTCCCGTTCGGCCTGCGCATCGATCAAAGCGAATTGGGTATCATATTTTTGATTTAAACCGGTTATCACCCGGTTCATATCGCTGGTCACGGTTTCGAAGGAGGCCACCAGTATCTGCTCCAGACAGGGCAGCAATTGCCGGTGGAAGCGAATGTAGGCTTTTAAGTAAATGTCGGCATTAAGGGAGCCCTGAAAAACCATAAAGGAAGCCACCGCCTCCTCGGGGGCGCGCAAAACCAACACCGCCGGAATATTAAAACGGCAGGCCTGTAACAATTGAACGGGTACATGCAAGTGGTGCCCGATGGGAACATGCGGGTTAACCAGCTTAAAAGCCACCACCGCGTAGGAGTTGGCCGAACGGGGAAAGCCTTCGATAACAACGCCGGTTTGATCCGTGACCACCATGCGGTTAAACGGGTACTTCCTGGCAAAAAGACGGTAGTAGTGAGGGCTTTTCCCCAAAACACTTTGCAGATGATAAAAGCGGTCTCTCAAAAAACCGGGAACTTCTCTTAAAAATGACATCATTTAAAAAGCTAACACTTTTTCGGGATCAAAATTTTCCTGTTCGTGCCGCAAGGGCCCGGCAATCCGGGAAAGCCGCTCATAGGTATCGCTGAAGATCAGATCATGCAAAGCCGACAGCATGGCCTCCTTGTCAAGGTGGAGCCCCAGCCCGGCCCCCTGGGTAAAGCGGCCGAACGGCCATTCCAGTTCCAGTGTTTCCATGCGTTGCCAGATCGGCAAAACCCGTCCCACACCCAATTGCTCCAAACGCTTACCGTTGGCCCATTGCTCGCTATGGGAAGGCAAAACCAGTGCGGGACGGCGCAGGGTCAGCGTTTCCATCAGGGTACCGTATCCGCCATGAAAAATCACCGCGTCACTTTTGGCGATGGCGCTGGGGCCGTGTATCCAGTCGGTAAACAGCATATTGGCCGAACGGCCGTTCAGGCCCTGGGCTTTTACACGCTTGCCGGTGGAAACCAGCACACGGTAATCACTTTTATCAAACACCCCGATCAAACGCTCAAAGAACTGTTTTTCCCGGGAACGGCCGGCCCCCCCGCCGATGGAAATATATATTTTGGGGCTGTCCGAAGGAGCGTCAAAAAAAGGAATCGGACGATCCGGACGGGCGATCACATTGAACGGGCCGCAATAAAAGGTATCCGTCACATCGCCCGGCAGGGGCTCAACGGCCGCCGTGGCCGGTATCAGATAGCGATCACCCCTTAACAGGTCTTCAACACGATCAGCGGAGATATCCATCTCCCGCAACAGCGGCTTGAACGGCATCAGGGCATCCGGTGCCACATAGCCGCTATCCTGATCGCCCCACCAGCAAAAATCGGGCGCCGGAGCATACCCCTGCAAACGGGTCACCTGCACCACGGGAAGATCATACTTTTTTCCCAGCAACCGGGTAAGCATGTGGGTATCGCCGATCAGCATATCCGGTTTAAACTTTTCCACGATTTTACCCAGAAGATTCAGGCGGTAACGCACAAGTCGCGGTGTCCAGTATCCGTCCCGCGGTATCTGATAGGCCAGACTGTTAAAAGCCGTATAGACCGGTCGCTCCCGTAAGCGGGTTTTCAGATGGAGCCCCGGCTTAAAGGGACGCTGCCATTGATATTTTACCAGCCGCTCCCAGCGGGTATCCAGCAGATAGCGCTCATACATATCACCGGCGCCGCTGTTAAAATGTTTTTTTTCCAGCACCAGGGCCGGCATAAAACCGTGGCGGCGCAGTTTTTCGGCCAGGTATAGCGCACGGCTGACATGGCCGCGGCCGCCTCCATGATCGCTGGGCAACAAGAGTACTTTTTTCATTAAATTATAGAACGGTTATTTTGACAAGCCCTTAATATACAAAGCGCAGCTTTTCAAATCAGCTTAAAATTTCCACCTGACCGTTGGAACCATTTACACGGATATTGTCACCATCGGCAATGAGTTTGGTGGCTTTTTTGACCGCCGTAACCATGGGGATGCCATATTCACGGGCAATGATCGCCCCATGGGATAGGGCCCCGCCGATTTCGGTAACCACGCCCGCGGCCGTCATAAACAGCGGCGTCCATCCGGGGTTGGTGGATGCGGCCACTAAAATATCGCCCTTTTTCAACTTATGGAAGCTTTGTTCATTAATGATAATACGTGCCCGTCCTTCCACCACGCCCGCGCTGCAACCGATGCCCTGCAGCGCCCCTTCCTCATCCATCTCCTCGATCACCGGCCGCCACAGCTCTCCGATCTGCATCATTTTGGAAGGATGCTCCTCATTGATATCCGCCGCCCGTTTTTTACGGCGCCCGGCAACCAGACCAGCAACCTTTTTCACCGGCAGCGTTTCGGCAAGATAGGGCCGGATCTCATCATGTTGTAAAAACAGAATGTCTCCCGGTGCGGCCAGTACCTTTTTATCCGTCAGATAGCGACCGATATGCAACAGATGTTTTTTTAGCTCAAAGTGAGCTTTTAGCAGACATTGCTTCAGGTTCTCGCGCTGACTGCCAAACAGAGCCGCCCGGTTATAGATATAATCGAAGGCCGCCCGCTTAACAATATTCATACCGGCACGCAGCCGCGCTACCATTTCCGACCGCGAGGCGGCCAGCTTCCGTTCCTGGGTCGCAAAATCCCCGATATCGCCGTTCAGATAGTTTTGGATATTGGCGTAAATATAGGAACGGTCCTCCTGCCAGCGGGGATATAGCAATTCAAACTCATGCAACGCACCGTGTCCGAATTCCCGTAGGAAAGACTGAATCTCACCGACAATGACACGCTCGCTATCCTTTTCCAGCAGTTTTTTTTCCAGTTCCCTGGTATCGTCAATCTCAAAAAGCGCCTGTATTGCCGGATATTTTTTAATCTTGCGGGCGATGGACCACAGGGCGCGTCCGCTGCGCGCACTCTCCGCCTCTCCCAGACCGGCAAGCACCCCGCCGGCGCTGGCGTTGGGCACATCCTTTCCCCAGGCCGCTATAATTTTTTCCAATATCTGAAAATAAAATTCCGCCAGGATGGTATTGGTTACATGCAGATGCATCGTCTCATGATGTAAGGCGATCAGGCGTTCCGCCTTGTCATAGGCCTGCCGGGCGCTTTCCTCACGGGTATGAGTCAGTGTTTTGAGCCGCTGTCCGTGTTCGGCAATATGACGGCTCATGCGCCCGCCCATGTTTTGCGAAAGCCGCCAGACACGCCACATGGCCTTGCTTATGCGAACCGGAAAAAGAAAAAGCTTTAGCCATTGCAAAGGCAGGGGGACGGAGGCTTCGGCCCGGGGCTTATAGCTGGAAAGATAAAAACGGGACATGGTTTCGGTAAAAGCGGTATTATTGAGATAGACCTTGCCTTTGTACAGGCCAAACAATCCCTGCTCCGGATAAGCGTCGCTGCCCAGTTCATGCAAAAAACGCTTAAAAGCCCCGTTGGTGATCGGGTTCAGTATGCTCCAGGAGTAAGGCGTTACGATATCGGGTATCACCTCGCCCACATTTTCATCCGTCCATATGATTTGATTTTGCCCCAGGGTGGTAATGGCCCGTAACTGTAAAAAGTAAAGCGCCTTACCATCATAAGCCCATTCGATATCCACGGCCAGCCCGGTTTTCTTCTCCAGGGCATTGGCGCCCTGAATCAACAAATCAAAGGGTTTAATATACTTTTTAGGAATATCATCCGCTTTTTTAAAATGGCCGGTGGTACGGCTGTATATCAGATGTTCCGGCGTCTTTTCCCCACTCACCAGCCCCTCGCCCAAACCTTTTACATATTCCAGCACCATCTCATTTTTATTGTAGGTAAAAGGATTATAGGAAAACAAAACGCCGGCAATCCTGGCATCAACCATTTTTTGGATAACAACTCCCATGCCCGGATCGGGAATGGCATAACTGTTTTTAAAGGCATAATTGATCAGCGGATCGCTCCACTGCGAAGCCCATACATGTTTAACGGCCCGTTCCACCTCGGCAACCAGCGGGGCAACATCCAACACCGAAGCATACTGTCCGGCATAGGAGTTTTGCTCCAGGTCTTCATTTACCGATGAAGAGCGGACGGAAAAACGAAGGGAGGGATCTTGTATAATCTGATCGCGAATAGCCTGTAGCAAATCGTGCGGTAAGCGGGCCTTAATAATTTCGGCGCGCAAGTCCCGGGCGGCGCGTAAGGCATTGCTTCGGGAGACTTTACCTTCCTGCTTTAAGGCATAAAGGGCCGGTAAAATATTATTCTCTTTCAGGAAAACAACCATCGCCTCCACCGGCAGAAACCAGGCCTCGGGCACATTAAAACCGAAACGGTACAGGCGGTGCAGATTAAAGGCCTTGGCGCCAACATCCACAAGCCGGACGGTATCGGAAAGATGATATATTTTCAGGGACATAAAAGCTTAAAATTCCATTTCTTCATAAAAGCAGGATAGGGGACGCCCTTGCTCATCACGCCCTTCGGCCCGGAAACGTCTGTAAACCGAATTGGTTAACAGCGCTTGTAGGGGCCGTAATATCTTGAAACGACCGCTGAAATGAGCCAGCAGCTCAAGTATTTTAATGATCGTCAGAGGCGCCTTTACCGCCGGCATAAAAAAATTGACCCGGTCCAGCATCACCGCCGGCTCCAGGGTAAAATCGAAACGTCCCAGCGGCCCGTCATAATGCAAATGGCCCTTGTCCGCCGTAACATGCGCCTGGCGATCCATGGCCACCCCATCGGCGCCGGCCCGTAACAAAAGCCGGGTCTCGGCCTGTAGGCGGTCTTTAATCAAACCGTAAACGATCAGGCTATCCCCGGTATAGTACTTACCCCAGAACCAATAGCGGAGCTTTTGTTTCAGGTTGACGGAGCCGCCATTATAGTCATGATAGCCGCGCCCCCGGAGGGAATAGGTTTTGCCTTCAAAATAGAGTTCGGCCGTGGCGGTGGCATACGGGGTATAAACAATCCATTCAAAGGAATCTTCTTCTGCGGCCCCCGGCAATATTTCACTGCTCAGGGGTTCCTGGCCGGGATGAGGGTCTACCAGCTCCAGGGAAAGACGACAGCGATTACCGTCGACGGCCCGGACCGTTATCAAGTTTCCGTTTTTACGGATATAGTTATTTTCATCAAAGACCAGCGAGAACGGATTTTCCGAACGGCGGATATCTTTTTGCGGTTTAACAAAAAAGTGGTGTACTCCTGTCTCAGCACCATGATAGAGATAAATATCGATGATGGCGATATCAAAAACAGAGTTGAACGGTACCGGATGAATGGTACATATCAGGTCATATCCATCCGCACTGTGCAGATCGAAATAATACCAATGGAAATGAGAATTACAGCTCAAATGGAATAGGCCCCGGTTAACGCAGGTAGGTCATCTTCATCGCCTGCGATTGTTTTCCCGCCTGTATTTTAAAATAATAAATACCGCTGGGCAGCGAAGCACCACCGTCATCCTTGCCATCCCATAACATTATATGAGAGCCGGCCGGAAAAAGCTTGCGCTTAAAAAGGCGGACACGGCGACCGCGCACGTCATATATCTCCGCCCAAACCGTTTGTTCCTTTTGCAGGGTAAACGGAATGGATGTTACCGGATTAAAAGGGTTGGGATAGTTTTGGCCCAGGGCAAAGGCTTGGGGAAGCGTACCCGGCGTAACCCTGACCGGACCATGTACGGTGACTTTACCGTTATAGTTTACATCTTCCAGTTTATACCATACCGTTTGTCCCGGCGATGGGGCCAGGCGATCCAGATAGCTGTATTCTTTTTCCGAAGAGGCATTGCCCCGCCCGGGAATGCGTTCATCATTTATACGCACATAGGCCTCGTCAGCAGGCGGCACATCATCGGCGGTAATCCCCCGGTAAAGATTAAAACCGGCATTCTGTATTTCGGAAGCGACCTTCCAGCTGACAACATTACCCTGAGGGCTTTGAGTAACCGAGAAAGAACTGAGCTGAATGGCCAGCGGCACATCACCGTTGGCGGCATAGATCAACACCTTATTGACATAGGGGGTTTCATTGGCATATAGCTTCAGCGTATGACTTCCGGATGAAACATTGCGCCGGATGCAGATCGTTTTAAAATCACCAAAAAGCGTATTGCCCACAAAGGAAGAGCTGTCGGCACCCCAGCCGAAATCATAGCCATCCAGTTCCAGGCGCAGTTCGTCGTCATCGGTGCTGTCAATGGTGGCGTTCTGATGATTCCAGCCCGGCTCCTCGTCGGCACTGCCGCTGATATAGATGATCACATCCCCCGCCTCGGCGGTAAAGTTAAAAGTTTGCCATAAGGTATTGTTGCTGCCGGAAGGGGCACTGCTGTTCACATCCTGATTGACCACAATAGAGCCATTGGCACTGCTGAGGACGGTGGCGTCATAAAGAATTGGCGTTGAGATCGATTGAAACTCCAGGGTATGGCTGCCGCTGGTAAGGTTGGTATCGATAACGATGGTCTTGGGAGTGCCGGCATCCACAAGGCCGTCCCAACTGCGGGCATTGTTATAGCCGAAGTCCGTGCTGTTCAAAATCATCTTCATCTCATCGGCGACGTCGTAACTGTCCAGCTCTTCGGCCTTACCCGTGGCCAGAATAACGGTTTTACCGGCCACCGCGTTAAAGGTATAGGGCCCCTTAAAATTACCGTCGCTGATGCCGTTATCGATTTCATTGACCACCTCGCGCAGGGCGATGGCGCCGATGGGAGTATAGGATTTGGAGGGATTATAGTTGCCGCTGCGAATTTCAATAAAGTCGACCACAAATTCGGTGGTATCGATCCAGCCGTTGGCATAGACCTCAATGGTGTCATTTCCGGAAAGCGCGTTGGTTGTAGAATGATACACCAGGTTATCATTCCAGCAATTAAAGGAGTAATCCTCATTCAGGATTTTTCCGTCGGGGAAATCCGCGGGGGTGATACTCTGTACCAGTACACCATCCACATAATGGTCATAGTTGTTCCGTCCGTTACGAACAACCCGATAGTAGTGCCACTGCATGTTGTCAATGTTATGGGGAGAACCGTTGCTGCCATCCAGATCGGTGGAAAAATCATAGGCCGGATCCACGGTACGGTGGGTACGGGCCCGCCACCAATCCTCACTAGCGGCCCAACTGTGGCTGGCATCGGGTTGCTGCTCCATAAACCATACCGCCTGATTTATGACAATCGGGACGCCCTCCGACTTCCAGAAGCCCCACCCCCGGCTGCCCGGTATCAGCGGATTCAGCGTCTTTACCCGGATACGCACATCCATTATATCATCCTTGCCGTAAATCGGCCGCTGATCGGCGGTCATGATTCCCACGTTCTCCATTTCGGCCAGGGCATTATCCAACGGAACAACCGGTTGTCCGTTGCGGGCATTTTCCAGATAGGCATACAGATAGCCATTCTTGGTTACCGGCAGGGGCTGTCCGCCGTGATTTTGAAAAACCCACCAGGTTTTTTCGGTAGCAAAATCATCCCGCTGCAAATCGGGAACTATGTATGTTTGAGAAAAAACCGCCGGAGCTATGAATAAAAAAGCATATATAACTACTTCCCTGTACCTAATCACGACCCACCACCTTACTTAGTGTTCTATAAATAAATGTACTTTTTATCAGTTGTATCGAAAACAGACGGCGGATAAGTGCCATCAACACAAACAATATTAAAAAAGCCGGATTAAAATAAGATACAATCAAGCTGAATACAAGACTTAAGATAACGCTGGGATACGAATGGTGTAACAATTGAAACACATTTCCGCGTCCTTTAAAAGGATTTACAATCTCTCCGGGATTTTTCAGGAACAGAAAGATGGAATACACCCAGGCCCCGTAGTACAGCAATACGGCTGTCACCAGCAACATCAGGGGTAATAAATCGAACCCGGCGAAAACATATAAAAACATGGCCAGAATCGCGGCCAGCAATATTTTTTCCATCTCCAGTGAAAAACGCAAAACCTTTTGTGCCAGCCCCGGCCCCGTGCTTACGGCAAAGGTTCCCGTCCCGGTTTTCAGATCATTTTCATAATCCTCCACCTGATGATTGACATCGGATGAAAGTCCCCGGAAAAAGACATAAGCGGCCAGCAGGATAATTTCCCCGGTGCGTTCAAAACCGAAGGCGGTAAAGACAAGAAGAATGGGCAACAACCTTTGGGCCAGCACCACCAGCAACAATCCCGGCTTACCCCGTTCCTTGAAGCGCAAAGGCGGCAGGGAATAGAAACTGCCGATAAAAATCCAGATAAACCAGAGGGCCAAAAAGTCCATATGATCGCTGAAATACCAACCGCTGACCACGCTTAAAAGCAGAAACAGCATGGTTACCACCAAGGCCCGCCCCTTGCTGTCTTCGGAAAAGGTGTTGGCCTTGCCGTGGGCCCTGTCCAGCTCCATGTCGGCGTAATCGTTTATAAGGTATCCATAGGTTGTGGAAAACATGCTGAACAATAAAAACACCAGCACCTGAACAAGCTGTTCCGTACCCGTTTTTTGCTCACGCAACAGGATATAGAAAAGGATAAACACATTTTCAAAAATGGAGTTATAAACCAGCACCGCCCAATTACGCCAGCCGAAATATTTTTTAATAAACAGAAGCATTACTTTTTTTCACTTATCCATATGAGGGCAATATCCGGTTTCTCCCGCGGAGTGAGCCTTAAAAAATGCCGACCCGCCTTTAGCCGCTCGCGCATGATTACGGTTTTGCTTAAGCCGAATTGTTGATTTCCGTCCACCGTTTCCGTGTATTGCCCCCTGTCCAGCTCTATTTGCAATCCCTGGGCGGCCGGCAATGTTTTTTTATTAAACGGACTCCAGCCTGCTGCTTCCCGGGTCAGCGCCACCACAACAACCGTAACCTCCCCGCCCATGCTGTCGAAGGAAATCACCTTTTCCCGCTCCATCCCGGATATATCCCGGGCGCTATATAAAAGGGAATCATAGGCTACAACGGTAAGGCTTTCCAAAAATGGGGCACTCTGCGGCGTAGCCTTTACCCTGACTGCCGCCGCCTTCGCCATATCCGCATTCAGAACAGCCGATTGAACCTGCGGCTTTGCTTTCGTTCCGGTCATCATTCTGCCCCGGGACGCGCCGGCGCCGATGGTCTGAATCTCCAGCCTGTCCGGCCGGTCGTAAGGCGTCAAATCCTCCAGCGTGGCCGTGACGATCAGCGCGGATTTCCCCGCCGGCAGACGGATATCCCACAGATGCTCTTTATAGATATGACGATACAGGGGGAAGTATTTTCCATCATCAGGCTGATAACGCTCGCTACGGATGGTTACATAATCCACCAGCATAGCACTTTCGCCCTGCCAGCCCTGACGTTGTATGCCCCGGCTGCGGCTGTATACCTGGTTATCGATCCATAAATGAAAAGCCATTCTTCCGGAAGGCGCCAGACGGGCGGGAGCCGTTACCGGCTCGCCGTCCACAAAATAGCGGGTCTCTTTCATATCCAGATCGCGAACAACCCGGTAGGTATGCCAGCGGTTTTCTTCCAGGGACACGGGCTGAAAGGAGGCCTGCCGTTTGGAGATGGTGCCCACACGGCTCCAACTGAAGTCTTTATGACCGGGAAGATATTGTTGCATGAACCAGGCCAGATAATCGGCCTTGCCGTTACGGGCGGTTTTCCAGAAGCCCCAGCCCCGGCTACCGGCCTGCATGGGGGTCAACAGCTTGATGCGCGCCTCCATTTCCAGATAGCGCTGATGCTTGGAATATAACGGCTGAGCATCGGAAATGCCGACATTGCATTCTTCGCTATTCACCGGATTCTTCAGACGGATTTTAAGGAAACCCCGCCCGTTTTCAATAGCTCCCTTATCGGCGGCCACCGATCCGTCACGGTGATAAAACCACCAGGAGCGTTCATAATTAAAATCATCCACCTTCAGGGGCAGTACCTGCTGCGCCAAAAGCGGTGCGACCGAAAGCCCGGTCAGCAACCAGAAAAATATACGCTGAATATTAACGTACCCGTTTTAGTAAAAAGTCACTCAGGGCCCTTAACTCGGCACTTTTATCACCAAAAATATTTAAGGCCTCCAGGGCCTTTTGGGTATGTTTTTCGGCATCCTTGTAGGCCTGTTCCTCACCCACCAGCATCACAAAGTTCATCTTGTCGTGTGACAAATCCTTGCCCACCACATTTTTATTGCCGGAGGCATCCAGCAGATCGTCGATGATTTGAAAGGCGAAACCGATATTCTCGGAGTAGGTCTTAATGGCCTTCATCTGCTCTTCATTGGCGCCACCCACCATGGCCGCCGCCTTGCCGGCCGCCGTAAACAGGGCCGCCGTTTTCTTGGCGTTGATAAACTCGATTATCGAGTAGTCCACATTTTTTGTTTTCAGTTTAAGATCGACAAACTGCCCGGCGGCCAGGCCGTCAAAACCAAAGGCCCGCGTAAGCACGCTGGCGGCGCCGTGCCGTTGTTCAATCGTCAGCGATTCATCATCCTGTACCATCACCAACGCCTGCGAAAGCAGAGCGATGCTGGCGCACAGGGCCACATCCTGGCCGAAAACCACATGGTTGGCCGGTTTGCCACGCCGCAGTTGCGAATCATCCATATAGGGCAGGTCATCCATGATCAGCGAAGCGGCATGGATCATCTCCACGGCCGAGGCGGTTTTATACAGTTTTTCCGGCGCTACCCCGAATAAGTTACCCACCAGAATGGTAAATACGGCCCGCACCCGTTTTCCGCCGCCGGCCGAATATTCCGCGGATTTGTACAAGCCGTCGGTCAGGGTCACGTCATGACGCAAAGCCTTTTCCACTTCCGCGTCCACAACATTTTTTATATCCTGTAAAAAGGAATTGATCTTCTTTTCCATAATCACCTTCTTTTCATTTAATGTGAAATAGCCAATAGGATTTACCCGCAACAGAACCGTTTTTAACCAGAACAAACGGCCTTTCTGTCGACGGTTCGAGGAATTTTGCCAACTCCGGATTAAGCGTTAAATCGGATTCATCCAAAAATAAATAGTCGATTTTTTGTTTTTGAGAATATACCAAAAGTTTATCTATGGAGCCAAAGGGTAAAAGACGATATTCCAGGTTTAAAAAAAAGACGGTTTGCGGCTGCCTGGCCATCATCCGCGTTCCGGGCTCAACCGTCTCTTCGATTTCCCGGGAGAGCTGCTTCCAGCGATTCGTACCCTGAAAGTCTCCATACATCTTTTTATAAGCGGTTGTTGAGGCTGCCAGGAGTACGGCCCCTACCAATACCATGGAAACGGCCGGGGAAAAGCGCGAGGCCATTTTCCCGTAAACAAGATGCGTTGTAAGCGCTGCCGGCAAGGCAAGCATGGGCCAGGCCCCCAGCAAAAAGCGATCTTCGATATGCACCAGCAGATACATGGACAACGGCAGCATCATAAAAAACAGATAGACGGCCAGCTCCTTTTGCCGCCGGAACAACACATATAATCCGGTAAAACCCAGCAAGGCCCATATCCAGGGCAGCCCCTTTCCGCCAAGAACCTTGCCGATCATTTTTTTGGCGTTCAGCCCCATCCCCGTCAGCATTCTCACGGCGGAAAAACCGCCGCCGTTCCGGGGACGATGTTCATCCAACCAGAACATGGCCGCCCTCTTTTTATACAACAAAGCATGGGACAACAACTCCCGGCCGCCGGGATCGATACGATAGAAAGAGCGGTATGCGGCTACTTTAGGCGGTAATTGTTTAAAAGCCGGGTCTTCCGCCCGGGCGATGGCCGCCAACTTGGATTGAATCCTAACAAAATTTATTTTCGGCGAAACGGTAAAATATCCCAAAACGGTTGATACTGAAAAACCATACAACATAACAACCGCCAGTGACGGTAAAAGAAAGCCCATACCGTATTTAAACGGTATTTTTTTCCTGGCGAAGAGAACCAGTCCCGTGAAGACGGCCAGCAGGAACAGCACCACCACCAGCATTTCGGGCCGGGTAAGAAAACCGAGGGAAAACCATAAGGCCAGACGCCCGGCCCCTGCGCGGGAGGGCTCAATAATAAAATGCCAGCCGTCATAGACCAACAGGGCCACAAACAGCAGATACCAGGCCTCACTGGCAGCCTGGGCGGATACGGCGATAAGCCCGGGATGAAAAGCAGTAAGCGCCGCTCCCGCAAGAGCCACGCCCTTTCCCGAAAGCCGCAATAAAAAGCGATAGGTCACCACTATCAACAGCAGGCCCGCCAGCAAGGAGGCGATCTTCCCCGCTAAAAGCGGATTGAACAACAAACTGAAAAAACCGCTCACAAAGGGATAGAACGGCGGCTGAATAATATCGGGAAACATGGCGCCGCCACTGCTGTAAGCGAAACCGTGCCAGATGTTATAGCCGATGCGGACATATTGCACGCCGTCGGGAGAAATGTAATCAAAGGCGGCAATAAAATAGAGACGGATCAATAAGGCCGTGGCCAGCAACAACCCCAAATAGTTATCCGGTTTCCGGCTCATGTCTGCATATGTTTGGTGGATTGTGAAATATCCCAGATAAAGGGATTTTTATCCCGCAGATAGAAATCGATCATACCCATAAAACGGGCATAACCTTCCAGGGCGATCAGCAATCCGGTAAAAAGGATGGCTTTGGGCGTCCACTTTTGATCCTTTATCACATACTTCAGGATGTTTGTGGGTTTTTGGGTAAAAACGGCGTGCCCCATGGAGGCGGCCAGATGCCGGTGTCCCGAGGCGATGCGCCGACGCTGCTTGATAAAGTCCCGTAGATTCTCAGGCCCCTTATTTTGCAGAATGGCCTTGGGGGCATATGCCAGTTTATAACCGCCCTGCACCAACATACCCTCTATGGCCGCTTCATCCACGGCGGTATATTTTGGAATGCGCGGAACGATATTACGAAAAGCCACCATCTCGCCGCACTTGGGGTTATCCAGAGCCATGGCATGATGTAGTTGCCAGAGTTTATGCACCGAATAGCCCACAAAACTTTTATCTTCATTCACCGGCACCGGATGCACCCCGCACATACCCACCCCGGGGTCACGAAAAGGGGCCACCAGTTCACGGATGGTATCGGGTTCGGTTATGGTATCGGCACTTTCAATCATGGCGATATCCCCGCGGGCGATGGCCAGATATTCATTGATGGCGCTGGCCTTACCCATGCGCCGGGGCTGTATGATCAACTGAATACGCTTATCTTCTTCCGCCAGGCGGCGAACAATTTTATTGGTATCATCCGTGGAGCCCGATGAGACAACCACTATCTGCTCCAGCTTGTTTTCACCCAGCTTCTGGGCCTGCAGGGCCCGTATGCAGCGTTCGATTATTTTTTCCTCATTGTAGGCCATAACGCCCACGCTGACGGTAAAGGCCTTCTGATCCGGCCGGGGCTTCCATTTCCTGAGCCGGGGAGGATTTATCAGATCGTCATACTCCTCCACAAACCGTTCATACTCTTTTTTAAGATAGACCAGATGACGGAAGATTTCCGTAACGGGCGCGCTGTACCTTAGCACATAGAAGAACGTCCTCAACTTGTTATCGCCGCCTACCTTGGAAACACTGTCCAGGGTATCGCGATAAACAAAAGGAATCTCCTTTACCCGCCGGCGATGCTGATAGGCATAATGCAAAAGTTGTATCTGAATGATATAGGCCGCGTTATGCAGACTGTCAAGATCGATCTCCTCGAGAATGCCCCGGTGATAGCAACGGAAACCGGAGGTAAAGTCCCAAATCGGTTTTACCAGCAGGTAGGAGACATACATACTGGCCAGCTTACTGACCAGCAATTTCCGAAACCGCCAGCCTTCCACCCGCACACCGTCGATATAGCGGCTGCCGATAACCAGATCATACTCGCCGGTCTTTTCCAGAAAGCGCTCGATATATTCCGGCCCGTGGGAACCGTCGCCGTCCATGGTGATGATGGGATCATAGTCTTTGTTCAGGGCATAGCGGAAGCCGGTTTTCAGTGCGCCCCCGTAGCCCGTTTCACCCTCCTGGTCAATCAGACGGATTTGAGGATATTTTTTCGTATAGCGGGCCACCAGTTCACGGGTGCCGTCGGTGGATTGGGCGTCAACGACCACGATATCCAAAGGTGTTTTACAGGCCAGCAGACCATCCAGTACGCTACCGAGCTTGTAGGCTTCGTTCAGTGTGGGGATAAGAACGAGTGGTTTCATGCTTACTTCTTTGTTTTGGGATGAAAAGCGCCTTTTACAAAACCTTTGGTCCAGGGAAAAAGTCCGTAACCAAAAATAAGGGCCGCCGTGGGATGTTCTTTTAAAATCACGGGATTCAAACGGGCAAACAGCTTAACCGTACGGTACCATTTTACAAAAGGCAACAGCGGTGCCGCCAGAACCGTTTTGATCCTGCTCGCTACGATCTCATGTCCCTCCAGAGGCAGGATGTGTAGCATGCTGGAGGTAATAACCCCGACATTGGCCTGATGACGAACGAAATCGGCAAGGGTTGTGCGGTGGTTATGGGCCACCCGGGCCTCGGGATAAAACAAAATTTTCCCGCCGCTTTGGCGTAAACGGAAATTAAAGTCCAAATCTTCCTGGGGATAATAGTTGGGATTAAAACCACCCAGTTCCTCCAGATATTTACGCTTATAGGAAATGTTGCAGGTGGGGATATGATCCACTTCGCGCCGCGGATGCTGCGGAATAAACTCACGGAACTCGGCCATGTAACCGGCCCAGGCCACATTATTGTTCGGATCGTTGCCATTGATCACCGAACCGCCGATGGCCGCATAGTCGGTTTGACGATGCATGCTTACAAACTTCTCAATCCAGTCGGGTTGAGCCACGCAATCGGAATCGATAAAGAGAATGGGATCCCCCGTGCTCTGTTTAATCCCCATATTGCGGGCGGTTCCGGGATCGGTTTTTTGCGGCAGGTGTATATAGGTGATCTCCGGAAACTGTGTACGCACAATTTCAGGTGTTTTATCTTCCGAACTGTCCACCAAAATGATCTCATAGGGTTCGCTAAAGGTTTGGTTTTTCAGCGCGGTCAAAACGGGGGCGATTGTCTTTTCGGAATTATAGGAAGGAAGTATTACCGAGATCATTGTTTCTCTTAAGTAAGAAGTTTGCGGTTAAGTTTAATATAAAAACAGACGATGGCCGTTTTTTTATTCCGGTGTAAAAATAAACCAGCGATGATGTCCCCATACCTGTTTTACCGGCGCGGGTGCTTTTTCCAGAAAATCATATTTTAATATATCCTTTTCCAGATTGGGGTTTTTCCCGCTGAACCAGTCCACGATACATTTTTTCTCAAAGGGCGTATCCCCTTGCTGCCCGCTCTTTTTCAGTAAAAAGCCCAAACCGACTTTGGAGAGCATGTCTTCTTTTTTCATGGCAATATCCGGCCAGGGTGGAATATCCAGATAACCGGACGCTCTTTTTTTCCAGCCATGACCTTCAAAATAGGGCACGAATTTTTTAGGCTTGATATGATCCAGATAAAAATCCGGTATGGTTTCCTTGTTAAAAGCGGTACGCAGATGGTAACCCAGGCCGTGGGCATTGGGTACGCAGATAAAAATAACCTTGCGGGTCACCCGGCACAGTTCGGCCACAAAACGGGGAATATCGGGCACAAACCACAGGCTGGCAAAATTCCAGCTCAAGTCGAATTGATTCTCCTCAAAGTCCAGCGTATCAAAACCATCGACTTTTTTCAAATCCACGGGTAAAGGGATGGAATCCCATACCTTTTGTGTTTTTTCAATACGAACGGCGTTGTTATCCAGCACAACCGGCGTAATCCCCTTATGGGACCACCACAGGCTGTTGATGCCCGAAACCCCGGTCATACCGAAACTGGGTACTTCCAGCACCGATTCCACGCCAAAATCACGGGCAAGGTTCTCAAAGTAACGATGCAGGATAAACCGCTCATAGGTCGTACCGATTCCCTCGTCCATGGTTTCATAATAACCGGGCCAGGTATCCAGAACACTTAACAGGGTTGAAGGATTTTGAGGACTGCTCATTTTAACATTTCTCCCACTTCTTCAAAGGTATCCGCCGGATTAAAATTCAGTTGCTCTGTTGTTTCGGAAATATCATAGTACCAGTCGCGACTGATCAGTTCAATACTGGTTTTCAGCCCGGCCCGGCCGGCCATTTCCAACATGCCGGCGGCCGTATGGTACAACCATGCCGGTGATTGCCATAATCGGGGATAAGGCTTTTTAGTTAATATTTGTGAAATAAAATCGACCAGTTTTTTCAGGGAAACCGCTTCCCGGTCGGCCACATGGTAAACCTGGCCCCAGCCCCGGTCTGTTTTCAGGATCATGGCCGCCAGTCCGGCAAAATGGGTTACCGACAACAGGTGCAAACGGATATCGGGATGAGGCAATATAATCATCCGCTTTTTTACCATATGAATCAGACGGGGCAGAAAACCGTTATCCCCAGCGCCATAGGTAATCGTAGGTCGCAGTACCAGGGTCTTTAACTGAGCGGAATGGGCACGGCGCACCAACATCTCCGCCTGATATTTAGACTGATGGTAGGGGCCGTCGGGACGGGCTTCATCTTTGACCGAAGCAGGCAGATGGGCCGGTATGGTGCCCAGAACACCCACCGTGCTGCAACAGATAAATCGTGACAGGTGATGTTCCACGGCCCAGGCCAGCAGGGTGCGCGTGGCATCCACGTTCACCTTTTGGTAGTCCGCCGCTTTCGCCCCCCCCGCCCCGCGTATGGCGGCCAGATGTACCACGGCGTCGACGGGTTGTTTGATACCCGCCAGAA
>WGCN01000212.1 GCA_015493745.1 Calditrichales bacterium
GCCACCACTTCCGTGCTTTCGCCGCGAATAGCCACCATTTTGCCAAAGTTTTTTTCTTTTATATAACGGGCGCAGGCCGTACCCAGGTGTGAGGCCAGCACCCGGTCGCGGGCGCTGGGCGTGCCGCCCCGTTGCAGATGACCCAAAATGGTCACCCGCGATTCCAGGCGGGTCAGTTTTTCCAGCTCCTGGGCAAGCTTCAGGGTGCCTGATTCAAGACAAGCCTCGCTTTGCTTTTTCCGGCCTTCCTTTTTCTCGGCGGATTCCAAATCCTTTTTATTGATCGCCCCCTCGGCCACGGCTACAATGCTAAAGCTTTTGCCGCTGCGGCTGCGGCGCATAATGGCCTCGGCGATGGTTTCCACATCATAGGGGACCTCCGGCACGAGGATCACATCCGCGCCACCGGCCAAACCGGCGCCCAGGGCCAGCCAGCCCACCTTATGCCCCATGATCTCCACCACAATGATGCGATGGTGGCTGTGCGCCGTGGTGTGCAGACGGTCGATGGCGTTGGTGGCAATGCCCAGGGCGGTGTCAAAACCGAAGGTAACGTCCGTTTTAACCACATCGTTATCGATGGTTTTGGGCAGGGTGATCACATTCATGCCCTTTTCCGCCAGCTTAAGGGCGTTCTTTTGCGTGCCTCCCCCGCCGATGCATACCAGGGCGTCCAGGTGATGTTTTTGATAGTTATGATAAATCATGTCCGTCATATCCTGCACCTTATCGCCGATAGGCATGCGATGGGGTTTATCGCGGCTGGTGCCGAGTATGGTGCCGCCCAGGGAAAGAATGCCCGAAAGGGTACGGTTATCCAGCCGCATGATACGGTTTTCCATCAGACCGCGAAAACCGTCGCGGAAACCGATCACTTCCATATCATATTCATACAAGGCCGCCTTACCCAGTCCGCGGATGGCCGCGTTTAATCCCGGTGTATCTCCGCCGGATGTCAAAATTCCTATCGCTTTTGGCATATAAACCCCTGTGTTTTAAAATTTCGTCCTTAGCGTGCGCAAGTTACTTTGTCGGTTATATCCATACAAATCATTATATAAGGGAACTTTTTTGTTTTACGTCACTATGAAAAGAGTCACTAAAATTGCGTTGCGCCTGTAAATCTCAGTATATTCACCAGTCCCGGGCCTGAATCGCTTTACGGATCGAGCCCTCATCATTAAAAAAGATTGGACTTTAGATGCGTTTATTTTTTCTATTGGCCCTTTTCACCGGCCTGAGCTACTCCCAGGTTGTACAAACAGATCCGCCCTATGCCGGCGCCGACGACACCTTTAAGGTCATTTTTGACGCCAGCCAGGGCGACGCCGGACTCAAGGGTTACAACGGTGATGACGTTTACGCCCATACCGGCGTAACCATCGAGGGCGAAGGGACATGGCAATATGTCATCGCCGACTGGAATGTTAACCTGAGCAAGGCCAAGCTGAGTAAAATAGGCACTGATCTGTGGGAACTGAATATCGGCAATCCCTATGCTTATTACGGCGTGCCCCAGTCTAAAAAAATCACTCAGCTCAGTTTCGTCTTTCGTAACAGCGACGGCTCCAAAACCGGCCGGGATAACGGCGGCGCCGATATTTTTCTGGACATGGCGGAAGGCAATATCAGCGTTCGCTTTATCGCCCCGCGCGCCGATAACACGTTTGGCGATCCCCGCCGCTCCCCCGCTTTTACCGAAGGCGGAACACCCTATACGGTGCAAAGCACGGCCTTTACCAAAGCGGACGGTCTGGCCCGGCAGGTTCTTTACTTAAATGATCAGGCCGTTGACTCCACCTCCCGTGATACCCTCAGCTACACCTTTACCCCCACGGAAGGGATGGCTGTTTTTACCGTAATCGCTACCGACAGCGGCGGCGCCAAAGATACCGCCCGTACCGCCCTGATGGTTAACGCTCCCGTGGAAAACAGCGCCCGCCCCCAGGGGACTATTGACGGTATAAATTACAAGGACGCCACAACCGCCGTTCTATCCCTGCTGGCCCCCGGCAAAAAACACGTCTATCTTCTGGGCGATTTTAACGACTGGATGGTTGACGAGGCCTATGCCCTGAAAAAGGACAGCGTGGACGCGTTGCACGTGCACTGGTGGCTGGAGGTTGCCAACCTCTCCCCGGGAACGGAATACGCCTTCCAGTATCTGGTGGATGGCGAGATACGTATCGCCGACCCTTATACGGATAAAATCCTCGACCCGTGGAACGACTCCTATATTCCCGAATCGGTTTACCCCAATTTAAAACCCTATCCCGCCGGAAAAACGGAACAGGCCGTGGCCGTGCTGCAAACGGCACAAACCGCCTATATCTGGAACGACGCCGGATATCAACCACCGCCAAAGGAAGAACTGGTCGTGTATGAACTCCTGGTGCGCGACTTTGTGGCCGATCACCGTTTTAAAACCGTTATCGACTCGCTCGACTATTTGCAGAATATGGGCATCAACGCCATCCATGTTATGCCCTTCAGTGAGTTTGAAGGCAATGAAAGCTGGGGCTACAACCCCTCCTTTTATTTTGCCGTGGATAAATATTACGGCACCAAAAATGATTTCAAAGCTTTTGTCGATTCCTGCCATGCCCGCGGCATCGCCGTTATTCAGGATATTGTGCTTAACCACTCCTTCGGTCAGTCGCCCATGGTGCGCCTTTACGCGGACGGTACCTACGGCCCCCCTTCCGAAGATAATCCCTGGTTTAACGTTACCGCCCGCCACCCTTTTAATGTGGGCTACGATTTTAATCATGAAAGTATTTTAACCCAGGAACTGGTGGATCGCGTTCTCGACTACTGGATGAGCGAATACCATGTGGACGGTTTTCGCTTTGACCTTTCCAAGGGTTTCACCCAAAAATATACCGGTGACGATGTGGCCGCCTGGAGCGCCTTTGACGGCAGCCGCATCGCCCTGTTGCGGCGCATGGCCAACAAGATGTGGGAAAAACATCCCGATGCCTATGTGATTCTGGAGCATTTTGCCGATAACAGCGAGGAAACCATCCTGGCCGGTGACGGCATGTTGCTGTGGGGCAACCTCAATCATGACTATAACGAGGCCACCATGGGCTACTCCTCCGATTTAAGCTGGGGATATTACAAGGAACGGGGCTGGAGCAAGGC
This sequence comes from Calditrichales bacterium, assembly GCA_015493745.1. Classification (GTDB taxonomy): domain Bacteria; phylum Calditrichota; class Calditrichia; order Calditrichales; family J004; genus J004. Next base: position 3,145 of record WGCN01000212.1, read on the forward strand.
GGGCTTGATGACCTACATGGAAAGCCACGACGAAGAGCGCCTGATGTATAAAAACCTGCAATATGGCAACAGCTACAACGGTTATGACATCACGGAACTGGCTACGGCCCTGGACCGCGTGAAGCTGGCCGCGGCCTTCTTTTTAACCCTGCCCGGCCCCAAAATGATCTGGCAGTTCGGCGAGTTGGGCTACGAATACAGCATCGACTATAACGGACGCACCGGCAACAAGCCGGTACGCTGGGACTATCTTTACCAGCCGGAGCGCCAAAAGCTGTATAAAACCTTTGCCGCGCTGTTAAAACTGCGCAACA
>WGCN01000213.1 GCA_015493745.1 Calditrichales bacterium
CGCGCGCCGAATTCCGGATCGTAGCCTTTGTCGGCAAAATAATCCAGGGCGGCGTCACTCACCTCCATGGTGATCTGTTTTTGCATCAGCACTTTCTCCAGGCCTTTCAGATGCAGGCGCACAATTTCGCGAATATCCTTTTTACTCAAAGGATGAAAGACGATGATATCGTCAATGCGGTTCAGGAATTCCGGCCGCAGGCTCTTTTTAAGAATATCCAGCACATTCTCCTTCACCTCAAGATACATCCTGTCCAGATCGTTTTCCGTGGCCTTTTCACTGGCCTGGCGGATATAATCCGATCCGAGGTTGGAGGTCATGATAATGATCGTGTTTTTAAAGCTTACCGTGCGGCCCTTGTTATCGGTCAGGCGGCCGTCATCCAGCACCTGCAACAACAGGTTAAACACCTCGGGATGGGCCTTTTCGATCTCATCCAGCAGCACGACGGAATAGGGCTTGCGCCGCACCTGTTCGGTGAGTTGACCGCCCTCCTCATAGCCCACATAGCCGGGAGGCGAACCGATCAAACGCGATACGGAATGACGTTCCATATATTCGGACATGTCGATGCGCACCATGTTGGACTCATCGTCAAACAGAAACTCGGCCAGGGCCCGGGCCAGTTCGGTTTTACCCACGCCCGTGCTGCCCAAAAAGATAAACGAGCCCAGGGGTCTGCTCTGATCGCTCAAGCCCGCCCGCGAGCGGCGTATGGCGTTGGTCACCGCTTCAATCGCTTCCGGCTGGCCGATCACCCGCTGTGCCAGACGTTCTTCCATGTGCAACAGCTTTTCCTTTTCCCCTTCCAGCATTTTGGAAACGGGAATGCCGGTCCACTTGGAAATGATCAGGGCGATATCCTCATCCTCCACATCTTCCTTAAGCATTTTATGATGCTTTTGGGTTTGGGCCAGTTTTTCCTGGAGCTTTTTCAGTTTTTCCTGTGTTTGGGGAATGGTGCTGTAGCGTATCTCGGCCACCTTGTCCAGCTCTCCCTGGCGCTCCAGTTGCTCGGTTTTGGTACGCAGATCATCCAGTTGGGACTTAAGGCTGTTTATCTGACTGATAATCTCCTTCTCGGCCCGCCATTGCATTTCCAGTTCACGCGATTGCTCCTTAAGATCGGCAATCTCTTTTTTCACCGCCTCCAGCCGTTCACGCGACTTGCTGTCACGCTCTTTTTTCAGGGCCACGGCCTCGATCTCCAACTGTTTCATGCGCCGCAGGATATCATCCAGTTCCTCGGGCATGGAGTTGATCTCAATCCTCAGGCGCGAAGCGGCCTCGTCTATCAGGTCGATAGCCTTATCCGGCAAAAAGCGGTCGGATATATAGCGATCCGAGAATACCGCCGCCGAAACGATGGCGCCGTCGGTAATGCGCACTCCGTGGTGAATCTCATATTTTTCCTTCAATCCACGCAGGATGGATATGGTATCTTCTACCGTGGGTTCCTGAACCATCACCGGCTGGAAACGGCGCTCCAGGGCGGAATCTTTTTCGATATACTTACGGTATTCATCCAGGGTGGTGGCGCCAATGGTGTGCAGCTCACCCCGGGCCAAAGCCGGCTTAAGCATGTTGCTGGCATCCATGGCCCCTTCCGTTTTACCGGCGCCCACCAGCGTGTGCAGCTCATCGATAAACAAAATAATTTTGCCGTCGGCCTCGATCACCTCTTTCAGAACCGCCTTAAGCCGTTCCTCAAACTCACCGCGGAACTTGGCGCCGGCGATCAGCGCGCCCATATCCAGGGCGACTATCTTTTTATCCTTCAGATTATCGGGTATGTCGCCCGAAACCAGCCGGTGGGCAATGCCTTCCACCACGGCCGTTTTACCCACGCCCGGTTCACCGATCAATACCGGATTGTTTTTGGTGCGGCGGGACAGCACCTGCAATACCCGGCGGATTTCCTCATCCCGGCCGATCACCGGATCCAGTTTACCCTTACGGGCCAGTTCCGTTAAATCACGGCCGTATTTCTCCAGCGCCTGGTATTTGGCCTCCGGATTCTGATCGGTGACCCGCTGATTGCCGCGAATATCCTTTAGCACCGACAGGATGGCGTTCTTGTTTACCGAAAAACTCTGCAGCAGCTCCTTCATGTTCGAGTCGTACTCGGTCATGGCCACCAGAATATGTTCGGTGCTAATGAATTCATCCTTCAGGCTTTCCGCTTCCTTCTCGGCTTCATCCAACAGGTTGGCCGTTTCCCGGCTCAGGTAAACCTGGCCCTGCGTACCGCCGTAGACGCGGGGAATTTGAGCAATTTTTTGATTCAGCCTGCTGGTCAGGGCCTCTTCGGGCACGCCCAGTTTATGCAAAATCGACCCTACCACGCCCTGCTTGTCCTGCAGCAGACCGTGTAACAGATGGGCCGGTTCTATTTGCTGATTTTCATTCTTACGCGCGAAGGTGGAAGCCTCGTTCAGAGCTTCCTGCGCTTTCAGGGTATATTTTTCTATGTTCATTTTTATGTTCTCCTTTTCATCTCATCACGTAATTCATTTAAGCTGCGATGTTCTCTGCAAAAAGGATACCAAAACAAAAAAGAGGGGAAAACCGCGCTTTTTAAGGGGTTTTAACAAAATGGTGGGGCCGGACAAGCATCTACACTGACAATCCGTCAGAGCTATTCCTTGTCCCCGGATTCTTCTTCTTCCGAAACACCTTTTTTAAACTGCTTGATGCTGCTGCCCAGGCTGCGGGCCAAATCCGGCAGACGCTTGGCGCCGAAAAGCAGAATAATGATGAAAAAGATGATCAGGATTTCCGTGGTGCCGAAATTCATAAGTATGTCCTTTCTTTAAACGGAACTTAATTTAAGGAAATAAAAAAGGCCGTCCAATTAAAATCGGACGACCTTCGTTGATCAGCGGTTGAAGCTTACTTTATATTTATCTCCACGTGCGGTTCCTTGACATCGGCCGCCTTGGCGATATTTATGGTCAACAGACCGTTTTCAAAGGAGGCTTCGATCTTTTCGGCATCCACGTCGGCCGGGAACTGAAACGAGCGGGCAAACTTGCCAAACAGGCGCTCGTTACGCAGGTAGGAGGTTTCATCCTCTTCCGGCAGTTTTTCCCCGGCGACATAGAGACGGCCCTTTTGAAAGGAAATTTTTACATTTTCCTTGGGCACGCCGGCCAGTTCCATATTAACGACAAAGGCTCCGGGACGGTCTTCGATGCTGGTACGCGGTGAAAAATCACCCAGATCATCCTCGGCGCCCTGACCGAAGAACTCATCAAACAGACGATCGATGTCTCCCTTAAAATTGATGATGTGTCTGCGCGGACCAAAACGACGCGGTCCAAAGTTTACAAAAGGCATGGTTTTTCTCCTTCCATTTGGTTTTGCGCCTTAAAGATCAATCTTCGTGCCAACAGCCGGTTTATGCCATATCTGCATAAGCGGGCTTATCCTCCGGGTCAAAGTAGCAACTTTATGTGCCACGTGCTAACTTACGTCAGTTTTAACGAACGAAATGTCGGGTTATGAA
>WGCN01000214.1 GCA_015493745.1 Calditrichales bacterium
GAGAACTGGCCGCCCCGCCGGCGGAAGATATCGCCTCCTGGAATCAGCTTGGCCGGGATGTTTTTTCCCGGGCAAAAACCATTTTGATGGATAAGAGTTATAGCGGCGACCTTTACCAACAGTTGCACAACTTTTTTGGCGGTATCGAAGGCCATATGCACCTGCTTATTGCCGCACGGGATATAAAAGCCGCGCGAAAACAAAGGGATGCGCTGATAAGGAAATTCGAAACTTTCGGCAATTACTTTGAATAGCTCCGGTGGTGCAGGCGTACCGGAAATTGCGAAAATACCCTCTTATTACCCGTTTTAAAATCAGGGATCCCCGGAAGCGGTTTGTCTTATTCCCCGTACTTTGTTAATATGCCCTATTCTGCTTTTTAGGTTTATTAACATTTTACAGTGGCGGGTTTTATATGCAAACAACCGGGAAAAAAAATCAAAAGCTATCATTAACCGGCTCGGTATCCCTGGGAACCGGCGTCATGATCGGCGCGGGTATTTTTGTTTTGATTGGTCAGGTGGCCGAGCTGGTGGGAGACTTGTTTCCCGTGGCTTTTCTGGCGGGGGCGGTTGTGGTGGCTTTCAGCTCCTACTCCTATGTCAAATTTTCCAACGCCTTTCCCTCTTCGGGGGGCGTGGCCCGGTTTTTAACCAAGGCCTATGGCCCGGGAACGGCCACCGGCACGTTTTCCCTGCTCATGTATGTTTCCATGGTGGTGGCCGAAAGTCTCGTCGCCGGAACCTTTGGTGCTTATGTTTTAAGGCTTTTTCCGGAACAGTATGCCGGTTATGCCTCCATTCTGGGTGTCTTGCTGATCGCCTTTGCCTTTATTGTCAATATTTCGGGAAACCGTTTTATTGAACAGACCGCCACGATTACCGCCATAATAAAAGTGGCCGGAATCGCCCTGCTGGCCATTGCCGGCCTGGCCGTCTCCGGTTTTCCGGAGATCGGCGCGACCTATGTGCCGCAAAACAGCGCGGCCATGCCACCGGGTTTTGCTTTTGTGGCCGCCCTGGCCCTGGCCATACTTTCCTATAAAGGATTTACCACCATCACCAACCAGGGGGGTGATATAGAAAATCCCCACAAAAATGTGGGTCGTTCCATCATCATTTCCATTGCCGTGTGTACGGTCATCTATACCGTGCTGGCGCTTTCGGTGGCCGGCGGACTTTCCATACCGGAAATTATTGCCGCCAAGGATTATGCCCTGGCCGAAGCGGCCCGTCCCGTTTTCGGTGAGTGGGGCATCATCATGGTGATTTTTCTGGCCATCATCGCTACCATGTCCGGGGTGATCGCCAGTGTATTTTCGGCATCCCGCCTGCTGGGCATGCTCAGCAGTATGAAGCAGGTACCCCGGCTGAAGGCCGGCGGACTAAATAACCCCGCTCTTATTTTTACCGTGGCCCTGGCCATGTTGTTAACCCTATTGTTTAACCTGACGCGCATTGCCTCCATCGGGGCCATATTTTATCTGATCATGGACATTGCCATTCACTGGGGTCTGTTTCGCTATCTCAGAAAAGAGGTAAGCTTTAATCCCCTTATACCGCTGGTGGCCCTGGTTTTGGATGTGCTTATTTTAGCCGCATTTATCTATACCCGTTACCTGAACGATCCTTTTGTGCTTATCGTTGCGGCCATCGGTCTGGTTCTTATCCTGGCGGCGGAACGGCTGTTTATGTTTTCCCATACCGACAGCGAGGGACGGATGCATATGGGGATGGATGATGACGAGATGGGTGAAAAGATGTAATGTCCGGTAAAAGGCACGTGTTGGAGAAAAGAGCATGAAAACGTATTGGTTAGTCGTTTTGTTTATACTGGCCGCGGCCTGCGAAAAGGAGAGACAGCCGGAGAGGGAACCGGCCGCCAAATCGTCGACTGTCCTGGTGGTGCTGGGTACGGTGCAGGATGGCGGTTCACCCCATATCGCCTGTACAAAGGAATGCTGCCGCCCGCTGTTTACCAATCCGGATATCAAACGCCAGGTTGTATCTCTGGGTGTGATCGACTATGAAAATGAAAAAAGTTATCTGTTTGAGGCCACACCCGATTTTCCGCGTCAGCTAAAAACCCTGCGCCGCCATGCCACCTTTTCGGCAAAAGAAACGTCCGACGGCATTTTTTTAACCCATGCCCATATCGGCCATTACAGCGGGCTGATGTATCTGGGTCGCGAAGCCATGGGCGCCGACAGCGTTCCCGTTTACGCCATGCCGCGCATGAAAGCCTTTCTGGAAAAAAACGGACCCTGGGGGCAGTTGGTACGCTTGGGTAATATTACCATATTTCCCCTTGAGGCCGGACGCACCGAGAAGCTGACGCCAAAGCTGAGCGTGACCCCCTTTATCGTCCCCCACCGGGATGAATATTCGGAAACGGTAGGCTTTACCATCCGCGGGCCGCATAAAAAAGCCCTGTTTATTCCCGATATTGATAAATGGCAAAAGTGGTCAACCGATATCAATGAGGCCATCCGCGGCGTGGATTATGCCTTTGTTGACGCCACCTTTTTTGACGGGGAGGAGATCAACCATCGCGATATCTCCGAAATCCCGCATCCCTTTGTCATCGAAAGCATGGCCTTGTTTAAAAAGCTGTCAGCCACCGAAAAAAACAAAGTGTACTTTATCCACTTTAACCACACCAATCCCCTTTTGCGGGAGCAGAGCAAACAGCGACAGGCGGTTGTATCGGCCGGATTTCATATAGCCGCACCCGGTCAGATCTTTCCGCTTTAATCGAAGATCCCTTGATTATAGTATACGCGCTTATTATATTCGCATTTATCATGTGAGTGTGGAGGCCTCATCTCCGAGGCTGCAGCGGAATATTAATGGCAGGGGGTATTTGATGAACATTACAAAAACATTAAACGACTTTTTAAAAGTGTTATCCCTTTGGGAAAAGGCCCTGGAGGATTACCAGGCGGAGCATCTGAAAATAAAAGCCGAACAAGGCGGCTGGACCCTGGGACAGCTTTATAATCACTTGATTGGCTCAGCTCTGAATTTTCATATAAAAGAGATGGAGAAATGTCTTGCTTCCGAAGAGGGGCGAAACAGGTCAAAGACTGTTAAAGGCTTTATGAGCTTTAATATATTGCATGGTTTCCCGCCTGTAAAAATCAGTGTTCCGCCATCGAAGGAGTACACACCGGCAGAGGAGGAAAACCCCGGGGAGCTGGCCAACGGGCTGAAGCGGGTGCGCGGGCGCATGGAACAGATGGCCGTTCTTCTTGAAGAAAAAAAGAAAAGCGGAAAAACGGCCCATCCGGCACTGGGCTACCTGAATGCCCGTGAATGGTTCCGGCTGGTGGAGATGCATTACCGCCATCATCTGCGCCAAAAGGAATCCTTTGACGCGGCAATTAAATTAAAGGACGCGGAAAATGGATAAGCGGAAGCAGTCGGACGAAGAGAACCCCTTTCAGTATAAAACGGCCGGGGAGTCAACCGGGTTTTTATTGTGGCAGGTACACAACCAGTGGCAACGGGAAATTAAAAAGAGCCTGAAAAAGTTTGACCTGACCCATACACAGTTTGTTATTTTGGCCTCGGCCTATTGGCTTACCCTGCGGCAGGAAACCGTTACCCAGGTAAGAATCGCCCGCCTTTCCCATAGCGATGTTATGATGACCTCCAATGTGATCCGTGCCCTGGAAAAGAAGGGTCTGTTAAAACGCAAAGAGCATGAAAGGGATACGCGGGCCAAACAGGTGGTTTTAACGGAAAAGGGAAAAAAACTGCTCTCCGGCGCGGTGCGGACGGTTGAATCCTTTGATCGCCGTTTTTTCGGAGCCCTGAGTGAGCCGGCCTCTTTTAACCGCGCCCTGGAGGAGCTGTTAAAATAGGCGATGAATGGATTCACTCAGGAGCGGAAAATGAAAGTGAACCGGAGAGGTTCCGTTTCAAGCCCGTCCCTGATTTTGTCCGCGGGGCTCATTTCCACTAAGTTCACCCGCAGTCGGGCATCAACGGCCCGGCTAAAAATGAATTTTACTCCCCTTCCTTAAAGAAAAGGCCAAACCGCAAACAGGCCCGGTTCTCCGCGTTTTTATTTTGGGAAAACTTCCAACCGCCGAAACCCTGTTTTGTTTACCTGCCGTATTTAGCATAAGCCAAACCGGCGCCATCCGCGCCGAATGCCGGATTTTCTCCCTCCCGCCTGCCCTATCTTGACGGAATCTTCAGGAAATCTTTTGAAATATCAGGAAGAGGTGTTAAGTTTTTAAACAATGATTAATCAAGGTGAAAACATATAAAATGACATCGAACACCAACATCTCGGGGCCCTGGTTTTTTCATGTAAGGGATGATGCCCGCAAAAAATATCATATAGACCGCACCCTTTTTTCCACCGACGGCCACACACTGTTTCAGAACTTCGATCAGGTCAAGAAACTGGCCGCCCATATAAATGAGATCCGTGCCGGAGAAAAGCCGGCACGGGAAGCGGTTTCGGCGGCCGATTTAAACGCCATGGGTTTGATGGATGAAATAATGCACTTTGTCACCCATGAATACATGCGTGAAAAATACCCCACCCTGTTTGAGGACTGGGATCATTTCCTGGATGATGTTTTGGGGGAAAGCTATAAGGAGGCCCTGCTACACACCTTTTTGCGCCTTTTTCCCTCGCCGCCCCTGTTTGAAAAAGGCATGGACGCCGCAGACTACCTGAGCCAAAACCATATGGGCCGGCCCATGCGCTACATTGTTCTGGAGGAGATGATCATTCAATGGGTGCAAAACCAGAACCCCGCTTACGGCAGCCTGCGTGAGTTGATAGACGATAAGCCTCTGCGGGACATTAAAGCCTATTCTTATTTTATTGAAGGATTTAACAACTTCAGCAAGCACCTGCCGGATGTGGATGACAGCCGGGAGCATCTGCTGGACTTTTTGCTTTTGCCTTCCCGTAAGCATCCACATTCCCTGTCGGCACAACTGCAATATATGCGCGAGCAGTGGGGGGTGGATATGGAACCCTTTCTGGGCCGTCTGCTGCTGAACCTCGACTATATCAAGGAAGAGCAAAAGCGCTTTTTTGCCCCGGGTCCCGGCGGGCCGGAAACACGGGTACCCACTTTCGATGAAGCCATACAGCACTTTGAGCCGGAAGCCTTCTCCGAGGATACCGACTGGATGCCGCGCCTGGTGCTGATCGCCAAAAGCAGCTATGTCTGGCTGGATCAGTTAAGCCGCCACTACCGCCGGGAGATAAACCGTCTGGATCAAATTCCCGATGAAGAGCTGAACCGCCTGGCCAACTTCGGCATCACCGGTCTGTGGCTGATCGGTTTGTGGGAACGCAGCAATGCCTCGCAAAAGATAAAACAGATAAACGGTAACCCGGAAGCGGTCGCCTCCGCCTATTCCCTGAAGAATTATGAAATTGCCGCCGACCTGGGCGGTTATGCCGCCTATGAAAACCTGAAAACACGGGCCGCCGCGCGCGGCATACGGCTGGCCAGCGATATGGTACCCAATCACACCGGTCTTGATTCCGACTGGATGATAGAACACCCGGAGTGGTTTATACAAAGCGCGGAGCCCCCCTTCCCCTCCTACCGCTTTGAAGGACCGGACTTGTGCGATGACGACAGGGTGGGCATCTTTTTGGAAAAAGGATATTGGGATAAAAGTGACGCCGCGGTTGTTTTTAAGCGTGTCGATTACCACACGGGTGACGTACGCTATATCTATCACGGCAATGACGGTACCGGCATGCCCTGGAATGATACGGCCCAGTTGAACTACCTGTTACCCGAAGTGCGGGAAACGGTCATTCAAACCATTTTGCATGTGGCCCGTTTGTTTCCGGTCATCCGTTTTGACGCGGCCATGACCCTGGCCAAAAAACACTTTCAGCGCCTGTGGTTTCCGCGGCCGGGGCATGGCGGCGATATTCCCTCCCGCGCACAGCACGCCATGAGCGCGGAGGAATTTGATAAGGTCTTTCCCACGGAATTCTGGCGGGAAGTGGTGGATCGCGTGGCCGCCGAGGCGCCCGATACCCTGTTGCTGGCCGAAGCCTTCTGGATGATGGAAAGCTATTTTGTGCGCAGCCTGGGTATGCACCGCGTGTATAACAGCGCCTTTATGAACATGCTGAAAAACGAGGAAAACGGAAAATACCGCGAGATGATTCGTAATGTCCTGGAATTCAATCCTCAGATATTGCGGCGCTATGTCAACTTTATGAACAACCCGGATGAGGAAACGGCCGTTGCCCAGTTCGGCAAGGGGGATAAATACTTTGGTGTGTGCACGTTGATGGTCACCCTGCCTGGTCTGCCCATGTTTGGGCATGGACAGCTGGAGGGCTTTCATGAAAAATACGGCATGGAATATCAAAAGGCCTATTGGGATGAGCAGGCGGATACGGAACTGGAGAAGCGCCATTACCGTCAAATCACTCCTTTGTTGAAAAAACGCTATCTTTTCGCCGATGTGGAGAATTTCTATCTCTATAATTTCCGGGTCAACGGCAATATCCACGAAGATGTTTTTTGCTACTCCAACCGCTATAACGATGAACGCGCCCTGGTGGTGTATCACAACCGCTATGCCGAGATATCCGGTTTTATTCGAGACTCGGTGTCGTTTAAAAGCGGTGAGGAAATGAAACAGGCGCCATTGTACGAAGGTCTGTTGCTGGAAGGTGACGATGAAAACTACGTCATCTTTCGCGAACTGGTTAGCGGCCGGCAATATATTCGTTCTTTGAAAGAGCTGAAAGAACAGGGCCTGTTTGTTTCCCTGGCTGCCTACACGCTACAGGTGTTTATGGACTTTGAAATTGTGCAACAGAGTGAAGCGGCGCCCTGGGCGCGTCTGGCCGCCACCCTGAACGGGCGGGGTGTCGAATCCGTACACCGTGCTTTAAAGGAAATGCAAATGGCCCCGGCCATTCAGGCGCTGGGACAGGCTGTAACAGAGATTTTCACATTGGAGGGAACTCTGTTCTCCAAGGCGGAGAGTTGCCGCCGTTTAGTGAAAACCCTAAAGGAAACCCTGGAAGTTATGCGGCCTTTCCATTACCGGGCGGTTGCGGAGTCCACACTTTTACAGGACACGGGAAAGATCGTCGACTATCTGCGGGAAAAGGAAAATGCTTTAAAGCTGAATAAAACCGGCCGGAGCCTGTTGCGGCATCTTTTCGCTGCGAAGAGCACACCTTTTCGCGGCATCGTTATATTGACCCTGTTTATGGAAGAGTTGTCGGCCTGTGCCCCGGCGGAAGAGTGCATGGCCACACAGCAGCACTTTTTACTGGAACATCGTCTGGATCCGGAGCAAAAGGCGGCGGCTGTTTTTGAAATGTTTTCCTTTTTATGCTGTCAAAAAAGGCTTTCCGCTGACGGGAAAGCCTTTGATCCGCTGTCGGAATGGGCCGCCGGGCAACCGGGAAAAAACTTTCTGCTGTTGCACAACTATGATAATGTGCTATATTTTAATAAGGAACGCTGGGAAGCCCTGGCGGACGGCTGGACATTTTACAGTCTGTTAAAATCGATCGACCCGGGGAAATTGTCATTGCAACGGGTGGCCCGGCAGGTGAATGCCCTGGCCAAAATCTGGCGCAAGATGTACGGGGAAGCGGAAGCGGCGGGCTATAACTGGCCGGTATTTATCCAAAGACTGACAAAGCCGGGGCCGTAGGATTCCGGATATAAGTGCAGAGTTGACAAATATAAGGGGACAAGATGATTCAAAACCATGATGACCTGCTTCAAAGCATTCCGCGGCATTTGCGTCACTTCATCGTGGATCAGCACTATGAGCGTTACACCCCCCAGGATCATGCCCTATGGCGCTACATCATGCGCCGCAACATGGATTTCCTTCGTGAACGGGCCCACCCGGCCTATATATCCGGTTTGCTTAAAACCGGCATTTCCGTTGAATACATTCCCAATGTTTATGAAATGAACGAAGCCCTGTCCAGGATCGGCTGGAAGGCGGTTATTGTTGACGGTTTTCTGCCGCCGGCGGTTTTTATGGAGTTTCAACTGCACCGCATACTGGTGATTTCCGCCGATATGCGCACCATAGAACACGCCCTGTATACCCCCGCGCCCGATATTGTTCACGAAGCGGCCGGACATGCCCCGATTATCGCCGACCCGGAATATGCCCGTTTTTTGCAGCACTTCGGTTATATCGGCACCAAAGCCTTTTCCTCCCGTCAGGATCACGAGGTCTATGAAGCGATCCGTCACCTGTCCATCATCAAGGAATATCCCGGAACGCCGCAAAAAGAGATAGACAGGGCCGAGGCGACGCTGAAGGAAAAGCTGGAGGCCAATAAGCATCCTTCCGAGGCCTCGCTGCTCTCGCGCCTGCATTGGTGGACGGTGGAGTATGGTTTAATCGGCACAACGGAAGACTTTAAAATATATGGCGCGGGCATTCTCTCTTCCGTGGGCGAAAGCAGGCATTGTTTAAGCGATACGGTGAAAAAAATCCCCTTAAGCGTGCATGCCGCGGACTACAACTATGATATCACCCGCGAGCAGCCGCAACTATTTGTGTGCCGGGACTGGAAACACCTGATGGAAGTGCTGGAAGAGTTTGCCGACGGCATGGCCTTTCGCCGGGGGGGAGTGTACGGTTTGCAACAGGCCCGGCAGGCGGTGTCCCCTTCCACGGTGGTTATGAGCAGCGGTTTGCAAATATCGGGACAGTTGGAATCGTATAAGGCCGATGGGGAAAAAGTGGTTTTCCTAAGAATGAAAAACCCGGTCAGTCTGGCTTATGACGACCGCCAGCTTGATGGTCACGGCACAGACTATCATAAGGAGGGATACAGTACGCCGGTCGGTTTTTGGAAAGGGCTTGAGGAAGACCCCGCGTCCCTGGAGCCGCGGCAACTGAAAAAATACGGCCTGATTGAGGGACAGCCGGCCTCAATCCGC
>WGCN01000215.1 GCA_015493745.1 Calditrichales bacterium
ATGAGTCTGGCGCAGCGGCGCATCATTCTGACCCATGAAATTTCACACCTGCGCGGACGGGATAACATCATCATTCTTTTTACCACTCTGGCCCGGGTTATCTATTTCTTCAATCCCCTGGTCTGGCTGCTATGCTCCCGTCTGCACAGTTCCATGGAAAAAAGCTGTGATGACGCCACGGTGCGGACCCTAAGCCTTTCTCCCCGGGACTACTCCGGGGAGATTCTGGCCATCTCCGAAAAAAACCGCGAAGATGTTTTTTCCCTGTCCGCGGCGCTCTCTTTTTCACGCACCCACAAAAACCTAAAGGAACGTATGTTGTACCAACTAAAAAGAAAGGAGCGCGCCATGCGTAAACCCCTGTTTTATTCCATGCTGATCATATTGACGGCGGCATTTGTTCTGGCTGCCAGCCAGGGCCTGCCCTCCATCAAGGATCGGGCCGTGGATTTTTTTGACCTGAGCGTTAAGCCCAGATTGACACATAAGGAGAGTCCGGCTTATCCCGAACTGGCCCGCAAGGCCGGTATAGAAGGCCGGGTCACCGTTCTGGTTTATCTTGACGAAACCGGCAGGCCCCTTGAGGCGGAGGTGGTAAGATCGGTACATAAAACATTGGATGAGGCGGCCGTGAACGCAGCCTTAAAATGTCGCTTCACACCGGGAGAAAAGGATAAAAAAAAGGTGGCCTGCAAAATGGCCATTCCCTTCGACTTTCTGCTGGCCAAAAAATAAACCAGACCTAAAAGGACAGAGCCCCTACCCGCCGGATCCCCTGCGGCGGGTGGCTGTCCTACTTTACACCATCCGTTTTTTTAACCCGGGTGGTTTTCAGGAGTGTTCCCGCACACGCATGAAAATCATACCCACGCGTGTTTTGGAGCGGGACAGCATATCCACATAATCTTCAAAGCGTACATCCGTCACTTCATGGGTGCTTTTACTGCTGCTGGCGTGGCGGAAGGTGACGTTGCCCCACTCATCGCGGACAATAATGCCCATGTGCGCCGAAACAATCCCCGGAAAGGTGCTGACGATGGAAACGATTTCTCCTCCCTTCAGCCTGGGTATTATCGACTTCAGCGCCGCCGTGGGGATATAATGCACCGTAAGGGTTTCCCTGCCCGCCGCCCGGGCCACGATACTGTCGGGCACGCCGGCCTTTTTATAGAACCCGGGCCGGTCGATGGTCTTGGTCATCGGCTTCAGCTTGTTGCCGCCGATCTCCCCCGTGGCGTCGTAAAGAAAACGGCTGTTGTTGGGCAGCCAGTCGGCAATGGTGTAATGGTTGCGGTGGGTATATTCGATCGTGCCGTTTTTATAACGGATATTTTGCAGACTGTCGTACATGGCCTTGTAGCTGTCGGCCAGGGACATGGCCAGGGTGTTTTCACAAAAGGTCATGCAGTCCACCCGCGCCAGATCGATGGTCGGGTCCGGGTCGATGGGCGCATCCGCCCCCTCGCCCAGATTATAGATGGCATAAGGCGTGCCCTTGCCCCGTGCGGAATAGTACTCTATTCTCTCCGACAGGCTTTTGATCTTTTTATTCCGGGATTGCAACAGGGTGTCCAGGTCGCCGGCCACCATCTCATAAACCGGTTTAGGACGGTTAACACGGTATGACAGTTCAAAACGGGTACGGGCGGCTTTTTCCATAACGCCGTACACCCGGTAGACGGTCACCTTGCCGGGCAGGGGCTTTACCCCCTGCCAGCGGTACACGGCCAGTTCATTGTTTCCGTCGGCGCTCATCAACGCATGGGCAAAAAAATAACCGTCATGAACCGAGCCGTCTGTTAGCTGTGCTCCGGCCAGTTGCGGGATATACAAAACCGCTCCGGGAATAATTTTTTGCGGATTAACGGCGATGGTGCGGGAAGGAAGGGGGCGATACCCTTCCAGGGGCGTCACGGCGCCGGAAGAGACGAGGCTAAAGCCTCCCCGTTCAAAATAGTCGCTGTTGGCGTCAAAATGATTTTGCGCGCTCAGGCCCGCGACCAGCAGGCTAAATACAATAAGTGTGTTCCTTGTTACAGAATGCATCTTGAGACGTCCCGATATTATGGCTACATTACCGTGAACTTATTAAGCCCATGCCCCGGGCGCAAATATTAAATGAGGATACCCATGAATATGCTACGAACACTTTTAGGAACAACGGCCCTGTTGCTTCTTTTTTCCTGTGCCACCACCATCCCGGTTAAGGTACGC
>WGCN01000216.1 GCA_015493745.1 Calditrichales bacterium
ATATTGTTTTCATCAATATAAATTACATTTTTGATTTTACACTGTTGAAATGTAAAAGAAACTATTATAGTAAAAAGAAAAAACATTTTCTTATTCATCTTTTAGTCAAGTCCTAAATCTTGTGTAAATTCCTTTTTTTCATTCATGGTTTACCTTTCAAATCTTAAGAGCCTAACCTGATCTTAAACAGTATGCCGCAAGTCTTGTAAAGTATAGGCAAAAGGCGACGGTATTACAAGAATAATTCTTGGTTACAGACGGAAAGACCTGTATAATCCTGCCGATTCTAAAATTATCCGTTGATTTTTATTTCCTTGAGTGCGTTAACAGCCGCTCTTGTTTCCGCAATGGCCGCTATTCGATTTTTCCCCTTTTAATATGTTTTTTCTATAAATTTCCATTCCTCCGAAAAACCAAATAAAAGGAAAGGTATTTTATGGACCCGCATTTCTATAAAGTGCTGCATCTCAGCGGCATATTCTTATTGTTTCTGTCCCTGGGCGCCTTTATCATGAAGGAAATGGCCGCCCCGGATGACAAGCGTTTTCAGCGCTTTATCTTTATGAATCACGGCATTGCCCTGGTCATCATTCTTGTGGCCGGCTTCGGCAACCTGGCGGCGGATATGAGCCGCATGGCCAGCGGCTGGGTATTGGTTAAGATGCTGGTTTGGCTGGTTATGGCCGCCATCGTTATGCTGATACATAAGCTGCCCCGCCTGCGCCAGGCTATGTTTTATGTGGTTTGGGCCTTCGGCGTTCTGGCGGCCTATATGGCTGTTTTCAAACCATTTTAATTAAGGAAGGAAGCCATGTCTGTTTTTGTAAAGCACGGTTTTTGGGTCTTGTTGCTCACCCTGATATCCTGCTCTCCGCAACCGGAGGCGGATCTGATCATTTACAACGCCGGGGTAATCACCCTTGATGATGCCCGGCCGACAGCCCGGGCGGTGGCCGTAAGCGGAGACCGCATCGCGGCCGTGGGCAGCGACAGCCTGATCCTGACCTATCGCACCGCAAAAACAGAGCTTATCGATGCCGGGGGGCAGACGCTGATCCCCGGCTTTATTGAAGGACACGCCCACTTTATGGGGCTGGGTCAGGCTCTTTTAACCATCGATCTGCGCGCCGCCCAAAGCTGGCCGGAGATTGTGGCCCTGGTCGACAGCGCCGTTCAAAAAAGCGACCCCGGCACATGGATTTTCGGCCGCGGCTGGCACCAGGAAAAATGGCTGCGTCCGCCCGTGCCCCATGTTCAGGGCTATCCCCTGCACACATCCCTGAGCGCCGTTTCACCGGATAACCCGGTGGTGCTTAGCCATGCCAGCGGTCACGGCATTATGGCAAACCAAAAGGCCATGGCGCTTGCCGGTGTAAACCGGGAGACGGCCACGCCCGACGGCGGCGTGATCCTGCGTGACGCCTCGGGGCAGCCCACCGGTATTTTTCTGGAAAATGCCGAAGCATTGATTTTACAAGCCTATCGCCGCCGGCAAGGGGAACTGCCCGCCGATGCCCGCCGGGCCATGCGCCTGAAAATGTTGCGGGCGGCCACCGCTCACAGTCTGAAAAACGGCATCACCGGTTTTCACGATGCCGGGGCGTCCTTTGATGATATAGATTTTTTCCGGCAGGCCGCCCGTTCCGGCGAGCTGAAGACACGTCTGTGGGTGATGATCGCGCCCAATGAAAGGCTGACGCCGGACAAGCTGAAACGCTACCGCATGGTCGGCGCCGAAAACAACATGCTCACCGTCCGGGCCATCAAGCAATATGCCGACGGCGCCCTGGGCTCCCGCGGGGCCTGGATGCTGCAGCCCTACAGCGACCGGCCCGGAACCAGCGGACAAAACACCACGCCCATGGATTCCATCCTTAAGGTGGCCCGCCTGGCTTATGAGGCGGACTATCAGGTGTGCACCCACGCCATCGGTGATCGCGGCAACCGCGAGGTGCTGGATATTTATGAGCAGGTTCTGCGCGGCGATATTTCCCGTCGCTGGCGCATAGAGCACGCCCAGCATTTGGCCGTCGCGGACATTCCCCGCTTTGCCGACCTGGGGGTGATCGCTTCCGTGCAAACGGTACATTGCACCTCGGACGGTTTGTGGGTGCCGGCGCGTATCGGTGAAGAACGGGCCCGGGAAGGGGCCTATGTCTGGCAAAAGCTGCTAAAAAGCGGCGCCCGGCTGGCCAACGGCACCGATGCCCCGGTGGAGCGTCTTTCTCCCCTGAAAAACTATTATGCCGCCGTCACGCGCCGCCTTTCCGACGGCTCGGTCTTTTTTGGCGATCAAAAACTGACGCGGGAAGAGGCTCTGAAGTCACTGACCCTGTGGAACGCCTATGCCGCCTTTGAGGAAAAGGAAAAGGGCAGCATCACGGCGGGCAAGCTGGCCGATTTCACCCTGCTGTCCGCAAATCCGCTTACGGTTCCGGAAGAGAAAATTCCCGCCATCCGTGTGCTGATGACGGTGTTGGGCGGCTCGGTTGAATACAAAGCCCCCGGGCAAAACTAAACGATAAAGCGCGTTTCGCTGACGGGCGTGCGGCAGTCCATGTCCTGCCCCCGGCTGCGATGATCGGCGATTTCGGCGGCCACGCCCACCGTGCGTCCAAGAAGAAAAACCAGAAAACCGATATCCTGCATATCCTGTTCCTTCATACGCCCCTCGCGCCAGGGCCGCCACATCAGCTTTAGGGAGATGACGGCAATAACGGCGTCAATATTCACGCAATAGACATTGTTGCTGGCGCCCGCTTCGTACAGGGCCTTGACCAGCTCGTGGTAAAAATCCCAAAAGACATTTTCCACCCCCGCCGCGCGTAAATGGCGGCGGATATACTCTTCGCGGGGATCGATGTTGACGCGCTTGCCCTTAAACACCGGGTGGTTGATGCAGGGAATACGGCGATAGTTCATGACCCCCCGCAGCTTGGCTTCGTCCTTGTAGCGCTTGTAGGCTGCGGCCTGTTCTTTGGCCAGCTTTTGTATGCCTCCGGCGTCCGAAACATCGGCCGGATCATTCACCGGATTTTCCTTAAAGGCCTCCAGTAAAAACTGTATGGCCTCGTAGCCGCTTCCGCCGTGGGAAAGCCCGGTGTTGCTGAGGTAACCCATGAAGGCGGTGGAAATATGGTTGCGGGCGCTGACGCTTTCCTTGGCCCCCTTGGCGCTGATGGTACCCGGGCCGTTGGTCAGGGTCAGGGCCAGCAGGGCCTGAAATTCCCGCAACTGTTCGGGGGTGGGCGCAAGGTTGAACAGCGCCTGATAGGCCACTTCGGTAAAGGAACGGGTCATGCCCGCCTCTTCCTTGCGCAGTTGCCGGAACAGGGTGTTTTCCCCGGGACGGGCGGCGGTAAGCCAGACCGTTTGGGCAATGACCATCAGGTAGGCAACGACATCTTCCGCCGTCTGCCGGGCCATCTGTTTCAGCGCCAGGGCGGGATAGATAAAGTGTATGGCCAGCAGGGTAATCAAAAAAAGCGCTTCCTCTTCCACCACCCCGCGCGCACAAATAGCCGCGGCTATTTGAAAAAGAACGCTCCGTCTGGGGCTGGCGGCCATTTCCTCCAGCAAGGCCTGGGCAAAGGGACCGCGGGCTTCCGCGCAAAAGGTCAGCTTTCCGGCCAGTGTTTCCGTCAGGGCTTCCGCCCGGCGCATATCGTAAAGATCGCGCACGGCGGCGGCCCCCAGGGTATCCAGTAGTAAAACGGCATGGTTGCGTGCGGTTTTCATGGCCGGGTTGTCGCCCAGCACCGCCAGGGCGCCGGCCAGGGCCTGGTTGGGGGTGGCGCCGTTGGCCCGCGCCCGCTCGCTGACCTCCAGGGCAAAATCCGGCGGCAGGGAAAGATGGTTGAGGCAGCGGTTCAACAGACTAAGCTGGCTTACCTCGGGATGGCGGCCGCATAGGGCAAAGATGATATTTTCCTCATAGCTGAAATCGATCAACTCCACAATGGGCCGGCCGTGCAATTCCGCCACCCGGGTTTCCGGATCGATGCGTGAGGCGGAGGAGGCGTTGCGCATGTTCCGGCGCATGGGCATGGCGCCCAGTTGCCGGTTGACCTGTTCGATCTGCCCGCGGTAGGGTTCCGGGGCCGTCTGTTTTTCCTGCTTCAGATGAACCGGCAGATGCAGGTGAAAATTGTTGACAAACCAGGGCTTCAGTCCCAGCGAGCCGGACGGTTCAAAATCGGCGGACATGTTGTTTTTGGCAAACACCGCCTCCATGGCCAGGGGAATGTGCTGGATGGAGGCCACGCGCACCCCCCGGGCCGAAACCTTTTGCGGATGGTCGGGGTCGAACACCTCGCAACCGAAATAGGAATCAAACCAGCCCTCCTTGGTCATGGCGTCATCGCCCGATCCGGCCAGGGCGCCGGCGTGGCCGCAGGCCCTGCTCAGGTTGGACTTCCAGCGGCCGGTAACGCAGACCACGATGGGTTTGTTAAAAGACAATGCGCCCGAGGCGATCAGATCCAGCGCCTGCTTTTCGTAATAGCCGCCCGGCTCCACATAAAGGGCCACCGCCTTTGTGCGCGGATCGTTTTGAGCGGCAAATAAAAATTCCGTCAGGGCAAACTGGATGATCACATCCTTGCCCGAGCTGATGATGGTGGTGGTACCGAAGCCCCGGGTTTTAAGGTATTCGGCCATGGTGGTGCTGAAATTGCCCGAGTTGCTGTGGATGGCCACGCTGCCCTTGACCAGGGTTTCCTCCGGACTGTCGCCCCCCAGGGCCCCGCCCACGCGCACATGGTGCCAGGAATCGGCCACGCCCAGACAGTTGGCCCCAAACAGATCGATGCGGTTGGCCTGACAGATGGCGCGGATCAGCCGCTGATCCTTTACCGAAACCTTTTCGGTGATGATGATAATTTTTTTCAGCTCTTTGTTATAGTGGCACAGCTCGGTTACGCCGTTGTACACCGCCTCGGGCGGCAGATAGATCACGCCCGTATCGAAGCTGTGCTTTTCCATCACATCGGCCAGACGGCTGTAAACGGGAATATCCCCGACCGGGGACTTGAGCAGGCCCGAACGGCCGTATTGCACCCCGGCCACGATATTGCCGCCGCTGTAGGCGTGGGAAACCGGAGAGACCTTGCGGCTTTCGTTGCCCAGAATGTTCATAATGCAGACCCGGGTTTCCCGGGTGACGATCTCTTCCAGGGAGCGGACGCCCACATAGCAGCAGTCCAGAGGATGGATATCGGTTTTGTTTTTCATGAGGCCCCCTTAAACAGCGGATTTTTTTGTGGCCAGCCAGTTATCCATCTCCACGGCATATTGCACCACATCGACGATGGAGGTGTCGTAGCCGAAGAAGGTGTAGGGCAGTTCCAGGCGGTCAAGGATGTCGCGGGCATAGGCCATGCCCTTGATCAGGTTGGGGCCGCCCCGTCCCACCACCACGTAAATATCCGGCCGGCCGCTTTGGGCGATGTGGTCGCGCAGGGCGTCGAACATACCCTTAAAGGTGACAAAGATGTCGGTGTTGTTGGCCTTGCCGCCGATGATCAGCAGCACATGGCTTTGGGCCAGCCAGTGATGAAAAACGATACGGGCGATTTTATACATTTTCTCATAGGGCGGATTGCCGCCGAAATCGGTGGAGATGGTGGCCTTGTCGCCCAGGATTTCGGTGGAGGCGCTGTTGGCCCCGCCACCGAACATAAAGGAGGTTACCGTGCCCTGGGGGTTGATGATCACCACGTCGCTTTGTCCCTGGTAGGTGCGCAACTGGTTGATTTCCTCCTCAAAGGGAGACAGGTCGGTCTGAAAAACCTCGTCGGGCAGGTTAAGCCGTTTCCAGTGCGGATTGTCCTGATCAAACTGCGCCTTAAAGTCGCAGGCCACGGGGATGAGCCGGCCGTTGCGGTTTTCCATGCGGATGGGGTTGATCTCCAGCATGATAAAACCGTAATCGTTATACAGCTCCCACAGCTTGGGCAGAAAGCGGGCCAGGGGGCTGATGATCTCCCTCGGGGCTTTCAGGTTGGTCAGCGCGTCAATGATATGGTAGGCCTTCAGTCCGGTAATGGCGTCAAAGGAGGACTCAACGACCTTATCCGGCGGCAGTTCCTCGATATCCACCCCGCCGTGATGGGTCAGGGTAAAGTTGACCTTGCGCGTAAGAGTGGAGACGGACAGGTTGAAATAAATTTCATAGGAAGAGGGGATGAACTCCTCAAAGGTGACGCCGTTGGCGTGGATAACGCGCTCATGAAAGATATGGCTGGCAAAATAGAGTTTCTTTTTTGCCTCCACCGCCTCCAGCGCGCCGGAGACAATTTTAACCAGGCCGGCTTTGCCCTTTTTGCCCACGCCGCCGTAAAAAACGGGTTTGACTACACAACGGCCGCGCTTATGGATCAAGCGGTTAAGCTCGTCCAGGGTAGCGTCGGATGACAGAATTTCCGGTACGGGAAAATCGGCCAGCCGCAACAGCTCCGCTCCGAACTTCATGCCGGTAATCTGCATGATAGACCTCCTGAATATAGGCTCTTCTGTTCATAATACAGGCAAGGATATTGCCTTTTACGCGGGGCTGACGAAAGCGGGAATAAACGACGATACGTCAATTAAGGGTTTTTGGGGGAAATATGCAAGCCCGGAATCCTTTAAAGGAAGTTTTTCCCGGCCGCCAATGTCCGGCGGCGGAAGGCCCTCAGCCTTCCGGGGTGACCTTGTTTTTTTCCGGGCTTTTAAAGGGAATCAGCAACAGGCTGCCCAGCCGGCTATGCTCCTTTTCCCGCATGTGGGTATCCAGGCCGTAAACCAGGCTTTGCGGCTCCGCCTCGGCATAGGTGCCGAACAGACGATCCCAGATGGAAAAAATATTGCCGTAGTTGGTGTCGGTCAGCGGCAGTTGATAGTGATGGTGAATCTTGTGCATGTGCGGGGAGACCAGCACATAGCTGAGCAGTTTATCCAGCTGGCGGGGCACGCGCATATTGGCGTGGGTCAGTTGGGCGAACAGGGCGGAAAGGGTCTGGTACAGCATCACCACGCCCACGGGAACGCCGGCCACGAAGATGGCCAGGATGGTGAAGGCGGCGCGGAAAACACTCTCACCCGGATGATGACGCAGGGCGGTGGTCACATCCACTTTGGTATCCGTGTGGTGAATAATATGAAAGCGCCACATAAAGGGAACGCGGTGTTCCACCCAGTGTATCAGCCAGGCGCCAATAAAATCGAGCAGCAATACCCCTAATACCACATGCAGCCACAGGGGCAGGGGCAGCAGATAAAGCAGGCCGGACTGGTGCTGGCTGGTATAGTCGGCGGCGCTGATGATGACAAAGGCAAAGCCGAGGTTGACCAACAACGTGGTCAGCGTAAAAAAGATGTTCAGCAAGGCGTGCTGCCACTTGTTGTACTTAAACGCAAACAGGGGCAGACTGTTTTCCAGAATCCAGAAAAAGGTAAAACCGGACACCAGAATAATGGTGCGCTGGGATGAGGGAATCTGTTCAAAAAAGTGAATGATACTGTCCATGCGGCCTCCGGGAAAATGAAAAGCCAATGTAAAGGATGCCGGCCGGTTTTTCAAGCGGGACTCTTACCAGTGCAGCACGCCGTGTTTTATCTGATACTTGATGCTGTCACGCAGGGACTCCAGCGGAAACAGTCCGGGGCTGAGCGCCCATTCGTGCAAAACCGAACGCATGCCGCCATAGATGAAGAAGATAAAGGCCCGGGGGTCGATTTGGATATGAATATATTGCTGGTCGATACCTTTTTGAATGATTTCGGCGAAGGCCTTGAGAAAATAGACATAGTGGGCCTTCAGCGAATCGCTTTCGTCCTTCAGCGCCGGCTGGTAACTGCGCACAAACAGCAGGGCCCGCTCCGGCTCGTTGCTGAAAACGGCGATAAACAGATCGACCACGGCATCGATTTTTTCCAGGGGATCGGTTTGCGGATTATCGCGGATTTCCATGGTGCCGTCGGCCAGGGCCTGCCAGATGCTTTCCAGCAGGCTGTCCAGCAACTGCCGTTTGCTGTGAAAGCGGTGATAAAGGGTTTTGGTACTGACGCCGGCCTTGCGGGCGATCTCACGCATGGAAGAGGCTTCAAAGCCCTTTTCGGCAATAACGGTAACGGCGCTTTTTAAAATATGGGCGTCTTTTCTATCAAGATGTGGGCTGGACATTCCGGGCTCCGGTGTTGATTTACTCCCGCTATCGACCGGAATCGACAGCCTTTTAGCAAACGGAAGTTAAAACTAAACCTCCCGTGCCGCGGCTGACAACTTCCTTCCTTTTTTCCGATTCTCTTCCCATCTAATAAATATATTGCCTAAATTAGCCGAGAGTGGATTTCTTGTTGCAAAACGACCTAAAAGGAACGGATACTTATGAAAAAGATGATACGCATAGCCAGCGGTCAGGGCTATTGGGGCGATCGCTGGGACGCGCCTATCGATCAGGTGCGCGAGGGCGAGGTGGACTATCTGGTGATGGACTATCTGGCCGAGGTGACCATGTCCATTATGCAAAAGCAAAAATCGCGCGATCCCAACCTGGGCTACGCCAAGGATTTTGTTCCGCTAATGGAAAAGCTCTTGCCCCTGCTGGTGGAAAAGAATGTTACCCTGATCACCAATGCCGGCGGGGTGAACCCCGTGGGCTGCATGCTGGCCGTGCGGGCCATAGCCGAAAAGATGAACTTTACCGGTCTGAAGATCGCCGCTGTTTACGGTGATGACATTCTCGATCAACTGGATTCCCTGATCGCCTCCGGCAATCCCCTGAAAAACATGGAAACCGGGGAGGACCTTTCCACCGTACGCTCCCGGGTGAGCAGCGCCAACGTCTATTTCGGCGCGCGTCCGGTGGTGGAAGCGCTGGAGCAGGGAGCGCAGGTCATTGTTACCGGGCGGGTCACCGACACCGGTATCAGCCTGGCGCCCATGATCCACGAATTTGGCTGGGACTGGCGGGACTGGGACAAGCTGGCCACCGGTGTGGTGGGTGGCCATATCAACGAATGCGGCGCCCAGGCTTCGGGGGGCAATTTTTTTGCCGGCTGGAAGGAGGTGCCCAATATGGAGCGCATCGGTTTTCCCATCGTGGAGGCCTATGCCGACGGCCATCTGGTGGTCACCAAGCATGAATCCCTTGGCGGCGTGGTCAGTGTGCGTTCGGTAAAGGAGCAGTTGGTCTATGAACTGGGCAATCCCAAAGAGTACATCACACCGGATTGCGTGGCCGACTTTTCCAGTATCCGCCTGGAGCAGGAAGGCCCCGACCGGGTACGGGTGTTTGATGTAAAAGGCACGCCCGATACCCCCTTTTACAAGGTCTCTATATCCTATTTTGACGGCTATACCAGTATCGGTCAGTTGACCTACACCTGGCCGGACGCCCTGCAAAAAGCGCAAAAGGCCGATGAGATCATTCGCAAACGGCTGGAGTATCTCGGCGTTTCCTTCGATGATATCCATACCGAGTTTCTGGGGTACAACGCCTGTGGCGGTGATACCGCTCCGCCCATCGAAGACCCCAACGAGGTGGTGTTGCATATTGGCGTGCGCGGCCATAATTTTCGCGATATGACCACTTTTTCCAAGGAGGTGATACCGCTGGTGCTGACCGGACCACCCACGGTGACCGGCTTCGGCGGCGGTCGTCCCAAGGTACGCGAAGTGATCGCCTACTGGCCCGCCCTGTTGAAAAAGGAGACCGTGGAACCCAAGGTGCTGACCATTGAGGTCATCTGATCCGTAAAAAAAAGGCAAAACCATGAAAAAAGTACAATTGGTAAAACTGGCCCATGCCCGTTCCGGCGATAAGGGAGACACGGCCAATGTGGGCGTCATCGCCCTGAAGCCGGAATATTATCCCATCCTGGTAAAGGAGCTGACCGAGGAGCGGGTGAAGGCGCATTTCGGCCGCAATGTCAAAGGCAAGGTGGAACGTTTCGAAATGCCTAACATAGGCGCCCTGAATTTTTTGCTGCACAACGCCCTGGGCGGCGGCGGCACGCTTACACTAAAACATGACGCGCAGGGCAAGGTGGTCAGCGCCAATATCCTGCGCATGTATATTGACGTACCCGATGAACTGGAGGTGGAATCATAGAATTTTTTCAAACAGCACAGGTAAAAAGCAGCGAGGAAGAGCTGCAAAAAAAGTTGACCGTGGCCAATCTGGATAAATGGTGCGCGACCATTGAAGAGGTCTACGAAGTACATGATGACAACAGCGGCCGCGCCTATACCATTTGGGGCGATTTTCTAATTAAACGCCAGCTTATCGTGGGGGGCGTGCGCTTTTCCCTGCCGGAGTGCCCCAATATGATGGCCTGGACCTTGACCACCGGTTATGATCCGGCTCCGGAGGATATTGTGATTCATTGTACCATTGCCCGCAAGGATCAGGATGAGGATTTTGTGGAGTCGCTGTACGATTTTGTGGACGACTGGAAAGCGGGTCTGGAAAAGGATTTTTAATCGTTTTCAGTGTGAGCGGCGATTACAGGGTCGGGCCGGTTGCGCTGAAGCGCGGGAAGTTGGCGGGCTTATTAGCCCCACGGCTTGAAAGCCGTGGCTATGAAAGGGTTGGTACAAAAGAAACCGGGCTTTTAGCGGTGTGGTACTTGTAAAGGTTTATGAATTCTTTGTCTTCTGATGAAGCGCGGATTTCTCCGCCAGGGCTTGAACCATCCCGGTAGCTGAGTCTATCGAGCGCTTCTAATTGTAAAAAACCGGCCGTGTCTCCTTAAGAATTCCGCGAAAGCCGAAAGAAAGAGTTATACGGACACCGTTTTGCAGCAGAACGGGCGCGCCGCTGATACTTTCCGACCCCGGATCGGCGGTAAGCAGGGCCGCTTTTGTCAGGCTAAAGACATTATAGTGATATGAGAGCTCAAGGCTAAGGGGGATGCTGATGCGCGCCTCCTCGGACTCCCGGCGTAAAATATAATATTCCAGACGAAGACCGGCGGAAAGGGTTATGGCCGAGGCATAGCCGGAAAAGGCGGTTTTTTCATTATCGGCCAAATCACTCCAGCTTATTTCACTCAGTCCGTTTTCCTTAATATCCAAAATCACCTGACGCACCCCCAGGTTGATCCTTGGGATAAGCGAAAAACGTTCACGCCCGATAAGGGGATAACCCAGGCCAAGGGAGAAGTTAAGCATGCGCATGCGCGTGGACAGCTCTTTGCCCTCCCTGTAGTCATTGATCAAATATTGCATGTCAAAATCATAATACTGCACCGCCTTTCCCATGGACTGTACCAGTCCCAGCCCCCAACTGTACTGCTGTTGGTTAACCCGGCCGGCGTCGACCGCGCTTAAGGGGCCGTTCAACTCCTGAATATTTTGATAGTCATAACGGCTGAAGGAAAAATCCAGACCGGCAAAACGGGCATTCTGGTTTGTGCTTTGTCCGGCACAGATGGCGGCCAGCAGAAACAGCAAAAGGGCAGGCTTATTCATACGGTTTTCCATAGTAAAGTAAATCTTGTGCCAATATATTAAATCATATCCATATTCGTGTCATTGTTGTGAAAGATTATACCAGACGGTACACTTTTGTGCACATTCGTTCATGCTGCGTCCGCGGGGTTTTTTCTTTAAGATACTGTTATTCAAGCGCTTAGGGCTTTTGGCATTCTTTTTGATTGTTTTAAGATTCGGACTATCGAAAAGGAGAACATCATGAAGAAGCTCTCGTTTTATATTGTGGCGCTGATTTTTTTAAGCGCGGCCTTTATGCCGGCCCGGGCGCAGGTTGTGGTAAAAACAAAACCGCTGCGGCCCAGGGTGGTTGTGGTTAAGCCGGCGCAGCCCGGTAGCAACTATGTATGGATTGCCGGACACTGGGTGGTAAAAAATCACCGTTATGTTTGGAAAAAAGGGCGCTGGGTTAAGGCCCGCCCGCATCAAAAGTGGCTCAACGGTCATTGGAAAAAAAACCGCCGCGGCTGGGTTTGGGTACCCGGACGCTGGATGAAAATCTGAAAATCCTCAAAGGCGGGACCCTTCCCGGCCTCCTCCTCAAAAAAAAAGGCTGTCTCTCACGGGACAGCCTTTTTTGTATTAAGAGAGTTTTCCGCGGTCGCGGCCCTTATCCTTACCAGATACGCACCCGTTGATCCTCGGGCGTGAACAGCTTGTCCCCTTCCTTCACGTCATAGGTTTTATAAAACTCCGGCATGTTGGTAACAATGCCGTTGCAACGGTACTGCGAAGGCGAATGGGGGTCGGTTTTTAAACGACGGCGCAGTTCATCCGGACGATATTTACGCGCCCACACCTGGGCCCAGCCCAGGAAAAACCGCTGATCGCCGGTAAAACCGTCCAGCACCGGGGCTTCCTTGCCCTTCAAACTGTTTTGATAGGCGTGGTAGGCGATGGTCAGTCCGCCGAGATCGGCGATATTTTCACCCAGGGTCATTTTTCCGTTCACATGCATGCCCTCGATGGGTGAAAACTTGTTGTACTCTTCCACCATCATTTCCGCTCTTTTTTCAAACTCTTTGGCATCCTCTTCGCTCCACCAATCGGTCAGGTTACCGTCGCCGTCGGACTTTCTGCCCTGGTCGTCAAAACCGTGGGTCAGCTCATGACCGATCACCGCGCCGATACCACCGTAGTTGACGGCATCATCGGCATCCATGTTAAAAAAGGGCGGTTGCAGGATGGCGGCCGGAAATACGATTTCGTTCATACTGGGGTTATAGTAGGCGTTAACTGTTTGCGGATACATATGCCATTCATCCCTGTCCACCGGCTTGCCCAGCTTGGCCACCTCTCTTCTGTGTTCAACCATGTTGGAGCGGCGGATGTTGCCGATCAGGTCATCGGCCTTGATCTCCAGGGCGGAATAGTCCTTCCACTTATCGGGATAACCGATCTTTGTACCGAACTTGGCCAGCTTTTCCTTGGCTTTTTCCTTGGTGGCCGGGCTCATCCAGTCCAGCTCTTCCAGCCGTTGACGGAAAGATTCCTTCAGGTTTTCCACCAGCTCCTTCATACGCTGTTTGGCTTCGGGTTTAAAATACCGGCTGACATAGATCTTGCCGATCACCTCGCCCAGGGCGCCCTCGGTCAGGCTAACGCCGCGTTTCCAGCGGGGACGGTTTTCCTTGATGCCCCGGAGAGTGGCGCTGTAAAAGGCAAAGCTTTCATCCACAAATTTTTTGCTCAGATAGGGCGCGGCGGAACGGATCAGCTTATAGGTATAATAGGTTTTCCAGTCATCCACACTGTGACCGTTGTAGATTTTATCAAAGGCCTGCATATAGTCCGGCTGGCCGATGATAAGTTCTTCGAGGTTTTGAATTTCGCTGGTGGCCAGATAACGATCCCAGTCAAAATGGGATACCAGCTTGAGCAGTTGGTTTTTGCCGTATTTGTTATAGGTTTTCTCGCGGTCGCGGTTTTGCGTACGGGTCCAGTGCTTTTCGGCGATCTCTTTTTCGATGTTGTAAACGGTTTGCGCTTTTTGGGCGGCATCGTCGATACCGGCCAGGGTAAACATTGTTTCCAGGTGTTTCACGTAAGCTTCGCGGATGGCTTTAAAGCGATCGCCTTCGTTAAAGTAGTAATCCTTATCCGGCAGGCTGAGACCCGATTGCCAGAGATAGGCAATGTATTGCGTGGAATTTTTTTGATCCTGGCCGATCCAAATACCGAAGGGCTGCTGTACGCCGACCATGGAGAGGTAACCCATCAGCTCCGCCAGTTCCTTGCGGTTTTTTACGGCGGCAATGCGTTCCAGCTCCGGCTTTATGGGCTCCATGCCCAACTCCTCAATCCTTGTGGAATCCATGAAGCTGAGATAAAGATCACCGACCTTTTGCCGTTCCGTACCCGGCTGCTTGTCGCGGGCATTTGCCGCCTCCTCGATTATGGCCCGCAGATTCTTTTGCGCTTCATCGGCCAGTTTGGAAAAGGAGCCGTAATTGGATTTGTCGGCGGGGATTTCAAACTCCTTCAGCCAGGTGCCGTTCATAAAACGGTACAGGTCGTCCTGTGGCCGCACCTTTTTATCCATGTGGGAAAGATCGATCCCGGAACTTTTTGGCGCTTGTTGGCAGGCGGAAAAAAGTATCAGGGCCGAAAGTATAAAAATGACGGGTTTCATTGTACCTCCAAAAATGTGATAAGTATGGCCATTTGTATGCGTAAAAAGAAAGAGCGGGTTTCATCTTATGCAGAAAATAATATAATACATCCGGCGTATCGCCACAAAAAAATGACGGGCCGGGCATATGGAGGAAAAAGATCAGGACGGATAAGCCTGTCGCGCGCGCCAAAAAAAAGGCCGCTTTCCCTCAAAGGAAAACAGCCCCTGTTTCATTTTAGGAAACCTGAAAACTATTTCAGCAACAAGATGCGCCGCATTCGTTGAGTATGCTCCCCTTCCAGGCGCACAAAATAGACGCCGCTGCCCATCGCCTTTCCGCGGTCGTCCTTTCCGTACCAGCTCAGGCTGTAATTTCCGGGCGCAAAACGGGCGGCAACCAGAGTACGGATCAGGCGGCCGTTTATATCGTAGATGCGCAGGTGGATGTTCTGCTCGCGGTCATTGCTAAAGGGTATCTCGGTTTTGGGGTTAAAGGGATTGGGGTAATTGGCCTTCAGTTCAAAAGAGCTTACCGCCGCTCCGTTTTCTTCCAGGCCGGTTGTGGAGAGCAAACCGTCGATGGTGCTGTTGATGGCCGAAATTTTATTGGTGCGGTCATAAAACTGAATCACACCCTGCTGATCGATGACGGTGCTTTTCTGATACTGCACGCCATAGTCGGAGGCCGTGGAGCCGCCATTGAGCAGACAATCGTACTTGATGCCGGTTTGATTGATAAAATTCTGCACGCTGTTGGCCGAACCGTCCCAGACGTCGATACCCAGGGCCACAAAGTTTTGATCCTTGTAGCGGTCGGCAATTTTTGTTTGCGTATCGTTGCCTTCCTGCAGGCAGGTGGGGCAGGTGTTGCCAAACCAGTTGATATAGATGACCTTGCCCGAATGATCGGACAGGGATACGGATTTACCGGCCACCGTATACAGCGTAAACGGCTTGGCCGTGCTGCCCACCACCTGGGCGGCGGAAAAGGTAAAAAGAGAAAGAAGTAAAATAAGGGTTCTCATGGTTTCCTCCTAAATACGGGTTGTGATCTGAAGTTCCAGACCGTTAAAGGGCAAAACACGGTAACAGATACCGCCGGTGCAGGCGTTGCCGCCCCGGCGCCTTCCGTAAAAAAGATTGAAAGAGGTGTGACTGTCCATCTGATAGTTCACAATCAGCGCCGGCCAGTAGATGATGGTATCGTCATTGTATATTTCGATGGGGTCGTTGGAGCGTTCCATCAAAAAGGCCACGGAAAAATCGGGCGCGCGGCTTAGGGAAAGGGAAAAGAGCTGATTGGCCACCACATCCACCGGTGTAAAACGGCGCTTTAACTGTTGCAGTTGTATCTCCAGGGCCAGTCCCCATAGGGCCGTTATACTCCCCTCCACCTGAAAACCGGCCGTATAGCGTTCCGTTTCTCCCAGCAGCTCATCCTGACTGTAATCGACAAAGGCCTTGCCCTGCCAGGTTTCATAAAAAAAGTATTGCAGATCGGCATAGTACTCATAAAAAACCGCTTCAAAGCCGGCGATCTGGTTGACGGCCCGGCTGGCATTCAGCGTTACCGTGTTGAAGCCCCCCACATTAAATAAAGCCTCGAGCTGAAAGCCGGTTTCACTGTTGGGTTCCGGGGAGTGGGTGGAGCGGTTCAGCAGGGTAAAGCTGTGCTCCTTAACCGTGGGCGGCGGCTCGTTAAAGCCCAGGGTAAACTTTTTATAATCCTTATATTCCAGACTCAGGGCCACGGCGTCCAGATAAAAATTAAAGGCGCCGTACAGGGCATAAGGCGTGCCTTCCCGCAGAGGATCAAAACCCTGTTGCTGGTTGTACTCCAGATAATAATCAAACATCTCCGCCCTGCCTTCGGAAAGCGCCCCCCAATAGCTTGTGGACTGCTTGTTGGCATCGCTGCGTAAATAGACCAGACCGGGCCGCCACAGGGGGGAAACGTTATAAAGAGCCTGCACTCCCTGTACCAGGCGCGAACGTCGCTGCTCCCGGCCATAGGCCGGAGGGATGATCAGGTCCAGCGGCCGGCCGTAAACCGCGCTGACATCCCAGCCGTTTTTTTCATAGCGCAGGTTCAGCCCCTCGATATCGCGGTAAAAGCCGTAACGCTGACGGGTGCCGGTATCCTCGTAGACCGTGCCGGGGATTTCGTACATGCGCAACAGGGAGCCGCGGCCGAACATTTCATAAAAATTTCCGATCTGCACGGTAAAACCGTTGTAGCTGTAACGCAGCAGCTTTTGAGATATTTTGTTATACTTGCGCCGGTCGTCAACGGCATAGCTTTCGGCGCGCAGCACCAGTTGGATATCCTGCCAGTTGGCCTGCAGGTTTAGCTGGTTATAAAGGTTGGATCGGTCGGACGGCTGTTGTTCGGGTAAATTGCCGATTTGAAAAACAGCCTGATTGGAGCCGGTCACCTGCGCGCGGATAAAAAGCGGCAGCAGGACAAACAGAATGAGGAGAGCTTTATTCACCGCCGTCCTCCAGAAAAGCGTCCAGTTTTTTTCGCAGTTGTTCGCCGTCGCCGGGGCGGAAACCGATATGCGTATAGAGGATTTCATTCTTCTCGTTGATGATAAACAGGGTGGGATAGGCGTTGACGTTCAGCCGGGCGGTAACGATGCCGTTGGGGTCCAGCAGAATGGTGTAATTTATGCGGTACATGCGGGCGAAAGGTTTTACCTTGCTGCTGTTGCGGGGACTGTCCGTGTTGATGCTCACCACCTTTACCCCCCTGCTTTCATAATCGCGGGAAATGGCCGCCAGCTTGGGAATGGCTTTCAGGCAGGGTTTGCACCAGGTGGCCCAAAAATCGACCAGGGTCAGCTTTTCTCCCCGTACCATGGAAAATTTTTTGGTCTGGCCGTTGATATCCTTCAGCTCAAAATCGGCGATCTCTCCCGCCCGGGCGGAGAAGCCCAAAAGCATTACCAAAAAAGTCAATCTTAAAAAAAGGATTTTCATGGGTCTATTCCTTTAACAGTTCATCTATTTTTTGTTTGATGGCGGCCACGTCGGCGCCGGCTTTTTCATAAACTTTCCGTCCCTTTTGATCAATAAGAACGGAATAGTCGTTGGGAGCGCCATACAATCCTCCCACCCCGCTGCCGGTCAGACCCAGGGGAAAAGTGGCGCCGGTTTGTATTTTAAAGTTGGATAACTGACCGATGGTGCCGTCCCATACATCAATGCCGATGACCACCACGTCATCGTCACTGTACCCTTTTTGTATCTGCTTTTCCACATTGGGGGAACTGGCGATGCAGGGGGGGCAACTATATCCAATAAAAAAGAGATAAACCACCTTTCCTGCCTGCCCGGAAAGCTTAAAGGTGCCGTGATCGAGTGTTTCGATGGTAAAATCCGGGGCGGCGGCGGCTTTAATTTCACCACGGGTCGCCGTATTGGAAGCCGGATTACTGCATGCCTGGAAGGAAAAAAAGGCCAATATGAGAAAAATTAATGTTTTCATGCGGATCATCCCCTGTTTTGGTTTAAAACAGACTAAAGCTCAACATTCACAAAACATTCACGTTTTATCGAAAAAAGGCCGGGAAAAAGATTCAAGTCCGCCCTCTTTGCTACGATTTCACTAATCCACACGGTGGTATCCGTGCGATAAAACCGTCGCGGAATAATTATCACAACCGGTTTGCAACTTTTTTGTTATTTTTCACCCTCACGGCAAAAGGGCAGACAAACCGCCGTGTTTATCAATGACAAACGCATTAAAATTGTATGGGAGGTCTTGTGTCTCGACTCATGGTTTCGGTTTCCGGTATTCGCGGCGAGGTGGGCAGTACGCTCACGCCGCAGGTAATTTCAAAATATACGTTGGCCTTCGGCTCCTGGCTTGAGGGCGGCACGGTGATCGTCGGCCGCGATTCCCGCGTTTCCGGCCCCTTTGTGGCCGATATCGTCAAGGGCTGTCTGCTGGCCTGTGGCTGCACGGTGATCGATATCGGCATTGTGCCCACGCCCACGGTGCAGATGGCCATAGAACATCACCACGCGGACGGCGGCATCGCCATAACCGCCAGCCACAACCCCATTCAGTGGAACGGCTTAAAGTTCATGGATGGCAACGGCCGTTTTCTGAGTCCCGATAACGCGGCGAAGGTCTATGCCCTGGGCGACGCCGGGAAATGGAGCCTAAAGAACTGGGACGGGCTGGGTTCCGAAAGCGTGGACGGGCAGGCCAACGCCCGTCATGTCCGGGCCGTGCTGGATTTGGATTATATCGATGTGCCGCTGATCCGCTCCAAAAAGTTTAAGGTAGCGCTGGATACGGTTAACGGCGCGGGCGGGTTGATCATACCCCAACTGCTGGAAGAGCTGGGTTGCGCATATACGCTCATTAACGGCGAGCCCAACGGCCGCTTTGCCCATACCCCCGAACCTCTTCCGGAAAACATCACCGGGCTGTGTGAAACCGTTATCCGTGAAAAGGCCGACGTCGGTTTTGCCGTGGACCCGGATGTGGATCGTTGCGCCATTGTGGATAACACCGGCAGCCCCCTGGGCGAGGAGTACACCCTGGCTTTGGCCACCAAACTGATCCTTTCGCAAAAGATGGGCCGGGTGGTGGTGAACATGTCCACCTCGCGCGCCTCGGAGGATATCGCCAATTATTACAACTGCATGTTCAGCCGCAGCAAGGTGGGTGAAATAAACGTGGCCGAAAAGATGCTGGAAATGGAAGCCATTATCGGCGGCGAAGGCAACGGGGGGGTGATCCTGCCCGAATTGCATCTGGGAAGGGACGCGCCGCTGGCCGTGGCCCTGACCCTGCAGCACATGGCTGTTTTTGACGGCACTCTGCATGAGCTCTTTTTATCCCTGCCACAGTATAAGATGGTTAAGGCCAAGGTCTCCATCGAGGGCATGGACCCCGATCAGGTACTGCAACGGATAGCGGAAAAATATAAGGATGAAAAGATCAACCTGCTGGACGGGGTGAAGATCGATTTTGAGGATTCCTGGGTGCATATGCGCAAGTCCAACACCGAGCCGATCGTGCGCGTGATGACCGAAGCGCCCACCCGGGAAGAGGCCGAAGCCCTGGCCGCGCGCTTTATGAAGGAGGTCACCTCCGTCTGACCTGCCCCTTTCCGCAAGGCGTTTTATCAACAGGAACCCCGTTACCACGCCGCGGGGTTCTTTTTTTACCTTTTTTATTTTCCGCTGTTTTTTTTACTTATGGCGCTTCCTTCGTAACTTAATCCGACTGCTGTAAAGAATGATATAACGAAAGGATCGCCGTGATTATCCATGGGAGACAACCCGTTTGGGAAGCCCTGCAAGCCGGACACACCATCAACACCCTCTACCGGGTTCCGGGCGCCGGGGCGCGTATCATCAATGCTATACTGGAAAAGGCCGAAAAGGCATCGATCCCCGTTAAAACCGTCAATCGCGACGCCCTGCAAAAGCTGACCGGGCCGGTGGTCAACCAAGGGCTCGCCGCCGACATTGCCCCCCTGTCCATCGGTGATATGTATAAGCTGGATCAGGCCGTGACCTCAGGCGGACAACCGTTTATCGTCATCCTGGATCAGATTCAGGATCCGCATAATGTGGGTGCGATAATCCGTACGGCCGAGGTGGCCGGGGCCACCGCCCTGGTGCTGGGCGCCAAGGGCAGCCCGGAAATAAACGCCACCATCGTCAAAACATCCGTGGGCGCCGTTTTTCACCTGCCCCTGTTCCGTGTGGAGCGCATGGATACATTAATTGAACATTTCAACAAAGAGAACATTTATACGTTATCACTTAAGGAGGGCGGCAGCTCTCCGATGTACGAACTGAACCTGCGACAGCCCGTGGCCCTGGTCATTGGCAACGAAGGAGCGGGGGTGCGCAAGAACATCAGCCGTTTGTGCCGCGGGGTGCTGACCATCCCCCAATTCGGGCGCATCGGCTCGCTGAACGCTTCCGTGGCCGCGGCCATCGCCCTGTTTGAGGTTGTCCGACAAAGGCAGGAGTAGAACCATGAATAGATATCTTCTTGTTTTTATCAGCCTTATCCTTTTTGCCGGATGGGCCCCGGCCCAACAGTATTGGGATATCGCTACCTATGACGGATCGCCCTATGCCAATGTGTCCGTCAGGGATTTGCGGGGCGACACGCTTGTCGTCAGCGCCATGGGCCGGGAACATGAGCTTTCCATTTTTCGCATAGCTTCCATGAAAATGGAAACGCCTTCTCACACGGGTAGCGGCCTGTTACTGGGCGCCTTGGCCGGGGGCGCTGTCAGCGCCACCCTGCTGACGACCTCTTCCACCAATGCGCCGGTGGATGCGGGTATATCCGACCTGGGAAACGGTCTGATTATTGTGGGCGGCGTTGTTGCCGGAGGCCTTTTGGGCGGATTTATAGGCAGCTCCCACGAAAAAACCCTTTCCTTTCCCCGGGAGATGAGTCCCGAAAAACGTCGCCGGCGTTTTGAACGTTTTCTTAAAAATATCCAGCAAACCAAACCGTAAGACCGCCGTGAGGAGAACTGATGTACCATATTTTGTGGGCCGATGACGAAATAGAACTGTTGCAGGCGCATGTGCGCTTTTTACAATCCCGGGACTACCGGGTCACCACCGTTACCAACGGGGATGACGCCCTGGCCCGTATTCAGCAAACTTCCTTCGATCTGGTTTTGCTGGATGAAACCATGCCCGGCAAGGACGGTCTGACCACCCTGAATGAGATCAAGGATTATAACCCGCAAATCCCGGTGATCATGATAACCAAAAACGAGGAAGAGAGCCTGATGGAAGAGGCCATCGGCAAGCGTATTGACGACTATCTGACCAAGCCGGTCAATCCCAGCCAGATATTGATGGCCTGCAAAAAAATCCTGCAAAAGAAAAACATCATCATCGAAAAGCGCAGCCAAAGCTATGCCTCGGAGATCAGCAAGCTTTCCATGAATTTGATGACCATAGAAAGTCCCGACGACTGGATCAACCACGCCCTGAAAATCTCCCGCATGGATATGGAGCTGGACGCGGCCACCGATTCCGACTTCCGGCAGATTCTCTACGATCAGCGCAAGGAGAGCAACCGCGAGTTTGGCCGTTATGTGGAAAAAAACTACCATCACTGGATATACGGAAAAAAGGAGGGGCCGCGCCTTTCGGTGGATGTGGTGCCCGACCATGTGATTCCGCGCCTGAAGAAAAAAAAGAAAACCGTGCTGGTGATTATCGACTGCATGCGCATGGATCAGTGGTTTATGCTGGAGCCCTTTTTTTACGAGCATTTTAATGTGAACACGGAGTACTTCTTCTCCATCCTGCCCACGGCCACGCCTTTTTCGCGCAACGCCATCTTCAGCGGCCTTTTTCCGGTGGAAATCGAAAAGGCCTACCCCGAACTGTGGTCGCTGAACGAGGATGACGAGAGCCTGAACCGTTATGAAAAGGAGCTGCTGGAACTGCAACTGAAACGGCAGCGGGTAACGGCCCAATCCAAATATGTTAAAATCATGAACAATGATGACGCCCGTAATTTTGAAAAGAATCTGGACAGTTACATGGACAGCGACCTGTTGGCGGTGGTCATAAATTTTGTGGACATCCTGGCCCACAGCCGTTCCGATCTGCCCATCCTCAAGGAGATTGCCCCCAACGAGGCGGCCTACCGCTCGCTGACCCGCTCCTGGTTTGAGCATTCGCCCTTTGTCTCCATTTTCAACAAAATGGCCGGATACGACGCCGATATCATTGTCACCTCCGATCATGGCAGCGTACGCGGTTTGCGCGCCTCAAAAGTGATCGGCGACCGCGAAACCTCCACCAGTCTGCGCTATAAATACGGCCGCAGCCTTAAGGTGGATAAAAAGCAGGCGGTCTACCTGAAAAACCCGGAAGAGTGGAAACTGCCCAAACGCGGCCTGAACACCACCTATATTATTGCCAAGGAAGATTATTATTTCGTCTATCCCACAAACTATCATAAATATCTGAACCAGTATAAGGACAGTTTTCAGCACGGCGGCATTTCCCTGGAAGAGGTGATCCTGCCGCTGATAACGCTGAAGGCCAAATAGACGACGGTTAAATTTATTCGGTTTGAACCGTTCCGCTTAAAGCGATATATTAACGGTATAAGAATAAAACAGCATTATGTTATGCGTCTCTAAAACAGTTCCCCAAAAACGGAGGCCGGCATGTTTAGATCACTGAGAATCCTTGCGCTCACCCTGCTGCTCGCCCTTTCCGGCGCTTATGCCCAGGGTACATCGATATTCACCTTTTTGCTGGTGCCTCCCGCCTCCGGACTGAACGGGCAGGCCGGGGCCTATACCGCCCTGCCCACAACGGATTTCCTGGGCGCCTTTTTCAATCCGGCTCAACTGGGCAACTTTGGCCGGGAAAAAAATATCGCCTTTCAGTCCTATACCCGGAAAACCGACTGGCTGGCCGGGCTTTCCCTCTCCGATGTGACTTTTGACAGCCGCGGCCTGGCCCTGGGCTACAATTTGGAAAGTATCTTTCCCGATATGCCCCTGAGCCTGGGGTTTGCCTATTACAGCGGCACACTGGACCTGGGCACAAATATCATAACCGATAATAACGGCACGGTCATCGACCGTTTGGACGCGCGCGAATATTACAGCGCCTGGGCCTTTGGCGTCGGCATCGATTATGTTCTGCGCTTTAACCTGGGCTATACCCTTAAAAAGGCCACGTCGGACGTGTTCCCGGAAAAAAGGAATGCGGATGTTTACGATATCGGCGCGCAGGCCATCCTGCCGGTGATGGCCATGTGGGACGAACCGTATACGGTTTTTAACGGTCAGAAGGTTTCTTTCGATGTGGCCCTGGGTCTGGCCCTTGTCAATAACGGTGACGCCGTTAATACCTCCGGCAGCGTTGTTCCCGAAAGACTGGCCCGGGAAGCGCGCATCGGCTATGCGTTTACATGGGGACTGGACAAACAGTTTGAGGGTTTTTCCATACAAACTATAAAAATCAGCTGGTCCTCGGAAGCCCGCGATGAACTGGTACAGGCGGGACAATACACGGCCTTTCCGGGTAATATCGATATTTGGGACAATATGATTCTGGGTAAAAGCAGTGCCGATATAACCGTGCACAGCGGTTGGAGCGTGACGGTTCTTGAAATGATTCGTTACCAGCGGGGGCACTATAAGGGGGGCGGCTTTCCGGAATTTGTAAAAACCGGCGGCCTTTCCCTGAGCTCCAGGGGGCTGGTCAACGGCCTCAGCCTGTTGCTGGAACTGCCCGCCCTGCGCACGGCCAACGACCATTTTGAAGTGAACTATTTTTACAGCTGGTATACGGGCGGCAATGAAGCGCTGAACGGCACCGCTTTTTCGGGGATAAACCTTTCCATTCACGGTTTTTAGCGATATCGAAATATCTACAAAACGATTCTTTGGTTTTGATGTCTTAGTGTGAGAATAAAATCGGTTTGTTATGTGGGTATGTCAGGCCTTCATTGCCGTGCGGCGCAGGGCGTTGATGTGTAACTGCGTGGTATGGCTGATGCGCGGCAGGCTGATGCGGAAGGTGGTGCCGGCGCCTTCCCTGCTTTCAAACTCAATCTCCCCGTCATGGGCCTCGATGATATTGCGGCAGATGGCCATGCCGATACCGCCGCCGTCATGTTTGGTGGTAAAATAGAGCTCAAACAGCCTTTCCTGCACTTCCGGGGTCATGCCGCA
The DNA here is from genome assembly GCA_015493745.1 of Calditrichales bacterium. GTDB lineage: Bacteria > Calditrichota > Calditrichia > Calditrichales > J004 > J004. Next base: position 23,798 of record WGCN01000216.1, read on the forward strand.
GCCGTCGTCCTTTATCCGCACCTCCAGATGGGCGCCGTTCATTTGCGTGCCCATGGTGACCGTGCCGCCGTTATGGATGGCCTGAAAGGCGTTGAGCACGATATTGAGAAAAACCTGCTTCAACTGGTCGGGGTCGCCGTAAATCTTTTCAATCCCGTCGGAAAAGTCCGTATCGATCTTTATGTTGCGCTCGATAGCCTGCTGGCTGACCAGGGTGATCACATCCTCCAGCACGGCGTTGATATTGATGGCGTTCAGATCGGTCTTTTTGATACGCGCCAGATTAAAGAACTGGTTGATGATGCGGTTGAGCCGCTTGACCTCGTTTTGCAGCACATCCAGTGATTTGTTCAGGGCTTCCTTGTTTTCAATTTCCACATCCTCCAGACGCATATTGAGGATCTCGGCATGGATGGCCATGGAGGAGAGCGGGTTTTTTATCTCATGGCTGATGGAGCTGGCCAGGCTGGCGATAACGCCGAACTTCATCGACCGCTGCAGATTGTTTTGCAGCTCATTGAGCAGCTTCTGATCCTTGATGGTCAGCAGCATGCCGCTGACGGCGTTCTCCTCGCGCAGGAGAAAGGTGGTCACCCGGGCCAGCACATTACGGCCGTCCGGCAGCCACAGGTTCAGCTCATGGCCGAAGGCGTTCTGCTCATTCTTAAAGCTGCGCTCCACCAGGGCCTGCAGCTCCGTGTTCATCTGCTTGATCTGATGGAAGTGGCTTTCAAACAGCATCTCCACGGGACACTGAAACAGCTCCACCGCCACCTCGTTATAACCGACCACATCGCCGCCGGCGTCCAGCAGAATAATGCTTTCATCCACGGCCTGCATCAGGGCGTGAATGCGTTTCTCGGTCTTCTTATAGCTTTCCTTCATCACGTTCACCTGTTCCAGCGACTTATCGATGCGCGAGAAGGTATCGGTGAATTCATCCTTGCGTTCGTAATTGATGCGGTAGCTGTAATCCCCCTGGGCGATGTTTTCGGCCATGGCCTCGATCGATTCCAGCGGCTTGGTATAGGCGCGGGAGATAAAGTAGATGGAAAAGCCGATCAACAGCAGCATCACCAGGCCAATGGGTACGAATATGTAAAACATATCGCCGAAGACATTCTGAATCTCCTTTTGCGAAAGCACCAGGCGCAGGTAGCCATGAACGGCGTTTTTCTCGCGCATCAGCGGCAGGATCACATCCACCACGCGGATGGAATCATCCCATGTTTTGGTGATTACCTTGGGTTGGTTGCCCTGCAGGTTTTTCAGCTCCTCGGGCGAGGTGTATTCGCGTCCCTCCACGGCGCGGTCGCTGCTCAGCAAAATGCGCATCTTGTCGCTGATCAGCAGAATGTGGATGATATTACCCTCTTCCGAGGTGAGCGAGCGCATCAGGCGGCGCAGACGCCGTTTTTCACCGGGGGTCAGCGATTCCAGATCCTTGTCGGCGGCATTGGCCAGTATATCGCTCACCGAATCGCCGATCAGCAGGGCCGTGCGCCGGATCAGATCCTTACCCAGATCCTGATAGGTATTGTAGATTAAAACCCCGGCAAAGGTTAGAATCATTATAAAAAGGATCAGGGTCAGTATAATGCGTTTATAAACGGTTTTCATGCAAGCTACCTGCTTTTTCCCCGGGCTGAAATGGGCACGATCTGCACAGATTCACCATCGGCGAGATGATAGAAATCATAAAGATTAGCCACCACACAGGCATGGTTGGGAGCGATCAGCAGCGGCGAACCGATGGCGATCTCCTCCGGTCGTTCCAGTCCGATAATGCCGTGTTCCTCCGAAAGCCGTGTCAGCGTACCCTTTACGTTCATGGGTTGTCCATAACCTTTCACCAGATGCATGCCGTGGGCGCCCGTTTCCGTGTTTAAGGCCTTGCTGCCCGCGTCGCAGACGATTTGTGCCGGGCCGGGCTGCGCTATCACGGTGGCCAAAACATACAAAGCAAGCTGCTCCGCCCGGCAGGAGCCCAGGGCATGTTGAATCCGGTCGTAAAAAATATAGTTTCCGGGCCGCACCTCCGTAACGCCTTTATGGCGAATCACCTCTTTGGCCGTTGGTGTTGAACCCACGCTGATTGTAGCAATTTCAATGCCGATCTTTTTTAAACGTGCGGCCGCGGCGGTTACCGAGGCCGCTTCGCGGGCGGCAATGTCCTTTATTTCCCTCGGGGATCGCGCGCCGTAAGCCTGACCGGCATGGGTAAAAACCCCTTCCAAAGTCAGGGCGGGACTTTGGCGGATCAGGCGGGCCACATCCACAAGCAGGTCGCTCTCCGGCTCAATGCCACAACGGTGGAAACCGCTGTCTATCTCGATACGCACCTCCAGCGGCGGCCCCGGCGATGAAAGCATCTCTTCCAGCAGGGTAACCTGCCGGGGATGGTCGATACCGAGGATCAGGCGGGCCCTTTGCCGGACTTTATTCAGCATGGGCGCCTTGGCCTTTTGCGTAAGCTGATTGGCCATGAAAATATCATCAAAACCTTCGCCGGCAAACAGCTCCGCCTCGCTCAGCTTGGCCACGGTAAGGCCCCGGGCGCCCAGTTCCCTTTGCCGCCGGGCGAGAACGGGGGCCTTATGGGTTTTTATATGCGGCCGCAGGGCCACGTGACGGGCATCGGCCGCGGCCTGCATCCCGCGCAGGTTTTTATCCATCCGCGCGGCGTCAATCAGCAGCGCCGGGGTGGAGATGCTTTCATGCAGCCGGCTAAGAGAGGGGAACGGCATGGTTAAAAAATACCGAGTTTTCTCTTTATCCGCTTCCATAAGCCTTCACCCAGAAACTGGTTGGCCAGGGTCAGTGTGTTTTGTATGGAAGCCAGCACATCACTGGAACCGGCCCAGTGTTCATAGAGCAGGTCGCTGTCATTGTTGTTGATGAAGTCGTTGAGAATATAGGCGGCCAGGGCCACATCGTCCAGATAACCGACCGGGCCGAGTATCACCTCCGGTAACAGATCGATGGGGGAAATGAAGTAGGAGATGGCCAGAAAAAGCTTGGCCTTTTTATTGTTATCCACCCGCTTATCCAGGGAAAGCCGCACCAGCAGATGAAAAAAGTCGGGAGCCAGCAAAAGAATATCGCCGTATTGAATATGGTTTCTTTCCAGGTAGTTGGCGATCTTTATCCGTAGCTGCTGATAAAAGTCCGCCTGTTGCTTATTCATCTCTTCATTTTCCATGATACACCTCTAAAAGTTACGTTCACGTTTTATTTGGTCGTAGGCGCTGTTTATTTCAGCCATCTTCTCATTGGCAATTTTTATAAAATCCTCGGGCACGCCCTTGGCCTGCAGGCGATCCGGGTGATACTCGCGTACCAGTTTGTGGTAGGCCTGTTTAATTTCTTCCGGCGAGGCCCCCCGGTCAACACCTAAAATTTTATAGGGGCGGTCATCCTCTTTTACATACAGGGCACGGATATTTTGATACTGCATGTGGTTAAAGCCAAACACGGTGGCCACCTGTTGTAAAAAATTTTCCTCATTGGGGTGCAGCTCGCCGTCGGCCAGGGCGATTTTAAACAACAATTCCAGCATCATGTCCAGCACCTCGTGCTGGTAGCCGATGAGCTGCTTAAACTGCAGGGCAATAGCCGTGGCCTCTTCCGGGCTGTTTTTGGCCTCGTTAAAGATACGGGCGATATTGCGCCGCTCATCCGCCTCCAGTCCCAGATCAAAGCTCAAAAAGCGGTCAAAGGCTTCGATCTCATCCCGTGTAACGCGGCCGTCGGCCTTGGCCATTTTTGCCGCCAGAGAAGCCAGTCCCGTATAAAACAGCACCTGTCGGTCAAAGGTGTCTTCCACTTCCGGCCAGTCCTCGCCGCTGGGCATATATTGCCGTCGTTTATTATCCGTATCCCAGGCGTGTCCCAAAACCCCGCCCAATATGGCCCCGATGGGACCTCCCAGTGCAAATCCCAATCCCGCGCCGAGCGCTTTTCCCAAAAATGCCATTCCCTGATCCTTATTTTTCTTTTGATTGAATGTTAATAAATTTTAGTTTAAAAACGAATCGCAATATTAATTCTATACTCGCGGGGCCATGAAAGGTTACATCTATTTAACGCTGCTATTCGTCACGGGCATGTGGGCCGCAAGTCCCCGCCCCACGGATATCTGGGTTGTCCGGGACGCCAGGGCCCTGCAGCTATACGACAAATACCGTCAGCCCGTTCCCCAAAGCCGCCTGGCTCTTTATCCGCCTTACAGCCCCTGGATGATTGTGGAACGGGATGTTGTGCTGGCCGACGGTTTCTCGCGGGTTAGCCGGGTAACCGATTTTGATGAAACCTTTTCCATTGCCCTGAACGACTCCGGCAATCCACGACTCCGTTACGGAACATCTTTATTTTTTTTCAGGAATTGTTTTCCGGAAAAGGACACCCTGCGAACGCGCGCCTCCGGCCCGGTGCGCGCCGGGAATATTTCCGCCAACCCCCGGCAGGCCCTGACCGGCGGAGAGTACCTCCCCCCCGGTGAGGTGATCCGTCTACTGTTTCGATACAAGGGCTATCTTTATGCCTGGCAGTTCAGCCGGCAACGGTATATCTGGATTGCCGGCGCCTCCCGCCGCTATCTTGAAAAAACAACCCTTGAGTCCCGGCCGCGAAAACGACCCACGCTTTTTATACGTGACCTGAAAAAGCGCGTCCGGGAGTATAATACAAAATACCGCCTTCTGGCGGAACATCTGCAAAACAAAGGGGCCGCCCCGCGTCCCGTGCCCCGCTGGATACTGATCCGGGAAGAAAAGCTGTGGCGCCTGACCCTGGAAAGACCGGAACTGGCCGCTCCTTTCCGGCAAACCGTTCGTCTTTTCTTAAAAGAGATGGCCTCCTGGGTGGAAAGCTACGGCTATACCGTAAACAGACAGCCGGCGCAACTTATTATCATGGAGCGGCACAGTGGTTAAAATAGCAGCCCGGCACCTGGTTTCCCTGCTGGTGGTCACCCTGATTCTGGGGGCCTTGATCGTCAACCTGAACCGCCCGCAAGCCGATCCGCGCCAAAAGGCGCTGAATGAGTGGCTGCAACTTTCTTTTCTGCATGCGGACGATCCGGCCGACCGGGTGCTTTTAAAGGAAATGCTGGACTATTTTGAGCCGGGAAAGGAGGCTGCTCACCGTCAACTGGTGGAGGATCTGGCAGCGGAAAGCAAGCGGCGGCGTCTGGAGATGGCGCGGGGGGGTACGGAAAAAAAAGTTCTGGATGCTCAAACCGCGGGTCATATCTTATACATGTTTCTCATGTTCACGCTGATTTTTATCTGCGCCCTGCTGATCAGCTATTACGGGGCGCTTACCCTGGGCACGCTGCGGTTTATCTATCAACGGCAACAAAAACCCTCCGCTTTCCGGCGTTGGCTTACCGCCCTGCGTGCGCGTCCCGATCACTGGCAAGCGGAAACGGCCTGGGTTTATGCCCGTTCTTTGTTAAAACCGGGCGTCATCATTGTGGGCCGCTTTTTCGCCTATGCGGTTTTGTTTTCTCCGGCTTATGTGCTGGCCTATTCCTTTAAAAGCCGCTTTGACTCGGACATGTTTCTTTTTGTTATCCTGCTGGGGGTGATTTCCAACGGCATGCTTATCACGTATACCCATAAGTTTTATACCTTTCTTGACAGTGAAAGCCGCAAAGGCTTTGTCGATCTGGCGCGTGTTAAGCAGATGCACGACAGCTATGCTTTTAATAAAAAAAACGGAATCTCCCGGAAACAGCTTTTGCACTGGAACAAGCGTTTTCCCGGACATGTCCTGGGTGTTATTTATGAAAATGCCCATTATCAGTATACGCAAACCCTGAAGGAACAGGCCGCTTATCTGATCAGCAGCCTGATCATTACCGAAATGGCCCTGAATGTACAGGGGCATCTCAGTTACAGCATGCTGCAATATCTCTACTACGGGGATTATGCGCCCGTGGCCCTGATTGTATTGTGTCTGTTCTGGCTGGTAAAGTTAACGGAGCTGGTTGTGGATCTGGTTGCCTTTCGCCGGGATAAAAAGCTGGGCTATAATTAAGGCGGGAAAAGCAGACCTCACAGCGGGAACAGGACTAAAAAGCCCCCGGATAAGATGACACCCCTGTTCCGGGTATTGAGGCAAAACTACCCGGGATCAGCCTTTACCTCGCCCGCGCTCCTGTGTCAGCACCTCATCAATCCGGTCGTTATCCTCAACACCGTGTTCGTCGGTTTTGTCATATTTACTGCCGTAACCTTTGTTTTGCCGGATTTGATTCAGCTCGTTTTTCTTGGCATACAGTTCGCTCAGTTTTTGCGGATCAAGCCCCACCAACTGACACTTGCTGACCCAAAAGTGCAGCTCATCGATCAGCTCGATACGCACATGATCCCAGTTGATGCTGTCCTTGTCTTTCCACCATTTCCAGGGCAGCTCCTGTTCCAGTTCAATCGATTCGTGAATTTGGGCCCGGTTATAGTTTAGCAGCCAGGCCACGCGGTTTTTTATGGTCTCCTTGTCATTACGGCTCTGATCGCACAACTTATCGTAATCCTGACCGTGGCGTTCGCGCAGAATACGTTTGTTCAACTCATATTGTTTTTTAAAAATATCATCCAACAGACTCATGTCAGCCTCCGTTTTTTGTATCGTTAAAACCACGGGCCTTAAGTACCAGCCGCGTTTTAAGCTTATGTAAATCTTCTTCCAGCCCCACGGGATACTGGTGGGGGTTGACAAAGCGTTTTATCCCTTTGTGAAAATGTTTTAACTGTTGCCGGGCATGCCGGCGAATGCTATGGATATCGGGAACCTGATAGACACAACGACCCCGGCGAAAGATGGGTTTTAATAAATCCTCATGTTCAAAGGAAGCGTCAAACTTTTTACGGCGGGTGATATCAAAGGGATCGACGATGACCGTTTGCTTGTTGATGCCGCTGATTTCGTCATAGATGGCATCTCCGGCATATTCCCCCTGTTTTTTGTAACGCCGCACCTGCAACATACCGGGATTGGATATTTTAACATTCTGTTCGGAAAGCTTAATCTTGTATTCCCATTCTCCTTTTTCCGACTTCAGGGCATTTAATTTGTATACCCCTCCCAGGGCGGGCTGGTCATAAGCGGTGGCCAGTTTGGTGCCCACGCCCCACACGGTGATGCGCGCACCCTGCGCTTTAAGGGATTGAATGATGTTTTCATCCAGATCGTTACTGGCGTAAATGCGGCTGTCCCTGAAGCCGGCTTCATCCAGCATGTGCCGGGCCTGAATGCTCAGATAGGCCAGGTCGCCGGAATCGAGGCGGATGCCCATCAGCTTAAAGCCCTTTTTCTTTAACCGCTTGCCGGTTTCGATGGCTTTTTTTACTCCTTCGAGGGTGTTGTAGGTATCCACCAGGAAAACGCTGTTATCGGGTAAAACATCGCCATACACATCAAAGGCTTCCTGTTCGCTTTCAAAGGTCATAATCCAGCTATGGGCATGGGTGCCGCGCACGGGAATATCAAACAGGCGTCCCGCCAGCACATTGGATGTGGCCGAACAACCGCCGATATAAGCCGCGCGACTGACGGCCAGTCCGCCGTCTATGCCATGTGCCCGTCGCAAGCCGAACTCCAAAACCGGTTCTTCCCCGGCGGCCTGTACCACACGGGAGGATTTGGTGGCAATCAGCGATTGAAAATTAATCAGGTTGAGCAGGGGTGTTTCTATAAGCTGGCACTGGATGATCGGTCCGCGGACACGCACCAGCGGTTCATAGGGAAAAACAATCGTTCCTTCGGGTATGGCTTCCACATCGCACTCAAAGCGGATGCCGGCCAGGTATTGCAAAAAGGCATCTTCGAAAAAAGGCCGGCTCTCATCATCCTTCAAACCGGCCAGATACTCCAGGTCGTCGGCATGGAAGGTGAAATCCTGCAAATATTCTATCACATACTGTAAACCGGCGGCGATGGTATAGCCACCGTTAAAAGGATTGCTGCGGAAATTGAGACTGAAGACACTTTCCAGGTCTTTCTTTCCGGACTTCCAGAAGCCATAGGCCATGCTCAATTCGTAGAAATCGGTCAGGAGGGAGAGCGACGTTTTGTAGATATCTTTAAGCATACTTTCCTCGTGTGGATCGACTGAAAATAACCAAAGGCTCTGTTAATGCCAAACAATTTGTTATGCTTTTGTGGTATTTTCGTCAGGCGGACCGCTTAATGTGGAGGCTCTTGGTAACAGGAGACAAAAGGCGCTTTTTTCTTGTTTGCTGCTTTTTACACAGGCCGGCCGCGGCACGCCGGTGTTCTGTTGGCTCCCGGATGAGGAGTACCCCGGCTACACCCGCCGTCCGCATAAAATGGCCCTCCCGGCGGAAAAAGGGCCTCACCGGCTGACATTGATTGACGACAGCGGCCATGAACGGCGCCTCGCCGTTGAGGTGATTAATGAATAAGATGACGCGTTTTCATGCTTGGGCGCCCCTCCCTTCATTTCCCTTAAGCGGGATGCTTTGACGAAGCCCGTTTAAAACAGAATGCTGAGCATCAGGCTTTGGCAGGTCAACACATCGTTGTACTCCCGTTCTCCGGGGACTGTTTTGCCATACAGGAAGCAGTGTTGTTGAATATCTTCCTCAGAGTACTTTTGATTTATTTAATGTTCGGGTTGGGCTAAATTTTATAAATTTTCGGTTTTCAAAAACCGGATAAAAAAAGGAAAAGGAAAAGCTGTCTGAAACTAAATCCATCTATTCCCGCAATTCATTGCGAAAATTCAAGGGTTTTGCTATATTTGCGCTTTCGCAAAACCAAGGCTGTAATGAAGAATATCGCCGTATTAGCTACCGGGCGTGGTACAAATTTTAAAAGCCTGTGCCGGGCCGGGCTACAGAAACAATTTCCCGGAAAAATAGCCTTGCTTGTCGCCGGAAGGGAAAATATCGGCGCATTGGATGTTGCGGAGGAGTTCAATATCCCGCGTTATGTGCTCGACCCCAAACACTTCCCCTCACAGGAACAGTACAATACAGAGCTGGAAGCGCTTTTATCCCGGTTTGATATCCATTGGATCGCCCTGGCCGGCTGGCTGCGAAAAATAGCTGCGGAACTGATAGAAAAATACCCCAACCGGATCGTGAATATTCACCCGGCCCTGTTGCCCTTTTTTGGCGGCAGGGGCATGTATGGCATGCATGTCCACCGCGCGGTGTGGGAAAGCGGCATGCTGGTCTCCGGCGCCACCGTGCATTTTGTTGATGAGCAGTACGATCATGGAGCCATTATCATGCAGCAATGCGTGGCCCTGAGCCCCGAAGATAAGGCGGATGATATCGCCCGGAAAGTGTTACGCGCGGAGCATGAGCTTTTTCCCAAAGCGCTGAAACGTGTTTTAAGTACCCCGTACACGGTAAAGAATAATCGCGTCTATTTTAAACCAGGAGCATAGATGTCCCGTAAACGCGCCTTAATCAGTTTAAGCGATAAGCAAAACATCGAAGAAGTTGCCCGGGCCCTGATACGGTTCGATTATGAAATCATCTCTTCCGGCGGCACCTTTCGTTTCCTTCAGGACTGCGGTATTCCGGTTACCCCCGTTGACGAAGTGACCGGTTTTCCCGAAATACTGGACGGACGGGTGAAAACCCTGCACCCGCATATTCACGGCGGCATTCTGGCCCGGCGGGAAGCGGCGCATATGCGGCAACTGGCCCAACATAAAATTGAACTCATTTCAACGGTTATCGTTAACCTATATCCCTTTGAAAAAGCCACGGCCCGGGAAGATATAAGTCTGCCGGAAGCAGTGGAACAGATTGATATCGGCGGACCAACCCTGTTGCGGGCGGCGGCAAAAAACTTTCATTGGGTAACCGTGTTGAGCGATCCGGATCAGTATCCGGCCTTTCTGGAACAGTTGCAGGCTAACGGGGGCGACACGGACGAGGCTTTCCGTAAACAATGCGCCGTACGGGTATTTCAAACCCTGGCCCGCTATAACGCCTCGATCGCGGATTATCTGAATGAGGAAAAAGAATTGCCGCAAACCTATGTGATGAGCGGAATAAAAGAACAGGCCCTGCGCTATGGGGAAAACCCCCACCAGCGGGCAGCCTGGTATAAGGTGGTAAACAAATCCTCCCTGGGCGATATCAGACAGCTTCATGGCCGGGAACTCAGCTTTAACAATTTGCTGGATATTCAGGCGGCTTTGAACATCGTCGCCGAGTTTGAATCGGCGGCCTGCGTGATAATTAAGCACAACAATCCCTGCGGTATCGGCACGGCGGAAAATCTTTCGGAAGCACACAAACTGGCCCGCTCCACCGACCCGGTGTCATCCTTCGGGAGCATCATCTCCTTTAACCGCGTTGTGGATGCGGCCCTGGCCGAAGAGCTGGCCTCCTTTTTCACCGAGTGCATTGTCGCGCCCGGTTTTGAAGAAGACGCTTTGCAGCGTTTGCGCAAAAAAAAGAATCTGCGGCTGTTAACCTTTAATCCGGATCGCTTTTCCATGCCGGAGTGGGATGTTAAGGTCTTAAGCGGCGGATTTCTGGTGCAGGAGACGGACAGGCGCGGGGACGATGTGCGCCGGGCGCGGGTGGTTACCAAGAGGACGCCGACGGAAGAAGAATGGCAGGCGCTGGATTTCGCCTGGAAAACGGTACGGCACGTAAAGTCCAACGCCATAGTCTTTACCAACGCCCGGCAAACCCTGGGTATCGGCGCGGGGCAGATGTCGCGGGTGGATTCCACGGAGATAGCCATAAAAAAAGCACAAAACGCCGCTTTAAGCTTAAAGAATTCCGCCGTCGCATCCGATGCTTTCTTTCCTTTTAAGGATGGCGTGGAGGCCCTGATTGCGGCGGGAGCCACGGCGGTAATACAGCCCGGCGGTTCCATCCGGGATGAAGAGGTGATCGAAGCGGCGGATAAGGCGGGAATCACCATGGTTTTTAGCGGATCACGACATTTTAAACATTAAGCGTACAGGAGCGGCCACATGGCATTTTCATTTTTGAATTTTTTATCATCGGATATCGGTATCGATCTGGGAACGGCGAACACGCTGCTCTATATAAAAGGCAAGGGTATTACCATAAACGAACCCTCCATCATTGCCCTGGAAGAAAATACGGACAAGGTGGTGGCCGTCGGGGCCGAAGCCCGTCAGATGCTGGGCCGTACCCATCAGGATATCGTCACCATCCGTCCCTTAAAAGACGGGGTGATTGCCGATTTTGAAGCCACCGAAATTATGATACGGGAGTTCATAAAAAAGGCCAATGTTAACCGTATGATGATCGGCCGGGTCGTGATTTGCGTACCGTCGGGAATTACCGAAGTGGAAAAACGGGCCGTGCGCGACTCGGCCGAGCGTGCCGGTGGCCGGGAAGTGGATCTGGTGGCCGAGGCCATGGCCGCCGCCATCGGTGTGGGGCTGGATATCAGCGAACCGATGGGTAATATGATTGTCGATATCGGCGGCGGAACATCGGAAATAGCGGTTATCTCCCTGAACGGGATCGTGCATCACAACTCCATCCGTGTCGGCGGTGACGAGATGAATCAGGCCATTATTCAGCATTTTAAGCGTAATCACAATTTATTGATCGGAGAAAAGACGGCCGAAAACATAAAATATACCATCGGTTCCGCGGCGCCGCTGGAAGAAGAAATGGATCAGGAAGTGAAAGGCCGGGATTTGGTGGACGGTATACCCAAAACCATCGTTATTAATTCCAAGGAAATCCGTAAGGCGCTGAATGATCCGATTATGCAGATCGTGGAAGCGATAAAAATGTCACTGGAACGCACCCCTCCCGAGCTGGCTTCGGATATTCTGGACCGGGGCATCATATTAACCGGCGGCGGGGCACTGTTACGGAACCTGGACATACGTCTGCGGCAGGAGACCTCCATGGCTATTTTGATAGCCGATGATCCGCTGACCTGCGTGGCCCGCGGTTGTGGCAATGTTTTGGAAAACCCGGATAAATACCATAAAGTGCTGGTGAAAAACCGCCGGCCCATTTAATAAGATGATGTTGGTTTAATGAATCCATTTCTACAGTTTGTATCACATTTCAGGCAGGCCCTGTTGTTGTGGCTTTACATCGTGCTCTCATTTTTACTGATCCTGTCCAGTGAAAGCAGAGTGGCCGAGGGACTGCGTTCCACCAGCCTGCATTTGATCGGTACATTGGATGAAATGGCTTCTTCGGTTGGCAATTATTTCTATTTAAGCGAGGAAAACCGGCAACTGCGTAAAGAGAATACACGCCTGGCCTATGAGAATTTTCAATTGCAGGACGCCCTGCTGGAAAACATCCGCCTACGTAAAATCCTGCGGTTTTCCTACAGTGTGGATTATGATCTTTTACCGGCCAAGGTAGTGGGCTTCAGTCCGCAAAGCCAGATAACGGGCCTGCTGCTTTCATCGGACAATATGCAATCGATAAAAAAAAACAGCGCCGTGATGACCGCCGACGGCCTGGTAGGTAAAATTGTAAAACTCAGCGGCCGGTTTGCCATTGCCCAAATCCTTTTTGATGCCAATATCCGTGTAAGCGCCCGCGTGCAGCGTAACCGTGAACTGGGTCTCATCAAATGGGATGGTGCCAGGGGCCTGTTGTTGGATCAGGTGGCCAATACGGTGCGGATCGAGGTGGGTGATGTGGTTTATACCTCGGGGATGAGTCAAATATATCCCCCCAATATAAAGATCGGTGTGGTCAGTGAGGTACAGGAACAGGAAAATGTACTTTTTCAGCGTATCCGGGTTATCCCCAGTGTAAACTTTGACGCTTTGGACGAAGTGCTTATCTACAGGGAGATGCCCCGGTGAATCAGGAAATCCGCTATGCGTTAATAATCGGTACGCTGTACGGTCTGGGCGCCATACTTCTGCAAAGCCTGTTGGTTCCCTTTATTGAAATTTCGGTAAGCCGGCCCGACCTGGTTTTGGTGATGGTTTTACTTTTGGCGCGCCGTTTCGGCAGCACTTCCGGAAGTACCATCGGTTTTGTTTTGGGAATCATACAAGACGCGGTAACGGCCATGCCCATAGGTCTGTCTGCCCTGCCCAAGGCGATAGCCGGTTACAGCGCCGGTAAAATGAGCCTGTTTAAATTTGAAGGCCCGTTTGCCTATTTGTGGTATATCCTTTTTATTTTCATCCATGAATTTATTTATTACTGGCTGATGCATTACAAGATGGATGCTTCATTTTCATTTTTAATATACTCCCGTGTTTTTCCTAACACGATATACACTTCCGCCATGCTCTGGGTTGTCAATCTGTTTACCGCCAAGTCCCTGGCCAGAGAGATATGAGTTCTTATTTTTCCGGCGATCGCATGATTAAAAAAAATATATTAACCGTATTAATCATTTTTTTCTTTGCTGTGTTGTGGCTGGGCTTTTTTAACCTGCAGGTCGTTAAGCAGGATACCTATCTGCAAAAGTCGCTCAGCAACAGCGTGCGTAAGGATGTGCGTTTGCCGGTGCGCGGGCTTATCCGGGATCGAACGGGACGCATACTTGTGGACAACACGGCCGCCTATGCCGTGGCGGTCATCCCCAAGGTTGTTAAACCCCCGGTTCTGGACACGGTGATCACCTTTTTAAATTTGAACAAGAAGAAGGTTCTTAAAAAGATCAGACGCCGCGCCGGTTTTCGTCCGGTAACCATTGCCCGGGATGTTGACCGGAAGAAGTTAATCTATCTTGAAGAAAACCGGCTGCATTTTCCCGGTGTTATTACCCAACTGGAGCCCAAACGGTTTTACCGTGACTCGGTGAACTCTCCGCATCTGTTTGGCGCCATCGGTGAGGTGAGCGTGGAAGACCAGAAACGCAATCCCTTTTATGAAAATGGCGAGCTTATAGGAAAATCCGCCCTGGAAAAAGAGTATGATGCCGAATTGCGCGGCGTGGCCGGTGTTGAATACAAGATGGTGGATGCTTCCGGACAGGAGCTGGGATATTTAAACAGTGAGTTCAACGTGGAGCCGCAACATGGCAGCGATATCTACCTGACGATGGATTACAACATGCAGGCCTTTGCCGAATCCCTGATGACGGGGATGCGGGGTTCCCTGGTGGCTCTGGATGTCCGTAACGGCGGTATACTGGCCATGGTCAGCAAACCCGATTATGATCCGCGCCTGCTGGCCGGGAAAATAGATACCAAAACATGGAACCGGCTGCTCAACGATGATGGCCATCCGCTCTATAGCCGCGCCATACAAAGCGTTTATCCTCCGGGTTCCACTTACAAAATCGTTACCGCCCTGGCGGCCCTGCAGGAGAAGATAATCACACCGCAATGGAAGGTCTTTTGTCCGGGATACTTTAAACTGGGCCGGCGCACCATACGCTGCTGGAATGCCGGAGGGCATGGTGAAGTGGATTTGTATGGCGCCATACGCGGCTCCTGCAATGTCTATTTTTATAAACTGGGTCTGAAGATCGGTCTTGATGTTTGGGAGAAATACAGTAAGCTGTTTGCTTTTGGCAAAAAAACCGGTATCGACCTGCCGAATGAGTCCAGCGGACTGGTACCCAGTACCGCCTATTTTAATCATCGCTACGGAAAAAACGGCTGGACAAGAGGCAACCTGGCCAATCTGGCCATCGGACAGGGAGAATTGCTGGTAACACCACTGCAAATGGCCCAGTTTGCCATGATTCTGGCCAACCGGGGAAGTTATTACCGTCCTCATCTCCTGGATCATACCTATAATTTTGCCGATAAGTCGGTTTCGTACTATCCGGTGGAACCCCATTATGTTCAGGGGATTTCCAATGAGAACTATGATGTGGTGCTGGAGGGTATGCGCCGGGTGATGGATGGCGGCACGGGATGGCGCGGCAAGGTCCCCGGGATTGAAATGGCCGGAAAAACAGGTACGGCACAGAACCCGCATGGCGAGCCCCATGCCTGGTTTATCACCTTTGCTCCGTATAAAATCCCGGAAGTGGCCCTGGCGGTTATTATTGAAAACGGCGGCGGCGGCGGAGCCAATGCGGCGCCGGTGGCCCGTATGTTTCTGGAAAAGTATTTCTTCAACCGTCTTATTCCACGGCCGGCGCCCAAAAAGAAAGTTGAAGAAGAACTGGCCCCCATAGACAGCCTTATATTGCCGGTGGAGATACCGACTCCCATTTTGATGGTACCAAGCATGGAGGATAGTTTATAGCCTTATGCGTTTAAAGATCGATTATAATATTGCCATATTGGTGGCCTTGTTGCTTACAATCGGCCTGATCGCGGTATACAGTGCCACAAGTTCCGGTTCGGGTGAAAGTCTCTATTTTCAGCGGCAGGTAATGTATGCGGTTACCGGCTTTTTAATAATGTTGATAATGCCTTATGTTTCTTTCCGTTTTATCGAGCGGGCTTCGTATCTGTTTTATGCCCTTGCCATATTGATGCTGGTACTGGTTTCCGTGATCGGGGTAAAGGGTTTCGGCGCGGAACGCTGGCTGGCAGTGGGACCGGTAAAAATCCAGCCCTCGGAGTTTGCAAAAATGGCCACGGTCATGGCCGTGGCCCGGTATCTTTCCGATCGCGGTGTGAATGTAAACCGGCTGAAGGCTTTTTTTACGGTTACGGTCATCATTATGGTTCCCTTTCTGCTGATCATTAAACAACCCGATCTGGGGACGTCTCTGGTTTTTCTGGCGCTTTATCTGCCCTTGCTGTTCTGGGCCGGACTAAACGGGTTTGCGCTTTTTTTAATTATTTCCCCGGTCATAACCGTGCTCACATCTTTTAATAACTGGGTTTTGTTAGTTTGGCTCATCTTAATCTCAGGATTTTTATATTTCAGCCGAAAAAAATGGTTGATTCTCATAACGATTGTCAGTGTGCATGTGGGGATTGGTTTTGCCACGCCCTATATGTGGGATCAGTTGCATGATTATCAGAAAAACCGAATAGAAACATTTCTAAACCCGGAACACGATCCGCGCGGCGCCGGATATCAGATTATCCAAAGTCAGGTGGCTATCGGATCGGGCGGCGTTTGGGGAAAAGGATTTTTGAACGGTACGCAGACCCATTTAAAGTTTCTGCCGGCCCAACATACCGATTTTATATTTTCGGTCATAGCCGAAGAATGGGGACTGGTTGGCGTCACGGCCGTGCTTTTACTGTTTCTGATATTGCTCATCTATCTGATCGGCCTGGCGTCAACGGTTAAATCCCGTTTTGCCAGTATGACCCTGGTGGGAGTGACGGCGATATTGTTCTTTCATATTTTTGTTAACATTGGTATGACGGTCGGGGTGGCTCCCGTAACGGGCCTGCCCCTGCCCCTGATCAGCTACGGGGGGTCTTTTTTACTATCCACTATGCTGATGCTGGGAATTGTCCAAAATTTATCATACAACCGTTATCAGATGTAACTGCTTAATAATATTTGAATTATTATATTGATTTATGTATTGTGTTTTATAATTTTCAATAGCACATGCTATAGGAGGCAAAAGTAAAAATGAAACTATTTTCCAAGATATTAATGTTGTTTGTACTGGCATTTTTTTCAATACAATGCGCCGGTTCCGCCGACCAGATGGATGATGAAGGTGAATACACCGATGAGGAGCAGCAACAAAAGGAGCTCGATGATATCGAAGCTCTTCTGGGTATCTCACCGTCTGACCAGGACAGCAACGCCGATCAGCCGCAAACGGTAGAGGAGACGCCCCGTCAAAATACCCCCCCGGCGGATGATACGGAAAAGCTCGATCTGCTGGATACCAATGAATCCATACCCGCCGATCAGGGGGGGGCCGCCCTGAGCAGCATGGAAAAGAAAAAGCTGGAAAAAGAGATCAAAAAGCTGAAAAAGCAGCTAAAGCAAAAAGATAAAACCATTTCCAACCTAAGTGCCGAACTGACGGTTAAAGAGGAACAGCTCAGTAAAAAGAGCAGCTATTCTCCGATGACGATGGGGGCCGTGGGCGATGTTTCCATGGATGAGTATCAGCAACGCTATGATGAAGCACGCCAGGCTTTTGAAAGCCGGAATTATCAACAGGCGATACAGTTGTTTGAGTCCCTGCTGGCGGCGAGCAGCACACATCCCCTGGCCGACAATGCCCAATACTGGATCGGCGAAAGCCAGTTTATGCTGCGCCAGTATGATGCGGCCATAATCTCCTTTGAGAAAGTCTTTACCTTCAGTAATTCCAATAAAAACGCCGACGCCCAGTATAAACTGGGATTATGCTATATGCTTAAAGGGGATAAAACAAAGGCACGCGATGAGTTTAACCGCCTTATTGAAGAATACCCGAAAAGTAACTATGTCGGAGCCGCCAAACGCAAACTGGCCCGGCTGTAAAGCCAGGCGCTTTGCCGGGGCTAGTGGTTAAGCAGAGTTTCTATACGTTCCAGGGAATAGGATCTTTCATAAAGATCGATTATCCTGTTTAAACGGCGAAAGGCATAGGGTGTAAGCTTTTGCCCTTTTCCGTCTTTAACCGGTACGATCCATCCCCGGTTAATGAACTTGGCGACCAAATCCTGACTTACGGCCAGTTGATCCGCGGCTTCATTTAAGGTATACAGGTTCTGTGATTCCATCATTTCCTCCCGTGATTTGATGGTTTATTATAACTATCGGAGGGGCACCGTCCCCTTTTAATAAAAAGTTGCTGAATCTGAAAAAATCAACTTTACCGAAATATAAAAACCCCCGTGGAGACTATCTCCGCAGGGGTTTTGTTTTTTGCGCGCCCGCTGATCAGTTTTCGATCATTGACCGGTCAGGCTGGATTTAATTTTTTGGGCAATTTCCATAAAGGCCTGGCTTTGGGGGCTGGTGGCATCGGCGGCAACCACCGGTTCACCCTTGTCCCCGCCGATCCTTATTTCGGCATCAAGGGGAATTTCCCCCAAAAGATCGGTTCCGATACGCTTGCACTCCCTGTCCACGCCACCATGGGCAAAAATATCACTACGGCCGCCGCAGTGCGGGCAGACAAAATAACTCATGTTCTCGATAATGCCCATGATCGGTACGTTCACCTTGCGGAACATCTGTACTCCCTTTACGGCATCCAGCAGGGCCACATCCTGGGGGGTGGAAACGATAACGGCGCCATCCAGGGCCACGCTTTGGGAGAGCGTAAGTTGTGCGTCTCCGGTTCCGGGAGGCATATCGAACAGAATAACATCAAGACCATCCCAGTCCACATCGGTCATAAGCTGTTGCAGGGCCCGCGTAACCAGCGCGCCGCGCCAAATTACCGGATCATTGGAGTCCACCAAAAAACCCAGGGACATCAGCTTTACGCCGTATTTTTCTATGGGAATCAGGCGCTTGCCGTCAAAAGCGGGTTGCTCTTCCACGCCAAGCATCAACGGAATGCTGGGGCCGTAAATATCGGCGTCAAGCAGTCCGACCTTCATGCCCTGTTTGGCCAGGGCTACCGCCAGGTTGACGGCCACGGTGGATTTTCCCACGCCGCCCTTGCCGCTGGCCACGGCGATCTTATACTTAACATTGTTCAGATAACTCATTTGTTGCGGGGCCTGCTGGGCCGGCTTTGCTTCCTGAATTGTAATTTTAGGATCGATGGTCACTCCCGGATAGGCGGTGCTCAATACTTCCTGAACCTCCCGGGTCAAAGTGTCGACCACCTTGGAATCCTGGGTTTTTAATACCAGAACCACGGTGATCTTGGTATCGGTAACCACAATGTCGTTTACAATGCCGAAGGAAACGATATCCCGGCTGAACCCGGGGTAATTTATCTGTTTTAATTTTTCGGTAACTTCTTGCTGAGTAGGCATAACAGAGACTCCTTTATGATAAAAAAAAATGCCTGACAGGTATTCCCGTCAAGCATTGAATGTTTTTTAGACGAAGATGGATCAGATGACCACTTCCAGATCGAGGATGTTGTCCCGGTCCAGGTTCAATTCAATTTCCTTGGGAATATCCAGTTCGATATCATTGATCAAATTTAGATGCACTTTAAAGGTTTTGGTTTCCAGGTTTTTTTCGATCAGCTTGCCCGAGCCATTAATAACACCACCCTTATTACGGTCATAATAACTGATAAGGATGGACTCGTTTAAATCCAGGGCGTCAAGTATTTCCAGAAGCTCTCCCTGATCCTTGGGTTCGAGGATCATTTCATCCACATCTTCCTCAACGCTCTTGATATCACCGTCGGTAAAGTAAAAGTCAATAGTGCCGCCGCCCCCTTTAACAAAAACAAGTTTGTCATCGAGGTCTTCCTTGATATTGCGCTCCAGATTTACCACACGTCCCGTAAAGTATTCATCACGGATATCGACAATTTGAACGGTAATCGGTTTGTTTTCCGGTGTGCCGTCATATTCCACGCGGGTAATGTTAACCTTTTTTCCTTGTCCTATTTCCTTGATGACTTCCTTTAGCTTTTCCGGTGTCATGGCTCCGGGGCGAATATTGACTTTCTTCTTGGATTTAAAAAGATTAAAAAAGCTTTTCGCGGAGATGCGTTCTCCTAAAAAAGAAATCCGGGTCTGATTTTTATAGTATGCCTGCATTAAGCCCTCCGATATTCACAGTGCAAATGTAAAAATAGACATACGCGGCTTTAAAATCAATAAACTTCTTTCAACGGAAGTTTTGTTTTTTGTATATATGGAATGTTTCTATTACTTTAACATAAGATTTGGAAATCCGCCGATCGCGCTTTGCTATTAAACTTTCAAAGAGGAGGGATTGTGGCTTTTACCTTACAGCCGGGATCGACAGCGCCCGCGTTTTCCTTGCCGGCAACAGATGGTAAAATTTACCGTCTGTCTGATTTTTCCGCCAACCCGCTGCTGGTTGTTTTTTTTACCTGTAATCACTGCCCCTATGTTATCAACTCCGATGAGATTACCCGCCGCACAGCAGAGGACTTTGCCCCCCGGGGGGTGCGTTTCGTCGGCATCAACTCCAACAGTAAAAACACCAATGCCGATGATGATTTTGAACATATGGTGGCGCGCATGGAAAAATACCGCTTTCCCTGGCTTTACCTTTACGATGAATCCCAGCAGGTGGCCCGGGCCTACGGCGCCCTGAGAACGCCGCACTTTTATGTTTTTAACGAACAGCGAAAACTCATCTACACCGGCCGGGCCGTGGATAATCCCCGTGAACCCTCTAAAATAAAACAGCATGACCTGCAGCGGGCCCTGGATGAATATCTTTCGACGGGACAGGTTTCGGTTCCGGTAACCAACCCCGTCGGTTGTAATGTAAAATGGGAAGGGCAGGACAAAAACTGGATGCCCCCGGAGGCGTGCGACCTGCTGTAACCGCTGAAAAAACAGCGCCCCGGCCCATTGTTAACATAATCTGTGAGCGGGTATTCTTTTAAGTGATAACTTTCCGCATAACCGTTTTATTTTTAACGGCGCTATAATTATATTTGCAACATCTTTCCGGCTCCAGCGTACCTCGGAAAGTTTCATTGTTTATTATCATCAACCCAACCCCTATTTATGGAGGAGAACCATGCGCCTCATTTTTCTATTGCTAACGCTGGTTTCATTTCTTTTTGCTCAGGATGAAATGCGACTGTTGCGCTTTCCGGCCATTCACGGCCAACAAATCGTTTTTACTTTTGCCGGAGACTTGTATACGGTACACGCCGATGGCGGTACCGCGCGTAAGCTCACCAACCATGACGGCTTTGAAATGTTTGCCCGCTTTTCACCCGATGGTAAAACACTGGCTTTTACGGGACAGTATGACGGCAATACCGAAGTGTATATCATGCCCGCCGAAGGCGGCGCGCCGACCCGCCTGACCTATACGGCCACACTGGGCCGCGATGACGTGGCGGATCGCATGGGCCCCAATAATATTGTTATGGACTGGAAAAACGACGGTTCGCAGATTGCTTTCCGTTCACGCATGCGTTCGTTTAATTCCTTTAACGGTTCCCTGTATCTGGTCGATCTCAAGGGCGACCTGCCGGAGCAAATCCCGGTTATCCGCGGTGGTTTTCTCTCCTTTTCTCCGGATGACTCTAAGATGGCCTATAACCGGGTCTTTCGCGAATTCCGTACCTGGAAACGGTACCGCGGCGGCATGGCCGACGATATCTGGATTTTTGATTTTAATAGCCATCAACTGACCAATGTAACCAATAATCCCGCTCAGGATATCATACCGATGTGGATCGGCGACAATATCTACTTCTTGTCCGACCGTGATAAACGCATGAATCTTTATGTCTATAATTTAAAGAGTAAGGAAACCCGTCAACTGACCCATTATAAGGAGTTTGACATAAAGTTTCCCTCCAATGACAGCCGTTTTATCGTTTATGAAAACGGTGGATATATTTATAAATTCGATACACAGAGCGAAAAGGCGGAAAAGGTCACCATCCGTATCGCCGAGGATTTTCTCAGCGCCCGCCCGGAGCTGAAAAGTGTCAGTAAAACCATTGCCAACTATGAAATCAGTCCCGATGGCAAGCGCGCTTTGTTCGGGGCCCGCGGTGATGTTTTTACCGTTCC
Organism: Calditrichales bacterium; assembly: GCA_015493745.1. Taxonomy (GTDB): domain Bacteria; phylum Calditrichota; class Calditrichia; order Calditrichales; family J004; genus J004. The sequence continues at coordinate 45,297 of WGCN01000216.1, forward strand.
GGCCAAGGAAGGCATAACCCGTAACCTGACCCAATCACCGGCGGTACATGAGCGCGCGGCCAAGTGGTCGCCCGATGGCAAGTGGATCGCCTATATTTCCGATAAAAGCGGCGAGGATGAAATCTATATCCAGGCACAGGATGGCCTGTCCCCGCCGGTAAGGATTACAACGGACGGGAATACTTATAAATATACCCTGTACTGGTCACCGGACAGCAAAAAGCTGCTCTGGGGTGACCGCCGCCAGCGGTTGCGCTATGTGGATATCCGGGACAAAAAGATTGTCGATGTGGTGCAATCCAAAGTATGGGAAATCCGTGAATACGACTGGTCGCCCGACAGCCGGTATATCACCTATACCCTGCCCGAAGCGGAAGTAATGAACCGTATTTATATCTACTCCCTGAAAAGTAAAAAAAGCCTTCCGGTAACCGACGGTTGGTACAGTTCCGGCAACCCGCATTTCAGCGCCGACGGCAAGTACCTTTATTTTACCTCCAACAGGGATTTTAATCCCGTTTACAGCCGTACCGAATGGAATCATGCCTATACCGATATGGCCCGGGTCTATCTGATCACCTTGTCGGGCAAAACCGCCTCACCTTTTGCTCCGCAAAATGACGAAGTGAGCATAAAAAAATCCAAAAAGGAAAAAGAGAAAGAGGATGCTTCCTCAAAAGTATCCATAGATTTTAAGGATATCAGCGGACGTATTATCGGTTTGCCCGTAAAGGCATCGAATTACTTCAGTCTGGGTTCGGTGGCAGGCAAGGTCTTTTACCAGCGCCACGGCCGGGGGGATGAAAAAACCCACCTGTTGGTGTATAGCCTTAAGGATAAAAAGGAGACCGATCTGGGGGCCGTGGACGGGTATGAAATTTCCGCCGATGGCAAAAAGATGCTGGTCAATGCCTCCGGGGCTTACGCTATCATGGATATACCTTCCGGACCGGTAAAGATGGATAAAAAACTGAACCTGGCGGATATGCAGGTTTGGGTAAATAAAAAACTGGAATGGACGCAGATTTTTAACGAAGCCTGGCGCCAGATGCGCGAGTTCTTTTACGCTCCCAATATGCATGGGGTAGACTGGAAAGCGGTTCATGACAAGTATGCCCAATTGTTACCCTATGTAAAACATCGCAACGATCTTACCTATATCCTGGGTGAGATGGTCGGTGAACTGAATGTGGGGCATGCCTATGTGGGTGGCGGTGACCGCCCCAAGCCCAAACGCATAAAAATGGGGCTGCTGGGAGCGCAGGTGGTGAAGGATAAAAGCGGCTATTTTAAAATCACCCGTATTCTTAAAGGACAAAACTGGAAAGAGGCCACCCGCTCTCCCTTAACCGAAGTGGGTGTAAATGCCCGTGAAGGGGATTTTATTTTAGCGGTTAATGGTGTTTCCACCAAAGGGCTGAACAACCTGTTTACCGTTTTGCAAAACACCGCCGGCAAGGAGGTGATTATTAAGCTGAACAGCACTCCCGCCCTTAAAGGGGCCCGGGATGTTATTATAAAACCCCTTGCCGATGAAGCGCCTCTTTACTATTACAACTGGGTTCAGGAAAATATCGAAAAGGTCAATAAGGCCACCGGCGGAAAAGTGGGTTATGTCCATATTCCCGATATGGGGGTAAACGGTTTAAATGAGTTCGCCAAGCATTTTTATCCGCAATTGCGCAAAAAGGCATTGATCGTTGATGTGCGCGGAAACGGCGGTGGTAATGTTTCCCCCATGATCATTGAGCGCTTAAGGCGTGAAGCGGTCATGATAGACATTGCCCGCAACTCCATCCCGGAAACCGATCCGGGACAGATGATCTATGGTCCGATGATTGCCCTGGCCGATGAATTCTCCGCTTCGGACGGTGATATTTTTACCTATCGCTTTAAGGCGCATAAGCTGGGCAAAGTGGTGGGTAAGCGTACCTGGGGCGGTGTGGTCGGCATCCGCGGCAGCCTGCCCTTTGTTGATGGCGGCAGTCTTCATAAACCGGAGTTTTCACGCTATGACCTGCAGGGAAAACAATGGATAATGGAAGGCGTGGGCGTGGAGCCGGATATTTTTGTCGATAATGATCCCTATAAAGAATATATGGGCGAAGACCAGCAGCTTAACCGGGCCATAGAGGAAATATTGAAAGAACTGAAAACCAAAGAGAAAACAATTCCTCCGGTACCGCCTTTCCCCGATAAACATTAAAAACGTTTATTCCTTATATAAAAGCCATCGTAAAACGACGATGGCTTTTTTTGTAGGTTAAAAAATAAAACCGATTTACAAAAAAATCAGGAACCGAATAAAAAAAACAATGTTTTGCTTTGCGGGCTACTTCCTGTATGAAAATATTTTGTAGATTGTTTGCCATGCGTTACCTGATACTATTATTGCTTCCCCTGATTCTTCTGGCCCGGCCGGGAAAAGATCCCTGGCATCCTCCGGAAACGGAAAAACTGCTTTGGATGCTCGATGATATCTATAACCTCGACTTTGACGGCTATAAGCAAAAACAGCGGCTTTACCTGGCGGCTCACCCCGACAGACCCGAAGGGGTGTTTATAGAGGCCATCGCCCTGTGGATGCGGATTTTAACCGATATTTACAACCCGGAATATGACGGTATTTTTGTCAGCGCGCTGGATAGCCTGACCGATAAACTGGAAGAGTTTAAAGAAGATGAACATCTGGCGGAGGTGGCGGAGTTTTACATAAATGCCGCCGTCGGCTTTAAGGCCATTATGCATGTAACACGCCAGCAGTGGTTTTCCGCCGCCCTGGAAGGGCGTAGGGCCATAAGTGGCATCGAAAAGGCCATAGACGGCCGCTGGACGAATGCCGACGCCTACTTTGGCAGCGGGCTTTACCTTTATTATGCCGATATCATTCCTACCCGTTATCCCTTGCTGAAACCGCTTTTGCTTATCTATCCCGACGGTGACAAGGAGCGGGGCCTGAAAGACCTGGCCTATACGGCGGAAAACGGTCTGTTTGCCCGGGTGGTGGCGGCCTATATGTATAGTCTGATTCTGTATACCCGCGAAAAACGAACCTCCGATGCCTATAAGATCATGAGCGGCCTCTCCATGCGCTATCCGCAAAATCCCATCTTTATGATGTGGCAGGCCAGCATGGCCATAAAGCTGGGCAATACCGACGAGGCCCTGCGTATTATGAAGGTTTATGAAAAGCGCATACGGGAGAAGCAGCCCTTTTATCCCGCGCATAAACAACGCATTGTGCAATTTCGCTATGGGCAAATTTATAGCCGCCGACAGGAATATGAAAAAGCCATCGCCCATTATAAAAAGGCCCTGAAACCCATACCCGGCCTGCTGGGTGAGCGCCTGGAACGCTATGAAGTCTACAGCCGCCTGCAGATGGGCTACGTTTACGAACGGATGAAAAGGGACGACCTGGCCCGGGAACAGTTTGAGCGGGTACTGCAAATGGGGGATTATCAGCAAAGCAGACGCTGGGCGCGGCAACATCTTAAAAAGATTGAGCAACGGCGGAAAACAGGCGGGAGCAGATAACCACAAGCGGTTGTATTTATTGGTAAAAATTCGATCGCATGTAACAACTGAACCAGGGTTTACGTATGGTTTCTGATACCGCTAAGGCTGTTATTCTTTCCGTCTTTCCCTGCCGGGATATAGTGACCGGTGGTATGGATAGCAGTAAAGTATAAACCGCACCGTACCTGTCCGGTGTGCCATTGGAGGATCATCCCGGTGAAGAAAAGTTTGGATGGAATCATAACAGGATCGGTTTTTGTCATTTTTTTGCTTTTATTAAATGCCTGCGCACCGGATGACGAATACCGGCAGCAATCACACCGTGATTTTTTAAAAGAACATCGTTTCAATATTGGCCAGCAAACCTTGCTATTCCGGGATACCCTGCGGCAACGGCCCCTGAAAACCGAAATATGGTACCCGGCCCGGGATACCAGTGGCGGTAACGCAAGCGCGGAATACCCTTTTAAACTTCCCCCGGTTTCCTTTAATGCCCGTCCGGTGGAAGGACGTTTTCCCCTTATTATTCTTTCACATGGCACGGGGGGAAACCGTTTCAGCCAAATGTGGCTGGCGGCGGAACTGGCCGGGGAGGGTTTTGTGGTTGCCACCGTTGATCACTGGGGTAACACACATGACAATAAAATCCCGGAATCTTTTATAAAAATTTGGGAACGTCCCGCTGATGTAAGCTATCTTCTAAACCGTCTTCCGGGAGAGAGCCTGCTGGGAAGATATATTGACACCTCAGCTATCGGCGTAGCCGGCTTCTCCCTGGGGGGATATACCGCCCTGGCTCTGGCGGGTGCGGAAATAGATTACGGACAGCTCCGTCTTTTTTCCAAAACGGATGAGGGACAGATCGAGTTTAATGTCCCTGAACTGGGAGACATCAGCTCCCTGTTAAATGAAGATTTTATAAGAAAGGCCGGCCGGGAGGGTCTCCATTTAAAAGATAACCGCATAAAAGCTTTTTTTGTAATGGCACCGGCATTGGGTCAAGGCTTTACGGAAATGCGGCAAATGGCGGCGGTGGACAGGCCTGTTTTTATTATTGGTGCCGTGGCGGATGAAAGAACCCCGGTGCAAACAAACGCCTATTATTATCATCAACTTATCACGGGATCCCGGTATGCCGAAATCGACGCTCCGGCGGGCCACTATGTTTTTATGAATGAAGCCCGGGCATTTTTAAAACGGCAGGCGCCCCGCGTTTTTAAAGATGCTCCCGGTGTAAACAGAATGGAAATACATAAAAAGGTTGCCAGGCAGGCTCTTGGCTTTTTTAACAAATATCTAAAACAGGTCGGGGAAAGGTAGAAAATGGGTATGACCTGTCTTTTCCGGCTTTTTAGGAGTATCTCCGTTTAAAAGGAATGTGATATATAAATGCTGTTTTGGGGAGGAAAAATGAAAAATCTTTTTGATAAAAGCATACTGCTGGTACTTACCGGCATCACCTTTATCGGCGGTTATGCTTTTTTAAGATACGCCTATAAGGTAACGGACAGCACCCCGTTTACACAGGAGATTGTCCTGATCATCCTCGGCACGGTGGCCACCATACTCATTACAGCGCTGCTGTTGCGCAAACAATCGGCCGTGGAAATTGAAAAAGAACAGAGCATCAAGTTTATTGACCTTAAGACACGTACCTACGAAGATCTTATCGCTAAAATCGAAGAGATGACCCTGGGGCGTGATATCACGGACAGCGATGTGGTACGTTTACAGTTTATTACCCACCGTCTGGCCATATTTTCTTCTCCCCAGGTATTGGAAGAGTTTCAGCGCTTTTTGGAAGTGCTGATTCAAAAGACCCGCGATGGAAAAATCAGCCGGGATGATTCGGTTTCCCTGGCGGAAAGCCTGGCTAACCTTACCGTGAAAATCCGCGCCGATCTGATCGGAGAAATGGATTCAAGGGAGAATTACAGCAAGGACAAAATCCGCAAGCAAATCCTGATGAACTCCAGCGAGTCCATGGAGCTGCTTATTAAGGGGTAGCCTCCGGCTTCGTCTTTTGAACAAGAGTCCTGTGCCGGGCGATAAAGACCAGCAGGGCACTAAACAGCAATCCGGGAATAAATGCGCGAAATCCCAAAAAATATCCCCCGTTGTATTCCGCCAGCAAATGCCAGCCTATGGTAAAAACGGATGACAGCAGCATGAGGGGAAAGATAAACTTGCGGTCTATTGGCAGGGCGGGGAAGAGAGCCAGCAGAATCGGCCATATCAACGGCGGTATAAAAAGCGTTCCCAGCACAAACCACAGTTGTACCACCGAGGGAATCCAGACGATAAGCATCAAAGCCAGGGCCACACTGATGATCAGTCCCATTTTTGTGTAAAAACGTACTTCCAGATCACTCTCTTTACGGTTGAGCTGTGCCAGAATATCCCGGCCGATCGTTTGGGCCGATAAAAAGCTATAGCTGTCCACGGTAGACATGGTTACGGCCAGCAGAGCGGTAAAAAACAGCCCTTGCAGCAGCGGAGGCAAAACGGTTTCGGCCAGCAGCGGATAGATCATTAAGGGTTCGGAACCGGGGAAATAGACGGCGGCGTAAAGCGCGGTGGACAGGGTCAGCATATCGAACACAAACCAGAAGCCTATGGAGACTAACACCCCGTTCCGGGCGGTTTTTATATCCCGCGAGGCGGCTACCCGTTGATGAAAAGAAGGGTCGATGAATGTCCAGCTGGCGATAAAAAACCAGACCAGCATTTCCTGGAGAGAAAGCCCGCCGGTGACCGATTTTAAACGCGGGGAGAGCTGGCCCCACATCTGTTGCGGAGAACCGTAAAAGTACCAGAGATAGGCCAGCAGGATGATAAAACCGCCATACATAAGCGCAAATTGCAACTTATCGGTTTTTACCACGGAGCGAAAGCCACCCCGGTAAATATAAGCCATGGAAAAGAGGGTTCCCGCCAGGGTGGAAACCAGCATGGACCAGCCCAGCAAGCGGCTGATAATGACGGCTGTACTAAGAATGTAGGGTGCCGGTGAGGTTAAAAAAAGGATGAGCAGGCTGCCCAGGGCCCCGGCTTTTTTACCGAAGTGGCGATAGAGCAGATCGGGAATGGACAGGTACGAGGCCCGCCGTAAGCGGGGAACCAGGAAAAAAGCAAACAGGGCCGCAAAAAAGTAATAGGGCAGGCCAAACACAAACCAGGTGGAAATACCGTTTTCGGAGGCAAATTCTCCGATACCCAAAATACCGCCATACCAGGTGGTGACCAGCGTGGCCACCATCGCCGGCAGGGTCAGGGTGCGGTTGCTGAGCAGATATTCTTCCTGGGAATCGTCTCTGTTTTTGGCCTTCCAGCCCAGATAGGTCAGCAACAACAGATAGGCGCCAACGACCATAAGATCGGGTCTCACGTATCAGTCCCATTGCCTGTAGAGCAAAATTTTACCGGAACCGATACTGATATGGGCCGGTTTTTCGCGGATAACATTGCTGACGCCAATAAAGGAGGCGTCAAGGGATTCCGTCCGTACGGGGTATTTAAATCCCTGGGTATGCACCCCCGCGGCACCGCTTAGGGTAAACAGGGAAACGGTGGTTCCCGGCGGATCCTCCAGCGTATGCCGCCCCTCGCCCAGAAGTGTGAAACATCCCCGGTTGTCATAAATCCACAGGGGCCACTCTTCTTCATGATTATTGACAATGATCAGGTTAGCCAGGCTATGATCGGCGCGTCCCCCCAGCGCACCGATGATCATAACCCCGGCCGGATCGAGATCCTGCACATAGGCCAGGGCCTTCTGCAGGTCGGTTTGATTTTGATCCGGCACACGAATAATATTTTCCGTCTTCAAGACACGGGCATGCTCAGGATTGTATGAATCCAGATCACCGATAAGACGGTCAGGAGAGATGTTGTAATGATGGCAGTGGGCCAGTCCGCCATCAACGGCAATGATAAAATCGGCCTTGCGCCGCACCCGCTCTACCAGGGCCTTGCCCGGCCGTTCACCATTGGCGATCAGAAGAATATTCTTTTTATTCAAAGGCATAGCGCAGGCCCCCGAAGAAGTTCCGTACGGCCCCCGGAAAAAAGGCGTTTCCTTCGCCATAGGACCAGTAACGGTTATCCAGCATATTGTTAACCTGGAAGTACAAGGTTATCGATCCGGAAGGGAGCAGATTGCGGAAAGTGTAGCTGCCGTTGAAGTTGAGCAGGGTATAAGCCTCTACACGGTTTTGCTCATTTTTAAAATTATCCGTGTATTGCGCGCCCACATATTTGGCCAACAAACTCAGATAGACCCCCCGCTCCCGGTAGGTCAAACGGCCGTTGGCCACCAGATCGGGAAACCCGGCGATGGGATTTTCGCTAAGATCGGTCTTCTGCCCGCTGCTGTTAAACACCGCATAGGTAACCAGCTTGTTGCGGCTGTAGGAGACATTCCCGCTAAAAGCCAGTTGCGGCATGATGTTCCAGCGTCCGGACAGTTCAAGGCCGTAATGAAGGGTGCGTTCGGCGTTGCCCGTGCGTGGCTGACCAAAACGATCCAGTCCGCCTTTTTTTACGATCTCATTGAGAAAATCCATATAGTATACGTTAACATTGATGTTGCCCCACTCCTGCAGCAACCGGTAACCGATATCGATACCGCTGAGCGTTTCCGGCTTTACCAGCGGACGGCTAAAGTCGTAGGTACCGTCATCCTTAAGCTCGAATTCGGGGAGTACCGCGCCCCAGGAGGCGGGCGTGCTGGCTTCTCCGGCGTCATACAGGTTTTTTAACCGCGGTTCACGCGAGGTGCTGTACAGGCTGAAATAGGCCCGGCTGTTTTTGTTTATGACCATATTCAGCCCCATGCGCGGATTGATGAACAGATAGGGTACGTTGAAAGAGTTTCCGACAAAGGCCTCGTCAAAAATGCGGTAGTTTTTATAGGTCAGCTGCATATCGGCCTGAATGTTAATCCTGTCCGACCAGCGGTAATTCTGATGATAATAAAGAGAGGCAATTTCCTTGCCGCCGCGATAGGAATAGTAACGTCGGGCGTCATCACCTGTCACGGAAGCCGGCAACCCGCTTCCCTTTTGCAAGCGGCCCCAGTGCAGGGAACGATGATAGCGCAGCTCGGCGCCGATCAGTATTTCGCCCTGGCGGTTGTTCAGTTTTACCTGTGGCAGCCAGCCGATCTGACTGTTTTCCACCCAGGCACGGATCAGGGCATCCCCGGGGATGGTCAGGGTACTGTCATACCCGTAAGCCGGTGTCAGGCGGAAATATTCCGGCGTACCCCAACTGCCGTCATAATCAAAATATCCGGCCCCATTAATGTAAAAGAGGGTATTGTTAAGCTGCCATTCTTTATTAATCTGCCATTCGTGCAAAAGCTCCACATGGGGCTGGCTGAAGGATTCGGTTTCGTCGGAGCGGCGCTCGCCAAAATAAGCCACCTTTTTTCCGGTGGAGTCCACGCCGAAATAGCTCCAGTTGGCCCGGCGCAGCTTATCATCATTGTTGACAAACCGGGGCAGACCGTTGTAAACCAGCCCGTCGCGAATCGGACCGCCGTAAAAATGGAGGCGCAGGCTGCTGTTTTTATCATAACGGGCGGCGCCGATAAAAAAGCTTTTAAAATCCACCCAGGCCCGGTCCCGGTAACCGTCGCTGGTAATCTGCGAAGCCCGGCCGTAGATCAGGTAATGATCCGCCATCAGCCCGCTGTTAAAATAGAAAGACTTCTTCTCCGTATTGAAGGAGCCGCGGCCAAAATCGGCCTTCAGCTTAAGGGTGGGGGAGAAATGGTCGGTTTTAATGTTAATGGAACCGCCGATGGCGGCCGGACCGTAAAAGGCATTGCCCGCGCCGCGCTGGCTTTGTATGGATTGAATGTTGGCACCCAGATCGGGAAAGTTGACCCAGTAAACATTGTGATCCTCGGGATCGTTTTGCGGCACGCCGTTGATCATTACCGCGATGCGGCGCTGATCGAAGCCGCGTATGGAAAGATAGTTGTAGCCGATGCCGTTGCCCCCTTCGGAATAAAAGGTGGTGGAGGGCAGCTCGGCCAAAAGTTCGGGAATATCCTGGGTGGTGTAACGCCGGCTCAGCTCTTCCTTGCGGATTTCGCTGTAGGTGGTACTGCTGGCCGGATCGTTTACCTGGGTAGCGACGGCGGTAACAATGGGTCCGTCCAGAATACGCCGGCTGAGCATGATGGTTAGGGAGGTGTCACGCCGGGTCTGGATTTCAACCTCCTTTTCTGCGTAGCCCACATAACTGGCGATCAGATAGTGCTTTTTCCCGGCAGGCAGTTGTAAACGGAAGGCGCCCCGCAGATTGCTGGACGTCCCCACGGCGGCGTTTTTAAGATAAAGGTTTACCCCCTCCAGCGGCTCATGGTTTTCCGCCGAAAGAACCTTGCCACTGACCACCACTGTTTGGCTCCAGCCGAACGAAATCGTAAGCAGGCATAAAAAAATTATCGATTTACTCAAGCGTTTCCATCCTTTGGCATCCCTGCCGGTTGATATAAAAAAAGCCATCCCGAATCGGAATGGCTTTTAAAGAGTTTTTAACGCTCCCTCCGCCGGTATTATCCGGATCAGGTTGTAAGGGTATGTTCTCAGTCCGCCAGACGGACACCCCTGCATGGATTTTTATTTGTGCAAATTTACAAAGAATATTTCAGAATGCAAGCATACAGCTATTTATCAAGAGCCTCCTTTACCGCCTTTAACTCACTCAGGCGTTTTTCAATCTGCTCCTCCAGGCGCTCGATTTGCCGGCGGATACTTTCCTCTGCTTCTATCCTGGGCTTACGCCGTTCGCGGGCGGCAATATCATTTATGGCCAATTGAATCAATTCGATCTGATTGTTGTAGTTTTTGATTTCATCAATCAGCATGGGCAGGGTTTCATGCGTCCGCAGCCGCTCCGGATTGTTTTCCTGCAGAAAGGGGTAGACGGTGGTGCCCAGCAGCATAAACTTCTTGTCGCGCGCGCTTTCCAACTGATGTTTTTCAAAGCGCAGCTTGGCAATTTTACCGTAATCTTCGGCAATGTCCTTAAGGGTAATGGCATTGCTCTTTACGGAAATATAGTTCTCCCCAAAACTTTTCTTCAATTTTTCCAGAATTTCTTTCATTTATCAGGCTTCCTTTTCGATTTTATTAAAGCGCTCTTTTGTACGCTTCGTCTTGTTTGATTATATTTTACAAAATATATGGGATAAAATGTATTTTTGTTAGCCGGGTTCCGTTTCCCGTCAATTTTTATGTTTACTATCCGGGGAAGATATGAAGTCAAAAAAAACCATTCTGGTTGTGGAAGATGAAGAACCGATCCTGCTGGCCCTGCAACGTATTCTTGAACTCAGCGGGCAATATGAAGTGATAACCGCCGGGGATGGTGAACAGGGGCTGGATGCCCTGAAGCGCGTTGTGCCCGATATGATCATTTCCGATATCAGCATGCCCAATATGAACGGTCTCGATTTTTGTAAGCGCGTGCGTGACAATCCCATAACGGAGTCCACCCCCTTTATCTTTCTTACCGCCAAAAAAGAAAAAATGGTGGAGGGTATCTCCGCCGGTGGCGATGATTTTCTGCTCAAGCCGTTTAGCGTGGATGAGGTTCTGGTTAAGATCGAAGCTATTTTCCGCCGGGTAGCCAAATCTAAAATTCAGGCTCTGCAGCATAAGGGCCTGATCGAAGATATCCCCGTGGATAACATTCTTGAGCTGTGTCTGAAGGAAAGTATTTCCGGCGAACTGATTTTACAAAGCGAGGGTAAGGTGGGAATTGTTCGCCTGGCCAATGGCGATATCCTTGGTGTGGAGATTGAAGACGCCCGTGACGATGCCGCCCTCGATATCTTGCGTCTCTGGAAAAAGGGAACCTTTGTTATCCGTCCCTCGGAAATAAAGATCGGTAAGGATATACATACCCATCACGCGGAAGTGGACTTGAGCAAGGCCGTTGAAATCAGTGATAATATCTGGTGGGTCGGCGCGGCCCACACCGACAGCCGGGGACAAAAGAACAGTTATCTGGCCATATACAAAACAGACCGCCAACCCATACACCTTTTGGTGGATCCGGGATCGCCCATTCATCTCAATGAAATCACGCATAAGACGGGACAGGTGATCGGTGACGCTTCGCGAATTAATCTTTATTTGCTGTCCGCCGGTAGTGCCGATGTGGCCCTGAACAGCATGTTTGTGCGTAAAATGAATCCCCGGGCCATCTGTATTACCAGCCGGGTCGCCTGGGAGCAGCAGATACGCCATTTCGAGATACCCGAGGAAAGTGTTAAAAAAATAAATCTTACCGGAATATATAAATTAAAACTGGCTTCGGGAAACCGGCTGATTATTTTACCGGCACCCTTTTCACCGCAGCCCGGTGCCTTTATGACCTATGACCAGAAGCGGCGTATTCTGTTCAGTGGAAACCTTTTTTCCTCATACACCGCGGGAAGTGACCGGACTGCCGCCTATCTTTATGCCGTGGAGGAGGACTGGAACGGCATGTTGCGTTTTCATCTGGAGCGGTTTCCCTCGGCAACGGTCATACATTCCCTTTTGGCGATGATCGCCACCCTGGATCCCGCGCCCCGGGTTATCGCCCCACGATACGGACGGCTGATACGCGAAGAACAGATGGATTACTTTACCGACCGTCTGGCCGGCATGGACTGGGGCTATAACAGCAAAAACGCCTATCAAAACAAGGAAGACCGGCTGGTCATTCAGGCGGCCAATAACGTATTGGAACAGGTTCAGGATGAAATGTCTCTCGATGAGGCCATTGCCAAACTGCAAAGCGATGATTATATGGCCGGTCATGTGCTGTTTAAGGGAACGCAAATCGAACGTTTATTATGCGAGGGGGCGGTCTTCTACCCGGCTTTTATCCGTATACTTTCGCAAGACCTCTCCGAGGCCGCCGCCAACAAGATAAAAACGACGGCGTTGAAGGCCGCTTACAATCTGGGCCTGCAACTGCCCGACCTGGCGGAAAAGGAGTCGCCGGTCTAAGCGGAAACGGGACAGGTTTTTTTTATCGGGACAAGGAAAATAAACGGTGGAATTCCTCTTTTCCCTTGTTCGTCAGATAGGGATAAAGCTCTCCCGCGATAAGCTGTGCGTAGGCGGCCACGGTGTCCCGGTCGATTGTTTTTTCAACCGCTTCCGCCGAAGCCATCCAAAAGTCCGCCAATATCTGAAAGCGTTTGTACAAGAGCCGATGTTCACCGGCAAAGGACGCGTCACGCATCAGGCCCCCGTGAACCAGGCCGGCGAAGATAAGCTTAAACTGCTTCTCTCTTTTTTGGCTCAGTTTTCCGTAATGTTGGCGGATGGTGCCGTTTTCACGCATAATGTGCACAAAGTCGAGCAGGAAAAAGCGGTATTCATAAAAAGAATCCATTATCCGGTTCATAATTTCAAAAAGCTGTTCCAGAGGACTCTCTTCCCCGGCACTCTTTTCCATTTCCATGTCTATCCTTGCCACCAACTGAAAATAGAGGGCCTCGATGATTTCGTCCCGCTTTTTGTAATGATAATTTAAGTTACCCTGGCTGATACCCATCTCTTTGGCTATGGCGCGCAGGGTTACCCGCGGCAAGCCCTGCCGGTTAAACAGGGTCAGGGCGGTGTGCAGAATTTTTTCCCTGGTATCTTTCATGGCGGGAATATAATAAATTTTAGTATTATTGACCTAATCATTTTATTTTAGTAGCTTTGACCTAAAACAAGGAGAGTCATGTTTAACGGAATACTAAAAGCCGAGATACCGGCCGCGAGTGTTTGTGCTGACTATCTTACCGGCGTTGATTACCGGGATGCCTTTTGCGCCCGCCTCGCCGACAGCGCCCGGCCCATCGGGGATATCTATGTCGCCCTGTTTGCCCACAGTCCGGGATGGATAAACGCCCTGATGGCCGTCAGAAATAAACTGGCCGGCTTTCTGGGGCTGGATGACTACAATAACGCGGCCTCCATCACCCGGGAGGGACTTAAGGTCGGCGCCAGGTCCGGTCTTTTTTTGATATATGCCATCGGGGAAAATGAAATTATTGCCGGTGAGGATGACCGGCATCTTAACTTCAGGGTGTCTGTTTATAAGCAAAACGACGAGGTGGTAATCAGTACAATGGTTAAATACAACAACCGCCTGGGACGCCTGTATATGAGGCTGATCCGGCCATTTCACAAAATGGTTGTAATGGCCATGCTGCACAAAGCCATAAAGGAAAAGAGAATATGAAGATCATGATAATCGGCGCCGGTGTTGCCGGCCTGACCAGTGCCCTGGCCCTGCGGCAACAGGGGTTTACGGTTGAAATTTATGAAGGCGCTCCCGCCTTTCGCGAGGGGTCGGGAATCAATCTGGCTCCCAACGCCATGCAGGTGTACAGGCGTCTGGGTTTGTATGATGATATCTTACAACATTCCTGTGAAACCCGGATAATGAAGATAACCGATAAGAACTTTAAAACCATCTCCTCGGTTGGCTTTGACAGCACGGAGCAGCGTTATGGGGTAAAAAATGTGGCCATACACCGGGCCGTGTTGCATAAGCTGCTGATAAAAAAGCTGGCCGACACCAGGCTGCATATGGGAAAAAAACTGCATGATTTAAGGGAGCATGGCGAGGGCGTTCAGTTAGATTTTACGGACGGAACATCCGATAGCTGTGATTTGCTGATAGGCGCCGACGGCATTCACTCGAGGGTGCGTAAAACTCTCTTCCCCGGCTCCCGGCTCAGGGATGCCGGTCAGTTGTGCTGGCGAGGGCTTTCCGCCGCCAAAACAGACGGTTGGTTTGAGCATGAACTCAATGAAATCTGGGATGGGAAGGGGCGTTTTGGTTTTGTACCCGTGGCCGCCGGTACGGTTTATTGGTACGCCCTTATCAATAAAAAAGGCCAAAAGGGCGACACACGTTTTCCGCACCGGCTTTTTTCCGCTTTCAATCCAACCGTCAGTGATTTTATTGCCCGGACAGAACCGGAAGAAATTCTTTTTAATGAAATATGGGATCTGAAGCCTTTAAACCGCTGGTACCGGGGGCGGGTATGCCTTGTGGGGGATGCGGCGCACGCAACGACACCCAATATGGGGCAGGGGGCATGTCAGGCCATCGAAAGCGCCCTGGCCCTGAGTTTATGTTTAAAAAGGGAGATGTCTTTGGAACGGGCTCTGGCCTGCTATCAGGCCCTACGCATAAAAAAAGCCCACCTGGTTACCCAAACCAGCCGGCAGGTTGGCAGGCTGGCCCAAACGGATAATCCCTTGCTCTACACGCTGAGAAACCTAATGGTTCCGCTCATCCCGGATCGTTTGACGGAACGGCAGAACCGGAGAGTGTTTGATCTGAATTTTTAAAGACCACCGGTGAAGGCCGTCCCGGTTCATAAAGGATGGCCGGGGATTTGGCGATCTGAATTTCTACCGTTATATTATCCCTTCGGATACTAAAACAGGATACGCCCGACCGGGCAACATCGTAAGGTGGCAGATATGACGAAGATAAAAAAGCTCAGTTTAATTGAGGTCATTTCCATGGCCGTGGGCACCATGATCGGGGCCAGTATTTTTTCCATTTTCGGTTTGGGCGCGGGTATTGCCGGACAGGATCTGCCCGAAGCCTTTTTACTTTCCGCCTTTTACGCCCTGGTTGTGGCTTACTCTTATGCCTATTTGGGCTCTAAAATCATCTCCAATGCCGGGCCCATTGCCTTTATCCTTAAAGGTTTTGGGGATAATATCATCACCGGTGCCCTGAGCATTTTGATGTGGCTGACCTATGTGGTTTCCATATCACTTTTTGTAAAGGGTTTTGCCGGTTATTTTCTTCCGTTGTTTCATTTTCAGGCCGGTGGCTGGCACGCCGGTGTGGTGGAAACGGTACTGATTCTCTTTTTTACCGCGCTGAATTTTGGCGGCAGCAAGGCCGTGGGTAAGGCGGAGTTTTATATCGTACTTACCAAAATTACCATTTTGCTCATTTTTATACTGGGCGGTTTTATGACCATAAAAGGATCGCTGGTTCAACCGCTTGTGGATCAGACCCATCTGGGCGGCCTGCTTAACGCCTCGGTGATTTTCTTTTTATCCTACATGGGCTTCGGGTTGATCACCAACGCTTCCGAAAGCATGGACAACCCGCAAAAGAATGTCCCCCGGGCCATCTTTATCAGCATTCTTTTTGTTATGATCATCTATGTACTCATATCGCTGGTTACTATCGGCAACCTGCCATTGGAGGAGATTGTCAGGGCGCAGGAGAATGCCCTGGCCGAGGCGGCACGGCCCTTTTTAGGCTCCGCCGGGTTTTTACTTATCTCCGTCGGCGCTCTCTTTTCCATCTCTTCCGCTTTGAATGCCACCCTGTTCGGTGGTGCCAATATTGCCTATTCCCTGGCCAGGGATGGCGAACTGCCGGAGGTTTTTGAACGCAAGGTTTGGTTTGGCTCAACGGAGGGCCTGTTTATTACAGCGGGACTGGGCTTGATCTTTGCCCTCTTTTTTAACCTGAATGCCATTGCCTCCATCACCAGCACCGTGTTTACGGTTATTTATATCTTTGTTTTGATTTCCCATTTCAGGATAAGCAAACAGGTAGGGGGCAACCGGGTATTGATCACTTTTAACCTAATCGTTCTGACGGGGGTTTTCCTGGCCTTGCTACGCTATCAGTGGCAGACGCAAATCGACACCTTTTATGCCACACTGGTTATTTTTGCCGCCGCGTTGTTGATTGAATATCTGTATCGCAGGATGAAAGGACGGATATTTCGGGAAGGGAATCCGGATGGCGCACCGGATATGTAGGAAAAGACCGCCCGTGACGGCTATCCTCTTTTTCCGTTTACCAGCCGCTCAATCAAGGCCTTGTCGGCCTCGGGGAAGTTAAAACCTTTCAGCTCGTGCAACTCCACCCAGCGATAGTCGTCAATCTCATCGGGGATAACGGTTTGCGGCTCGCGACTCAGGTTGCAGGTGTAAAAATTCAGGCGTACCGTCTTTTCGGGGAATTCGGCGATCTCCTGCCAGAAGAGTTTTCCCACCCGTACATCCAGGCCGGTCTCCTCGCGTATTTCACGTACCAGGGCCTGTTGATCATTCTCTCCCTCATCCACCTTCCCGCCGGGGAACTCCCACATACCGCCCAGATGCACATGGGCCGGTCGCTTGGTGATAAGAAGCTGATCCTTGCTGTTGCGGATAATGGCCGCCACCACGGCCAGCGGAGGACGGGTCATCAGTTATAGCGTGCCTGTAATTGTAGAATGGCCTGTTGGGCCGGTTGATAGCGTTCGTTCTCCCCCAGGGCCAGGCGGTATTCCCGCATCGCTTTGTCCCATTGCCCCTTAAACTCGTAAACACGGCCAAGATTTACATGGGGGTAGCAATAATTTTTATAACTTTTGCATCCCAAAGCCTTTTTTAACCAGGGGACGGCTTCTTCATAGCGCCGCAACTGAATCAGATAGGCGCCGATATCATTATAGGGGTTGCCGTAGTCTTCGTCCAGTTCTATGGCCAGCTTGCAAAAGGTAATGGCTTCCTCAAAAAGGTTTTTAAGGCTGTAGACCCAACCCAAAAAGGTATAGGCCTGGGCGGTAGGATGAAATTCGATGGAGCGGCGATAAAAGTGAGCGGCACGATCCAGATGGCCTCCCTGCTGCAGCAGAAAGCCCTTTTCAAAATAGTCGCGGGCCAGCTCGGTTTTATCGCGGGTTTTGCTCATTATCTCAAAAGCTCCGATACGGATCGTTTTTGGTTGATATGGTAAATTACCTTGGCAAACAGCGGGGCGATGGAGACTTCGTCATACCAGGGATTCGCCTTTACGAATTCCGGGCCGTGGAAAACGGCATCCGTCCCGATGATGCGCTCAATTACATGTTCCTCGTACGCTTTTGAAAAAAGTTCAGCGGCGTAACCGTTAAAAAAGGGCAGGGAGCAGGTTATGTATATTTTATCCGCCCCTTTGTCCTTCAAAAGTTTGGCCGCATTAACAATGGTGCCGCCGGTACTGATCATGTCGTCGGGCAGCAGCACGTTTTTACCCTGTACGTCGCCCACCAGGCGCATGCTTTCCACCACGCTGGCCTTGCTGTAATCGCGTGCCTTGTCCACAATCGCCAGATCACACTGCATGGTTTTGGAGTAAAAGCGGGCCTTTTCGGCGCCCCCCACATCGGGGGCGGTGATCATCAGGTTTTCCACATTGTAGTTATCCTGAAAATGTTTGATCAGAGTGTGTGAAGCGTGCAGGTCTTCCATGGTGGCATGGGTAAAAAAGCCCATAACCGCTTCGGCATGTACATCGAGGGTGATAACGCGGTTGGCCCCGGAGGCCTCCAAAAACTGGGCGATCTGTTTGGCGGTGATCCCTTCGCGGGTTTTCTTACGTTCCTGGCGGCTGTAGGCATATTGCGGGATAACGGCGGTGATGGAGTCGGCATCCGACTGATAGGCGGCGTTTATGGCCGTCATCAGGGCCATCAGGTTGTCGTTGATCGATTTTTCGGATTTGGGATCGTCAAAGCACTGTACGATATAATGGTCGTCGCCGCGAATATTTTCGGTAATCACCGTCTTGATCTCGCCGTTGGCAAAGGTGATCTCACTGGAGTGGGTCAGGCGTATATGATGTTTGGCTTCATCATCGAAAGAGCTTGAGTTAAGCATGTTTATAATGCGTTCGGCGAAGGCTTTGCCGGAGTCGCAGGCCATGATACTGAGAGCGCCGCGCTCTCCTTTTCGTTTATACAGGCCGTTATCTTCCACGGGGTGGCTCCTTACACAATGGGTTGATATGTGGGAAAGGTTTTTTGAATGACATCAAGCATCACGGGTTGTATATGATCGTTTCCGGCGGCAATATACGAATTATTGAGATATTTGTCATCTCCCCAAAAATCCGTCACCCGGCCGCCCGCTTCCTGTACCAGTAGCGCCCCGGCCGCCACATCCCAGGGCTTAAGACCGATCTCCCAGAAACCATCGAAAATACCGTCGGCCACCAGGGCCAGATCCAGGGCTGCCGCGCCTAAACGGCGCACGCCCACGCAGCGGCTGAACATCTCCTGAAAAAGCGACATATACTTTTCCAGCAAACCCCGTGTTTTAAAGGGAAAGCCGGTGGCCAGAAAGGCCTCTTCCAGGTGGCGGGTTGAGGAGACGTGGATGGCCTTGTCGTTTTTAAAGGCGCCACCCCCCCGCCGGGCGGAATAGTAGTCCTTATGCACCGGATCGCTGATTACGGCCACGGCCATGCGTCCTTCCAGCTGCAGGGCGATGGAAACGGCAAAAAAGGGAATGGTGCTCAGGTAGTTTTTTGTGCCGTCAAGAGGGTCCACAATCCACAGCGCCTTAGGAGCGCCTCCCTGGCGGCCGCCCTCCTCGCCGAGAATGGCGTGACCGGGAAAATGATCCAGAATAACCTCGCGGATGCGTTGTTCGGAGCGTTCATCCACAAAACTGAGAAAATCGGTGGCGGATTTTTTACGGATATCCTTCCTGTCCACCTTGCCGTAATGGCGCATGAGGATGGCGGAAGCTTCCCTTGCCGCTTCCCGGGCGACCCGCAGGTAAGCATCCATGGTTATATTTCCGTGTTCTCTATAATCTGGTCATGAAACTGCCCGTTGCTGCCGATGACGCCGCGATTGTTTTTCAGGGTACGGCCCAGGCTAAAGTCCAACGGCGCCCCCAGGGCGTCGGTCACCATGCCTCCGGCTTCTTCCACGATGATCACCCCGGCGGCATGATCCCAGATTTTTTCCCGGTAATCGGGCATGTCCGGTTTGGGCAGGCGCAGATAGACCTCGGCCTCACCCCGGGCCAGCACGGCATATTTCACCTGGCTGTCCACGCGGACGGATTCCTTACGGTCGCCAAACAGCTCCATGATTTTGGCCTGGCCGCCGTGATTGGCATGGCCTTTTTCCACGCTTTCCAAAAAGCGCACCGACTCACCGGACTTACGGCTGGAGACCCGTATGCTTTTGCTTTTATCCAGATTGAAATCCGCGGCAAAAGCGCCTTCGCCGCGCAGAGCGTAAAAGAGAGAACCGGACGTGGCATCGTCATAAGCCAGATTGGGGCAACCCAGCACGCCGAGGATGATTTCGCCCTTCTCGATCAGGGCCAGGGCCACGGCGTAGTGTTCCCCGCGCAGGAAGCCCTTGGTGCCGTCGATGGGATCCAGTGTCCAGAAAAGGTCGCCGCCGTCGGCGTTGCCCATATCGATGGCCGTGAGAATCTCTTCCGCGCTCATTTCGGGTAAAAAACTGTTCACTTTTTGCAGCAGGGCGGCGTTTTCCGGCAGACGCAGGGCGTCGGCATTCTCCTCGCCTACAATCGGTATCTGTGGGAAGTGTTGTTTCAACGTAGCACAAATCAGCGCCTGGGAAGCATAGTCGGCCACGGTGACCGGGCTGCGGTCTTTTTTGGCCAGGCTGTCTTCGCTGACCAGTTGGTTTTGCACGGAGTGGCATATCAGCGATGCGGCGCGTACTCCTTGCAGGGCGGTGGTTAAATATTTTTCCATGATATCCTTTCTCTGTTATCCGTTAGGCGGATATTCGATCCGTATGAGGCGGCACATGAGCGGCCGGCGCCCTAACTTAGAATTCACGGAGATCAGATAAAAATTTTTTACACCGGAATTTACGCTAAAATCAAAGGGTCAGATGTCGGTGATCAGTCGTGCCCCGCGTTTGCGGGTCAAAAAGTTCCAGGCCCATTGCAGCATCACCTTGGTTTTATTGTCATAACCCACAAGGTAGGCGATATGCACAAATATCCAGATCAGCCAGGCGGGCCAGCCCGAAAGCTGCCGTCCGTGCAACCAGGCCACGGCCGCCTTACGCCCGATAACGGCCAGACTGCCCTTATCCTGGTATTTGAAAGGGTCGGTTTTTTTGCCTTCCAGTCCGGCCAGAATATCCCTGGCCACGTAGCGCCCCTGCTGCATGGCCACCGGCGCCACGCCGGGAAGTGGATTACCCGCCTCATCCTTAAAGTGGGCCAGGTCGCCGATAACAAAGATGTTCTGCCATTGCGGCAGCCGGCAGTGGTCATCCACCATAATGCGTCCGATACGATCGGTTTCCGCCGCGGCCCCCTGTTGCACAATACGGGAGGCGTCGCCGGCCGTAACACCCGCCGCCCATAAAACGGTGCGGCTCTCCAGCCGTTTTTCCCCTTCGGGACTCTTAATCCGTACATGGCGATCATCGAGA
Source organism: Calditrichales bacterium (assembly GCA_015493745.1). Classification (GTDB taxonomy): domain Bacteria; phylum Calditrichota; class Calditrichia; order Calditrichales; family J004; genus J004. The sequence goes on from WGCN01000216.1 coordinate 66,058, forward strand.
TCCACCACGGTACTGTTCAGATGAATCCGTACATTGAGCCGCTCCAGTTGTTGCCGCGCTTTACGGGAAAGTTTTTGGGGAAAGGATTTAAGCAGACTGTGGTGGGCTTCCACCAGGTGAATTTCCGTCA
>WGCN01000217.1 GCA_015493745.1 Calditrichales bacterium
AACTTAAGCTTATAGGCCACGGCATACAGCGCCTCGATGGCCTCCTTATAGGACACGGATGTATTGGGGTCGCCCCGGCCATCGATCATAATAAAATTCATCTCCGGAACGGTTACCACCTCAAACTCCTTTGACGATGGGGCATAAAGGTGCTTCAGCTCCTTTTTAAAATCAACCTTTATCATTTTCTTTCTCCAATCGTTGAATGATGTCTTCAATCATTTTTATTTCCGCTTCAATCATGGTCTGGCTGTAGACAAACATGGAGTCCACAAAATAAGGAAGCGTCCCCTGAGCGGAGCGCTTTCCACGCAACTGCTTTAAACGCAGCAACAGCCCCTCATGGTGTTTTGTAAGGGCACTTATGGCCTCGGCCCCGTTGACCACGGGCAGATTGGCCAGCCCCAGCAGGATGGGCGGATAGCAGCGAAAAGGGGTCGCTAAAACATCCAGCGTCTTTTGCCGGCATATTTTCCGGCCGGCAGGGGTGATGTAAAACACCTTGCGCGCCGGCCCGCGACCGGGTTTTTTCTCGTTGCGGCCTTCAAGCAGTCCTTCCTTCTCCAGCTTGTTCAGCAGATAGTAAATTGAGGAAAAACCTATTTCCGTCCACTCACGCATACCGCGCTCAACAATGGTTTTTTCGATATCATAGCCATGACGGGGGCGTTCCGACAGCAGACTTAAAACAGCGAATTCCGCGTTGGTCATAACGTACCTGCCTTTTATGTTCTAATATTAGAATATAAGGGTCATATTTGCCGGTAGCAACTTTTTTTTGGGGGACACGGTAAACGACCGCTTATTCACTTTAAGTATGGCCTGTTACAGGTGAGTAGCCCAACAGAGCGGACAATTCTTTTCCAAACGGAAAAGGCCTTAAGGGAGGAACGGACTTTCGCATGGCGCTTTTATGAAGATAATCAGGTTGTATGATTATTCGATCACCATCCGCAGCCCAATCAAAGTCATTATCAATGCCGCTTTGACGCAGGATGATCTTTGGGGTCTTAGGCTCGGGAATTCCCGTTTTATGATTAGGACACAACATCCGGAGATCAGCTGGGGGAATCTGCCGTTACCGCAAAACAAATTTACGAGAGCAAAACATCTTTTTTCCGGCGCCTGCTTTGTTAAGGCGCCCGTTTGATCAATAACTCATTATCCGGTAGAATGTAAGTGTTCAACGAAGCTGTTGCCAAAACAACATTTTTTATATTATTTTTTCTCAATACATTTAATAACTTTGATACTACGGACATTTTGCAATGACGATCGATGTATAAAATATAATTTTGGGGTTTTCCAGATTCCTTTTTAACTGCTATAAATTCAGACAGCTTTTCAAAACTTACGGGACTTTCATTAATTACAATTTGGTGCCTTACGGAAACCCATATTCTGATTTTATCTGTCCGCTTTACGTCAAATGTAAAATATTTTGTATCGGCCACCTCAGGCAGAATTATATTTAAACCTTTATAGGCGATCGGGCTTACAGAAAAAAAGATAACACTGCCCACTCGCAAGGAAAACAACATAAAAACCCAAAAAGTAACGGTATAATAAAGGCGAAAATTTTTAGATCTTCTGAAAAGGATATCATTCCTGTAAGAAGTGAGATAATATTTCCTGAAAAATCTTCTTTTAGTTTCCGAGCGGTTTTTTGTCGGAGAATATCCCAATATCATTTTAAGAACTTATTTTATTGGTAAAAAACATAAGAACCCTTTCATGGATAAACCTAACTAAATTTAATACAACTAAGTGATTTACACAAAACCATTTACGGGCTCTGTTTTTATTCTGAACAAACGTGATTTCCTACCACCTCTACTATTTTTTTACCCACACCCCGGGGAGAAGAATAGTGTATATCCAAAGCGTTAACCCCCGGATTCATCCGGGGGGATGGGAAAGGCATACAACATTCCCCAATCGTTTCAACGGGTTGAGGTATGCGGCGGAAACATAAGACGTCTCTTCGCCGCACATACCGAAGGAGCGGCCGGGCTTACTCGTAGCCGAAACGGTTGAGCGCCGTTTTATCCTTGCGCCAGTTATGCAACACCTTCACCTTCAGCTCCAGATATACCGGACGCTGCAGAAAATATTCGATCACCTGCCGGGCCAGTTGGCCCACCTTTTTCAGCTTGGCCCCGCCCTTGCCGATCAATATCCCCTTTTGCGAGTCGCGTTCCACATAGACCACGGCGCGGATATAATCCTTGTTGTTCTCCCGTTCCTTAAACTCCTCGATCACCACATCGGTGCTGTACGGAATCTCCTCATGAAAGGAGCGAAAAATCTGTTCGCGGATAATCTCGGCCACAAAAAACCGTTCCGGCTGATCGGTCAGCATATCCGGGGGATAAAAGGCCGGCCCTTCCGGCAACAGCTTTTTGATCTCCGCCATCAACTCCTCCAGACCGTCCCGTTTTTCGGCGGAAACGGGTATCAGGGCATGGGGATGCAGGGCTTCGTTATACAGGGTCATCAGCGGCAGCAGCTTCTTTTTTTCCAGCAGATCGATTTTATTGAGCACGACGATCAGCTTGCGCCCTTTCAGATATTTCAGCGGCCAGCCCAGGTCTATGGGGTGCCGGCGACCGGTAACGTCCACCATCAGCAAAACAATATCGGCGTCGTCCAGGGCCAGCTCGATCTGGCGGTTCATCTTGCGGTGCAGTTCGTATTTCGGCTTGACGATGCCGGGCGTATCCAGAAAAATGCACTGCATATCTTCCCGGTTTAAAATGCCCAGGGCGTTACGCCGCGTGGTTTGCGGCCGCGAAGAGACGATACCAAGACGTACATCCAGCAAATGGTTGAGCAGGGTGGACTTTCCGGCGTTGGGCAGCCCGATGATAACGGCATAGCCGGATTTAAAGGATGTTGACATGATTAACCTATCACGCTTAACAGGATGAAGATGTTTTGCAAACGGGCGTTCAACGGTTCAAACTCCGTATCCCGCGCCGCGTTATCCATTTTAAACTCACAAATAACACCGCTTTTACCGATAAAAAAATAGGCCAGTTTGTCAAAACGGCCCACGGCGTTTATAAATTCTTTCTTAGCGGCCAGCCGTTCCAGCTTCCGGTTTTTGTCCGGCATCAGATGATAGCGCCTTCCCCCGGCCTCCACCACCGTTTCGGAAAGGGGATTTTCCGGGTTCTGATCTTCCAGCCAGCCGCTTTCGGCGATGGTCAGCGTCAGGGCGCTGTCGGCGTTTATGGAGATATCCATATAATTGATCCGGCCCTTTTTTCCCTTTTCACTGCTGAAATTTATGGTAATCTCCCGGTTATGGATTTTACCCTTGTACACCGGCCGGGCGGCAAAGCTATTGCGGATCACCTGTCCGCCGTAGCGGTCTTCCAGATCCAGCAGATTGCGATGGGCGGCGTCCCACAGCCCCTTGCGTAAAAAGATCAGACCGATCCACAGCAAAAGCAGCAAAACCACAACCAAAGAAACGATAAGCAGCATACAATCTCCTAAGCGATATAAATGGGCAAGGGGGTAAAGGTGACAATAAAAACCACATAGGAAAGATAGCCCAGCAGGCGGCGCCCCGGCGTTAGCGACAGGCTTTCATCCAGCGTGGGTGGATGTTTAAAACGGATAAAAACCAGAATCAGGATCGTCCACAACACATAAACCGTGGAGTCAAAACGGCTGATCAGGTAGATGTTTAAAAAGATCAGCAGGGCAAAGGCCAGCAACGCTATGCGTCCGGCGCGCTCGCCAAACAGGGCGTGGGTGATATGGCCGCCGTCCAGTTGGCCGATAGGCATCAGGTTGATGGCCGTAACCAGCAGACCGAACCAACCGGCAAAAATATAGGGAAAATGATAGATTTCCGACATGGGCAGCCAGCTCTTTCCGGTGGCCGTTTTTATAAAATCAAACAACAGATTGTCGCCAAGGGTCAGGGCAATGCTCTGGCTTTGATCCATGGGATGCAGCGTTTCCAGAAAGGCCCATACACTTTGCTGATCCGGCAGGCGGCTGAAGCCCAGCCACAGGAAGAAGATGCTCATCACCACCCCGGCCAGGGGCCCGGCCACCCCCACGTCAAACAGGGCCCGTTTATCGGGGATGGGCGATTTTATCTTGATAAAGGCACCGAAAGTTCCCGGATGAAAAGCGGGAATGTAAAAAGGAATAAAAAAAGGCAGCGTGACCCTGATTTTATGAAAGCGGGCCGCCAGGTAATGCCCCATTTCATGCACCAGCAAAATGGACAGCAGGGCAAAGGAATAATCCAGGCCGCTGAAAAAATCGGCCCAGGAGTTAAAGGGATCGCGCATGATGAACTGCGCCCCCACCAGGGAGGTGGTGACCACGGTCAGGAGCAGCAAAAAAACATGCAGAATGTAGTTATCCCGCGCCGGCGCCCGGTCCGAAGCCAGGATACGCAGATAGTAGTTACGCGCGTTGGCCTCCACCCGGCTGACCAGCCCCCGCATTTCCAGGGCATATTGCAGGGAAGCCAGCATTTCCGGCGTGATGGCCGTTTTTTTTTGTTTATAGACCAACTGACCGTACAGGCGGCCCCAGATATCTTTTTTCATGTGACCGCTTAAAATCTCATCGGCAATGCGGGCACGTCTTTTTGAATACACTTTTTCTCACCTCGAATATGTCAACCCGCTAAATTTACAGGAAAGGGCGTTTAATAGCTAAGCCGTTGTCGAGCAAACGCAGCTTTATTTTTCTTTTTTTTGCCGGATTTTGCCGGTCATCGGCACAAAGCGTACCGGCAGCACGCTTTCCATATGCAGGCCGTGCTCGTCCTTGGTGATCACATTCAGCTCCTGCACATATTCGCCCACCGGGATAACCATACGCCCGCCCTCCTTCAACTGCTCCAGAAGCAGGGGGGGGATGCTTGGCGGGGCGGCGGTAACCACAATGGCGTCAAAGGGCGCTTTTTCCGGCCAGCCGGCATAGCCGTCGCCATGGCGGATGATGATATTATCATAACCCAGTTTTTTTACCGTTTCCCGGGCATGTTCGGCCAATTCGCCGATGATTTCGATGGAATAGAGCGTATCGACGATCTGTGCCAGCACCGCCGCCTGGTAGCCGGAACCGGTGCCGATTTCCAAAACACGGTCTCCCGGCTTTACCCGCAGTTGTTCGGTCATAAAAGCAACGATATAGGGCTGGCTGATGGTTTGTCCGTAACCGATGGAGCGCGCCTCGTCGCGATAGGCGTTGGCCCGGTCCGCTTCGGGCACAAAGACGTCGCGCGGGACGGTGCGCATGGCCCGGATCACGGCGCTGTCCTGTACACCGCGGGCGATGATCTGCCGTTCCACCATTTGATCGCGAAGTTCCATGATTTTTTCCGCTGTTAGTTCACTCTTTTTTTCCGCCTGGCAGCCGCTCAGCCACAGCACCCCCCAAAGGATAACCATCAGCCGTTGCATGACAGGGCCTCCACATGGCTGACGGTGCTGCGCGCCAGGGCCGGGATATGATAGCCGCCCTCCAGGGTGGAAACGATGCGCCCGCGACAATGTTTTGCGGCAAAGGCACGGCACAAGGCCGTCATAGCGGAAAAATCCTTTTCCGTCAGTTCCATCCCGCCCAGGGGGTCCTCCCGGTGGGCGTCAAAACCGGCGGAGATAAAAAGCAGATCGGGCGAACATCTTTCCGCGGTCCGTTCCAGCGCCCGGCCCAGGGTCTCCAGATATTCCGCTCCGGTTGTTCCCGGCGGCAAGGGGTAGTTTAGGGTGTATCCCCGCCCCGCTCCCCGGCCCTGCTCATCCGCCATGCCCCGGTGGGGGTAAAGGGGATGCTGGTGCAAACTGATAAACATCACCTTGTCCGTTTCATAAAAAATATCCTGGGTGCCGTTACCGTGGTGTACATCCCAATCCACGATCAACACCGAGGAAATAGCCTTTAGGGTTAAAGCGTAGCGGGCGGCCACAGCCACATTGTTGAACAGGCAAAAACCCATGGGGCGCTCTTTTTCCGCATGATGCCCCGGCGGCCGGCACAGATTGAAGGCGACGCGCCCCTCTTCCGCTTCCAGAACAAAATCCACGGCGTCACAGGCGCCGCCCGCCGCCAGCAGGGCTGCTTCCACACTGGCCGGCGATACCGCGGTATCGGCATCCAGTTGCCCGTAACGACCTTTCAGGGCCAGAATGCCTTCCACCATGGGTGCCTCATGCACCGCCCGCAACAGGGCGCTATTAACCGGCCGCGGCCGCCGCCATTCCAGCTTTTCATTTACAGCGCTGTTTTTTAAAAGTCCCGCCGTTTTTTCCAGACGGGCCGCCTTTTCCGGATGAGTGGGCCCCGGGTTATGCTCCAAACACAGGGGATCATAAAAAACAGCCGTACGCGTGTCCATTATTGCAATTTCGGAAAATATATTTTAAAGGATGTGCCTTCATTGACGCGGGATTCTACTTCGATACGCCCTTTTTGTTCTTCAATCAGTTTTTTTACGATGGCCAGCCCCAGACCGGTGCCCCCCTTTTTGCCGCTGGTGACAAAGGAGTCGAACAGTTTGTCCTGAATTTCGGGCGGAATACCGCTGCCGTTGTCGGTCAGGGCAAAAACAACGGCATCCCCTTCCTGACCGGCGGTAATGGAAAAACGTCCCCCCGGCGGCATGGCCTCCAGGGCGTTCTTCATGATGTTCATGAATATGCGCTGGATCTTTTCCGGATCGACATAGATCATACTGGCCACATTGCATTCGGTATGGAACTCATACCCCTTTTTGACCACATCATCCTTAAAGAATTTTTCAAAATCATCCAGTATCTTATTGACGGCACATTTCACCGGCAGCACGCTGGACTTACCCTTGGCAAAATCCAGTACATCGGTGGTCATGTTGGTTAAGAACTTGATTTGCTGAATAACAATATCGGCGTACTCGCGGCGCGCTTCGGCGTCTTCTTCCTCCTTCAGCAGATCCACAAAACCATAGATGTTGTTCATCGGCGTGCGTAAATCATGGACGATGGTACTCATCATATTGCCGATAGCGGATAAGCGTTCGGCCTTTATCTTCTCTTCCCGCAAGCGGAAGGTTTCAATGGTACGGGATATCTGGCTGGTGATCGAAGCCAGCAGACGTTCATCATCCCGGCTGAAATAGTCATCTCTGCCCGATTTGTTTAACAGCTCCAGCACACCGATCACCGCATCATCGATCAGCAATGGCACACAGGCCACCTGCCGGATTTCCATGCCGATCTTATCGCCAAAGGCCTGCTTAAACTGGGGATCCTCGCTGGTGTTGTTGGTGACGTATATTTCGCCGCTTTTTACCACCTGGCCCACAATGCCGCTTTCCCCGGAAAAGTGCAGATCGGTCAGCACGGCCGGCGCGATATTTTTAACCACCCGGCTGTTAAACTCACCGCTTTTGGGGTCGCGCAGGGTGATCAGCCCGGCCTCCACCCCCATGGTGGTTACGATCTTATCGATGGAAATGGACAGCAGCTCATCCAGGCTGGCCGCCTTATTAACTTCCCGCTCCAGTTCAAACAGCAGATCCAGCTCGTTCAGTTTCTTTTCCAGCTTGGAATAAAGCGAACTGTTATTCAGGGCGATGGCGATTTGCGAGGCCATGCTGGCCAGCATTTCTTCGTCCTCGGCCTCAAACACCCCGTCCTGTTTGTTCAGGATTTGCAGCACGCCGATGATGGCCCGCTTCCGGCTTTGATCGGTGGTGGCCTCGAAAATGGGCATGCACAGAATGCTGCGCGTTTTATAACCGGTCTTTTTATCGATGGCCGGATTAAAGCGGTCATCCTTGTAGGCGTCGGGAATGTTGATCACCTCGCCGGTTTTGGCCACGTGGCCGGCGATGCCCACGCCTATTTTCAATCGTATTTCCGTAATCTCGGCGTCCTGGGCAATCTTGGACCACAACTCGCCCTTTTCCTGATCCACAATATAAAAAGTACCCCGTTCGGCGTGCATCAGGGTGTTCACCTCGCGGATAACCACCATCAGCAGACGTTCGATATTCAGCTCGGAACTGAGGGCCTGACCGATATGCTGTATGGAATCCATTTCCAGCTTTTTACGGGCCAGCTCCTTTTGCAGTTGCGCTATTTCCTGAGAAGTATCCATAAATCTAAGTCCGTTTATTTTGCTTGTATAAAATAGGAAGAGGTCGGGTTATCGTCAAGATACGCCAATTTATCACCTGTAAAAACAAAAAAAGGGATTGAGTAGACCCAATCCCTTTATTTTACTAATGTTTTTTTAACTAAAAGATGAAATCGCCCGGTCGACGGTTTCGTAGGTTTCAAAGACTTTGATCAGTTGTGTAATCATCAGCAGGCTTTGAACCTTTTCGGTCACGCGGGCCAGCACCAGCCGTCCGCCGGCATTGTCCAGAGTGGTTTTGGAAGCCATCAGTACCCCCATGCCGGAACTGTTCATCCACTTAACATCACCCAAATCGATAACGATATTTTTAACACCGTCATGGATCAGCCCTTTGATGTGATCATGAAGTTCGGTGGTTTCCGGTCCTCCCATCATTTTTCCCGACAGGGATAAAATAGCGATATGGTTCTCAATTTTCTCTTTGATCTTCATAAAACGACTCCTTGCATACCGGTTGATGGAAGTAAAATAACAAGCATTCCTTTGACAAGCAAAAGGAAATTAGACATCCTTTTGTTCGTCATCCTTTTCATAGTACAGACGGATCTTGTTATCGAAAAACTCCTGCTGGGCGACCACGGTAGGATTTATCTCTTTCTCAAACTTAATATCTTCCATCAATTCACGATCATAGATATCCGCCTCATCATACAGATCCATGTCGGAAAACATTTCATTATCTTTTTTCTTTTCGATGCGTTCCGTATTGATATGCCGGGCGCGCGCCGAGATAAGCAGGCAGGCTTCATAAATGTTGAGTTTCTTTTCACGAAGACTTTTTAAATCTAATGTCTGAATGGCCATCCGTTTTTCCTCTCGGTAATAAAAATTAGCTGACAAATTTATAACCGTGCAAGTGCATTGTCAAAATTATTTCAAAAAGAATTTGTGGAACAATTGAAAATAGAGCAGAATTTCAGTATTTTTATAAAGCTTATTGTCTATGCTTATGTAAATATAATTTAAAACAGATTGGAGGAAACCATGTCATCAGAAAACGGAAGTGGCTTTTTTAGCGGTTTGATTGTTGGTGGCGCTATCGGTTTGATAGCCGGTGTTTTATTTGCTCCCAAATCCGGCCGGGATATCCGGGAAGAGCTTTTTAATGACAGCGATGACATCATTAAAAAGGCCAAGGAAGAACTGGACAAAATATATGAGGAACTGAGCGAGCTGAAGAACAAGGTCGGCGGCGTGGAAAAAAGCATGAAAACCGCCCCCGCGGAAACCGCCGAAGAGCGTGCCTTTGAAGAAAGTCTCAACTCGATAGATGAAGAGACGGACAGCGAAGAAACCAAAACTAAAGAGTCATAAATTTAAAGGTTAGGGTTTTAAATGTACTGGGAAATTGCTTTTGTTGTTTTTTTACTGGCTCTTACGGCGCTGGTGATTATGCTGATGCCTGTGGTAATGCAGCTCAAAGAGTCGGTAGGCAAGCTCAACCAAACCCTGGATACGGTCAACAAGGACCTGCCGGAGGTCATGAGCAACCTTAAGGATATCTCCGGCAATCTGACAACCACAACCGTAAAAGTGGAAACGGCCATAAACAGCCTTGCCGAAATTGAAGAGGCCTTTACCCGGCAAATTAAAGCCCGCCTGGCCACACTGGGAAGCGCCCTCAGTACGGTTATCCAACTGGTAGGCATGCTTTCCGGTAAAAAGAAAAAGAAGTAGATTATCCGCTTCCCCGCAGGGAAGCCCCTCATATCCACAATACATGGCGAAGGGAGTGCCGCAGCGGCAACAGCGGGGACTTCCTGCAATTTTCCCCATTCTCTTCGACAGGCCACAAAAAAGGAGTTCTTATGTCAAAAATCGGTCAAAAAGTATGGAAAAACGGCGAATTTATCGCCTGGGACGATGCCCATATTCATGTTATGTCTCACGTGATACACTATGGAACCTCCGTATTCGAAGGTATTCGCTGCTATAAAACCCCCAACGGTCCGGCCGTCTTCCGCCTGCGTGACCATATGCAGCGGCTGCTCAACTCCGCCCGTATTTATCGCATGGAACCGGACTATACCGTTGATGAACTGGTAGAAGCCGTTCTGGAAACCATTCGCGTTAACAACCTGGAGGAGTGTTATATCCGCCCGATTGTTTTTCGCGGTTTCGGGAAGTTCGGCGTCAATCCGATGGACAACCCCATCGAAACCTATATCGCCGTCTGGGAGTGGGGAAAGTACCTGGGCCCCGAGGCTCTGGAACAGGGGGTGGACGTCATGGTTTCCAGTTGGAACCGTATCGCTCCCAATACCCTGCCGGCCATGGCCAAGGCCGGCGCCAACTATATGAACAGCCAGCTCATCAAAATGGAAGCTATTTTTAACGGCTATACCGAAGGCATCGCCCTGGATCATCAGGGCTTCCTGGCCGAAGGCAGCGGGGAAAACCTCTTCCTGATCAAAGGCAAAACCGTCTTCACCCCGGAACTCAGTTCCGCCGTATTGCCCGGTATCACCCGTTCCACGGTCATCAATCTGGTTAACTCCCTGGGACTGAATCTGGCCCGGGAAGCGCTGCCCCGCGAAAGCCTCTATATCGCCGATGAGATTTTCTTTACCGGAACAGCCGCGGAAATCACCCCCATCCGCTCCGTGGATAAGATCAAGGTGGGCATCGGCAAACGCGGTCCGATTACCAAAAAACTGCAGGATCTGTTTTTCGGTATCTTTGACGGTAGTACGGAAATACCCGAGGAATGGCTGACACACATTTAAAAAAAGCATTCCTACTATTTTAAAGCCCGCCTCAGGCGGGCTTTTTTTTTACAGGCCGAAGGCCAGAATGATGGTGGTGATGCTTAGGTAGATTAGCAGACCGATGATATCATTGGTGGTGGAGACCAGAGGGGCCGCGGCCAGCGCCGGGTCGATATTCAGGCGCTTAAAGATCAGCGGTACCAGGGCGCCCAGAACCGTGGCGTTGTTGATCACCAGGAACATGGAGGTGGCCAGGATAGTGGCAAAAATGATTCCATCCCAAAAGTAGACAATGACAAAGAGCAACAGGGAAAAAAACATACTGTTTAAAAGGGATATCCGGAACTCTTTGAACAAGCGCCGCCGGGTGTCGTGCAGTTCAATATCACCGGTGGCCAGGCCGCGTACCACCGTTACCGAAGCCTGCTGCCCGCTGGAACCGCCCATGGCCATGACCACGGGAATAAACATGGCGGTAATGATGCGCGCATTGAGCGTGGCCGAAAACAAGCTGAGAATATAGGCCGCCACCATCTCCCCGGCAAAGGCCACCATCAGCCAGGGAACACGGGCGCGGGCGATCTTAAAAGCCGAGTCTTCCTGAATCTCTTCATCCGGTGCACCGGCAATACGGGCGATATCTTCCGAGCCCTCTTCTTCCAGCACATCAACGATGTCGTCAATGGTAATGCGGCCCACCAAACGGCCGTCACTGTCCACCACCGGCGCGCTGACCAGGTCATATTTCTTAAAGTGCTGAGCCACATCCTCCTGATCCATCTCCACATGTATGGGATTCACGTCGGCGTCCATGATGGCCGTCAGCTTGTCACCGCCGCGCGCCAAAACCAGATCGGTCAGGTTGACATTGCCCAGATAAACCTGGTTGTCATCCACCACCCAGATGTTGTAGAGGTTATCCACCTCGTCGCGCATTTCGCGCAGCTTTTCGATGGTTTCGTTGACGGTGGCGTCCGCGGGCATGGCCAAAACCTCCTTGGCCATAATGCCGCCGGCGCTGTCCTCATCGTAGTCCAGCAGTTCCTTAACATCGTCGGAAACATCGTCTTCCAGGGTATCCAGCACCCGCTCCTTGACGTCATCGGGCAAATCGGCCACCACGTCGGCGGCATCATCGGAATCCATCTCATGGATAATGGAGGAAATACGCTGATCGGAAACCTCTTCCAGTACATCCTCGGCCACCGGCGTATCCAGCTCCGGCAACACTTCGGAAGCCAGCTCCGTGGGCAGCAATCCGAACACAAAACGCCGGTCATCCTTATTCAGACGGTTTAAAATCGCCTCGATATCGGCAGGATGCATATCAATAAGAATATTGAGCAGGGCGGTTTTCTGCCCCTCCTCTATCAGCGATTGTATATCCGGCAAAATGCTGTCTACTTGCAGTTCCGCCATGAATGTATCCCGGATTTATGTGTGGATAAGTTGATTTACTTCGTTGGACAGTTGTTTGAACTGGGCTATCGAAAGCTGTTCCGGACGCGCGTCCAGCGGTACGGATTGCAGGGAATATACAATGGAACGGTCAATAATTCTACCCAAAGAATTACGCAACATCTTGCGGCGGTAGTTAAAAACCGTGCGTACCAGACGGATGAACAATTCGGGATTATCCAGTCCCTCAACCCGGGGATAAAAATCGAAACGGACAACCGCCGAATCGACCTTGGGCGCGGGCGTAAAATTTTTTTTACCGATGGTGAATAAAAGGCGCACATCGGCAAAGGTTCTTAAACCAACGGATAAAATGCCGTAGCTTTTGCTGCCTTCCACGGCCACGATGCGTTCGGCCACCTCCTTTTGCATCATGATCACCGCCCGGGATATAAGCCGGTGATGATCCCGCAGCCTGAAAAGGATAGGCGTGGTAATATGGTAGGGGATGTTGCCGATAATTTTAACCGGATGTTCTTCCGTGGCGGCTTTTTCCAGCGGCCACTTTAAAAAATCGGCATGTACGGGCTTTACGGGACCACCCAGGGCCAGCAACTGTTCATGCCAGCGCCCGTCCAGCTCCACCGCCCAAAAGGAACGCAGCGGTTTTTGGTTCACCAGACGGGTCAGTATGCCGGGACCGGGGCCGATCTCCACCACACTGTCGGCAGCGCTCACCTCCAGCGCCTCAACTATTTTTTGGGCCAGGGCGGGCTGGTTTAAAAAATTCTGACTGTATTTTTTTAAAGCCGGATGGGCGTATTTCATCAGATGTTCAGAGTAAACAGATGTTTGGCGTTGGCCGTGGTCATTTCGGCCAGCTCTTTGATATCCATCTCTTTCAGTTCGGCGATTTTTTTGGCCGTATGGATAACAAACGAGGGCTCATTGCGCTTGCCCCGGTGCGGCGCCGGGGTGATGAAGGGGCTGTCGGTTTCCAACAGCATGCGATCCACCGGGGTAAGCCGGGCC
>WGCN01000218.1 GCA_015493745.1 Calditrichales bacterium
CCTTTAGCGCCACCACCGAAGATACCCTTTCCCGGGCCACCCTGGCCATTCCTTCCGGCTGGAGCTTTAGCGGCTCCTCCGCCGACGTCGGCACGGGCGGGGTGTTCGGCAGTGCCAATATAGAGGTAACGGCCGGTCTGGTGACCCTGAGCGGCTTTGAGCTGAGTGGCGGTTTGGAGGGCACCTTAACCTTAAAAAATATCAGCGCGCCCAACGCCAATACGGTATCGACCTTTAATATAAAAACCGCCCAAAGCGGCGGAGTGCTGACTTCCATTAAAAGCGCGCCCATCGTTTTGGTGGGCAGCGGCACCGATATTCCGACCATCAGCATCTCCGAGGCCCGCAAGCAGCCCGACGGCACGGCCATCAGCATCAAGGGGGTGATCGTCATCGGCGCCGGTATTCTGCGCAACGATTTTACCTCGGCTTATATCGCCGATGAGGATGGCGCCGGTCTCAATGTATTCCGCCGCGGCAGTCCCGACCCGGACATCGTGCGCGGCAACCTGGTGGTATTGCAGGGAACCCTGACCTCCTTTAACGGCACGCTGGAAATCGAAAACTACACCACCACCGTGCTCAGCAAGAACTATCCCCTGCCCGATCCGCTGCCGCTCAGCACGGGGCAGGCGGCCCTGGCCAGTTATGAGGGCAGTTGGGTGCATGTAAAGGGCATCGTTACCGGTAAATCTTCCGCCGGAGGCGGCACCAACATTTTTATCGACGACGGTTCCGGTGAAACCACCATCCGTGTTTGGGATACCGCCGGTCTGAATCTGGATGATTTTAACGTGGGCGACTTTATCGAGGCCAGCGGCGTCCATGGCGTGTTTGCCAATGCCGGGCAGGTACTGGTGGGCTATCAGGAAGACATCGGTCTGATCGACCTGAGCAATCAGCCGGTTTCCCTGAAGGTTCCCGCGCGGCCCTTTGCCCCGGATCAGGGTGAAAAGCTGACCATAGAATACGGTTCCGGAGGGGCCAATACCCGGGTTACCTTGCGTGTTTACGATATGAACGGCCGTTTGGTGGCCACCCTGGTGGATGGCGACGGCATACCCCTGCCGGTAAAGCTGGAGTGGGACGGACGCAATCAGTTGGGCGACCGGCTGACCGTGGGCGCCTATGTGTTGCATTTTGAAGTGGTGGATAAGGATACAGGCAATAAAACAGTTCGCGCGGCGCCCGTTGTTATCGGCACCCTGCTTTCACGTTAAGCGCGGAAAAAGAACCTCTAATATGAAACCGGAAAAATTTATGAGAAAATTTATCTTTATTTTGATCGGATTGTACAGTCTGGCACAGGCGGGAGCCTTTGACGACCGTTATCCCTCGGCGCGGGCCTCCGGCATGAGCAATGCCTTTGTGGCCGTGGCCAATGATGCCTGGGCCTCATACTACAACCCCGCCGGACTGGCTCAGATAAGCGAACGGCAACTGGGGCTGGCCTATCAGCGTCCTTTCGGCTACAGCTTTTTCAACGCCGTTTTCGGCAGCGTGGTTTTGCCCCTTTCGGCCAGGTACGGCAGTGCCGGTATCATGGTCGATAACTTCGGCGTCAATTATGAAGGCGAGAGCCTCAGTCAGGAAACCACCGTCGGTTTTTCCCACGGCTTTTATCTGCTTAATGACATTCACACCAGCCTGTCGGTCGGTTATAATCTGAAGTATTATTACTGGCGCCTGGGGGAGTCGGTGGATGGCCGCAACCTCGGTTCTGCCGGCGCGCTGGGCATGGATATCGGTCTGATGGCCTCCATATACAAGCGTACCTTTTTGGGCGTTTATCTTTACAATTTTAACAGCCCGACCATTGGCCGGGGCAGCAACAACGAACTGCAACGGCGCATAGTCGTTGGCGCGGCCTATCGCCCCTATTCGGCTTTAACCACCAGCATTTCGGTCAACAAGACCATCGGGCTGGAACCGCAGGTTGAGGCCGGTTTTGAGTTTAACCTGTATGAGGTGCTGGATTTACGTTTGGGGGCCAGCACGCAGCCCAACCGCTTTAGCGCCGGTTTGGGAATTAAATATGCCGGCTTCCGTCTGGATTACAGTTTCCGGAATCACCCCACGCTGGCCGAAACACATAGTTTTAGCATGATGTACGCTTTCTAAAACCGGTTTGGACACAAAAGAAAAGAACAGATGAAAACACTACGATTTATTCTTATACAGATAACATTCTGGACGGCCCTGGGGGCGACGGCGCAGGTCTATTCTCCGCAACAACGGCTGGATATCAACAACGCCACCCTGGAGGAGATAGAACAACTGCCGGTTTCCCCCAGGCTGGCGGAGGAAATATATAACTACCTCACATATCGCGGCGACCTGAAAAGCATTTACGATCTGAAACGGATCAAGGGTATGGATCAGAAGACCTTTATTAAATTAAAGCCGCTGATCCATGTGGAGCCTTTTCGCCCCGTCAGCACCACCCAGCAGCGCATCGAGCGTATGTATTACCGCTTTGACCGCTGGAGCGGGCAGGAGGGCATTAACGAAGCCCTGATCGACCTGTGGATCGAAAACGCCCTGGACCCCATCAATGTCAACGAAGCGGGGTATGACCAGTTGATCAACCTGCAAAACATGTCCCCCGCCGACGCCGTGGCCATCATGAATTACCGGCTGGAGAACGGGCGCATCCGCAATATGCGCGATCTGCGCGGCGTGCCGGGACTCAGTTATTACGGCTATGCCAACGCCCGCAACTTTGTGGACTACAATCCGCCGGACGATAAGGGCGCCGTGCCCGTACACGGCCATGTGACCGTGCGCATGGATAACACCCCGTTTATGGCCGATGAAGCGGACGTCAACAACGAGGTGAATATTGTTAATAACGCCTTTGTGGCGCCGGCCAACAGCTATCCCAACCAGTATGTGCGCGGACGCTTTTCCATAGACCGTCATTTTAAACTTGGCTTTTCGTACAATCACTACCTGGGAGAGCCGATTCAATATTATGACAGTGACAACACCTTCCCGAAAATAAAATGGTTTGCCGGCCTGGAAAACTTTTCCTGGAATATCGGCACGGCCAATGATCTTAAGCTGCGCAAGCTCTACGTGGGTGATTACAGCCTGACCTTCGGCCAGGGGGTGATCATGGAAAACACCGACTTTTTTACCCCGCGTAAATCGGGATTCGGCTTCCGCAAGCGCTTTAAGGGACTTAGCGGCGACAACTCACGCACCCGGGAATTTCGTCTGCGCGGCACCGCCGCCGAAGTGGCCTACGGAGATTTAAGCGCCATCGGCTTTGTCTCCTACGCCCCGCGTGACGCCATCCTGAACCGCGCCGCCGCCGATTCCGCCGGAAATCACGCCTTTAACCAATTGATCGTTCTGGATCAGCGTTTTGCCTATGCCGCCGATGACGCCGGCCGCCTGCCGGATCAAACCGATCTCTCCTGGCTGAACGCCGTGAACGAACTGACCGTCGGCGGTCATGTGCAATATGACTTCCTGCCCGGCACCTGGCTGGGGCTTACCTATTACGAGAGCGCCTATGACCGTCTGCTCGATCCGCAACCCACGGAAATCGTGGCCGACAATAACTGGGAGCGAAGGCAGGTAACGGCCGACAGCGAAATCAAACAGGCCTACGGCGGCCCCATCAGCCGCGGCAGCAATCCCTTTTGGGCCGATGCCAAATCTTTCCGCCGGGTGTATGGTTTTGATTTTCAGACCGTAATCGGCAACCTGGCCCTGATGGGCGAATATGGCGAACTGGACAAGGGCGGCAGCATCCTGAAGCTGGGTGATGATCCCAGTGCCCTGGTGCTTTCGGCCTATCTGCAGTATCCCGGCTTTAACATGCTGGCCCTTTACCGCAACTACGATGTGGCCTACGATAACCCCTATCAACGCTCTTTTTCCAACTACCGCCGTTTTAAGGGCACCATTTACGAGGATTACTACTATCTGCAATCCGCCCTGTATGGCCAGTTGTACAGCAACGCTCCCCAGCCGCAGAGCGAAGAGGGCTTTTATCTCAACTCCTTTTACCAGATCAGCCGCCAGTTGACCACCCGCTTTGAGTTTGATCAGTGGACACGCAAGGCCGACCGCGCTTCGCAATACCGTTTGGTGGGCTGGCTGGACTATCGTCCCATTTTTCCCCTGCAGATTCAATTACGGCAAAAATGGCAGGCCCGCGACGAGCAGAATGATATTTCCCTGCGCTATTTTAAAAGCCTGGAGTTTCGCGGCCGTATCCGCGCCCGTCTCTCCGATTTTAACAGCGTTTCGCTGATCTACGTAAAGGGAAAAACGCTGGTGCATCCGCGTCCGCGCGTGTTTGGGGATATTGTGCTGGACAGCGAGGGATACGGCGCCGGTTTTACCCACAACTTTAACACCTATCTGAAGCTGAGCGGTTTTTTTCTGATGTACAAGGGTTTCTTCTGGAATTTTGAGGATACGCAATTTATCGTTACCGACAGCCAGCGTGGGGCCATGCGCAGTTGGCTTTCGCTGTACAGCCGTTTTAACAGCAACTTCAGCATGCGTCTGAAATATACGTTGAACATAGATAAACCGGTGCAAAACGTGGCCTATTCCCCCGCGAATCCTGATCCCGGATTGCGCTACGGTGCGGACTATGTGCGCACCAACCAGAACACCGTCTATTTGGAACTGAACTATACTTTTTAATGAAAACGAGGATGGCATGAAACGCATAACTCTGACACTTTTGCTTTTGTTTTTGTATACGGCCGCCCGGGCGCAACAGGCGAACCTTAATTTGGATAAGGCCCGCTATGGCTTTGAAGTGGCCTCGCCCACGGCGCGCGGACTGGCCCTGGGTAACAGCGGTCTGGCCGCGGGGGGCGTTCTTTTGGCCGCCAGCCACAATCCGGCCCTGCTGGCCCGGGCCGACAGCGGACTGGTTTTGCAGGGTGGCGGTGATTTCCTGTCGCTTCAGGAAGACCGCTCTTTTCCCTATTATGATAATTTTGGCGGATTTGTCGATTACGGTTCCTACTATTTTCAGGACAACGGCTACTATAATTTTTCGGCACAACTGGTCTACAGTCTAAAAGGGCTGATAAAGGATATGCCCCTGGCCCTTAGCCTGGGCTGGATGCCGTTTATGGATTTTAATTACAACTACTTTGAAGAGGTACGCTCCACCAGTTTTGGCGATAAGCTGCTGGCCTACAATGAGTTTAGCGGCGAAGGCGTTTTATACGCCCTGCCTTTTACCGTTGCCGCCGCTTTTGACAATTTTTCCGTGGGGCTGAGCGTGGCACTGCTTAACGGTGATGTGACCACCGTAAACCGGGTGATCCCCAAGGCCCTGGGGCTGGATTCCCTGGCGCGCGATGCGGTTCTGCAACGGCAGGCCCTCAACACACCGTTTTATATCAATGCCGGTTTCAGTTTCCGCGTCGATGAGCGTCTGAGCGTCGGCGGATCGTTTCGCAGCGGTTTTGAATATCAGACGGAGAACCTGTTGACCAGTGGCGATAGCAGCCAGACCCTGACGCAGGCGGTTGCCTATCCCGCGCGCGTGGGCATGGGCTTCGACTATCGTTTTCGCAATATTTTACAGGCCCGCCTGATGGTTGACTTTTACTATAATTTCTGGAGCGCTCTCACCGATGATCTCTACAAGGCTCCGGACTACAATGATACCTACAATATCCGGGTGGGTGTGGAACATGTCTTTTTTAACGATTTTGCCTTCCGCGTGGGTTACAGCTTTGAAAATATGCGCGAAAACCGCGAGTTGACCAAAACCCTGTTAACGGCGGGCCTGGGTTACCGCTGGAAGAATGTCGATCTGAATCTGGGTCTGGGATTGACGGCCATGGAGTTTTATCAGGCCGATCTGTATGATGACGCCGCCTATGACTCCAATGTCTCCACCAGAACACAAAACGATTTGGTGAAATGGAACGAAACCTATGGCAAGCTCGACTTTGTTATCCACCTGTAGGGATACATAACAGCCAATTGCCTGTAAAGGAAAAGATATTTTGATGAAGAGAATCCTATTGAGCTTACTTCCGGTTCTGCTGCTGATAACGGCGTCGCGGGCCGGTGACATTAAGAAGGTATACATCCTTTATACCAACGATGTGCACGGGGGCATCGTCCAGACCGAAGCCACCTTTTTAAACCCCAACTTTCCTCCCATGCTGGGGGGCGGGGCCAGCGCGGCCGGGATCATTAAGAAAGTGCGGGAAAAGGCCGCCCGTGAGGGCAGCGCCGTGCTGCTGCTGGACGCCGGGGATA
>WGCN01000219.1 GCA_015493745.1 Calditrichales bacterium
AAAACCCAATCCCGGCGAAAGCGTCAGCGTCGGATTTACGGTTACTAACCCCGACGCCGTGAATGATATTGACACACTGAAGGTTTTCCTGGGCGGTTCCACTGTGCTAATAAGCGGGATGAAACAAAATGGCCGGGTTACCATCGATAAGCCTAATGGAAGTTTTTATACACTGCCGTATTTAGACACACTAAAACTCTATTTTTCCATTTTATACGACGGTTTAAAAGAAGAGGTTTTTTGGAATATGCCTGTTGAAAAAATTGAACCGGCTGAAACATGGAAGGATACGATCGAGGTGCTTTCCATAAAGGGCAGGAGGGACTATCTAAAGGTACGTGTGGCCGATCCGGAGCGCTTTACCGGACACACCTATTCGGTAACCGTGCATAAAGATAACAAGGGCTTTTTCTGGCGCATAAGCGATGAAAGTAGCGGTGAAATCAAGAGAGACAGCCTGGCATTTTCCTATGAGCCCGGTTATTACAGCCCGGTTGTGGATGGCCTGCTTTTTGAAAATAACAATCCCAGGCCCGGTATTAACGAAAAAAGGCCATATGATTATGAAGGCTACCGTTGGGTTTCCGGTTATAACTGGGGCGCTCCTTTCTTTTTTGGCGCCATGGACAACGGCGTCAATTATTTTGGCAGCACCATCAGCGATCCCGCGGAATATAAAAACATCCGCATCTTTTGGGCGGCCGATACCCTGCATTTGCCCACAACGCTTCCCAAGGCGGAAAGGGTAGCCGCCAGCAAGGAACAATTCCCGGATCGTTGGTCGCGGGGGCGCACCTATCGCAAGGATCTGGGCTATGCCGCGGCGGGCATCGGCGATCTGCCTTTTGCCGTCTATGATATGGATCAGGATCCTCCGCAAAGGCTGAATGTCTGTTTTGTGGAAGACGCCATCGACGGCAGTGCCAACCTGTTGTGGGATATGGGCTGGGACGGAAAAAGCTTTGCCGAAAAGGGCGGGAATGAGCTGCTCTTTTTCATGGCCTCGGATTATGACGAGGGGCAGAGCTATGACGATGATCCCCGGGGGCTGAGCGCGGATGTGATGTATGTGCTCTGGCCGGCGGGCCGGGGCACTCTCGGCTACCTGCAGGAGCCTTTTACGCTGGATATCTATAAGGCGAACCCCAACAGTGTGGGGGACTCTCTGGTAATAGATGCGCCCGCTTCCGAGGATGAGGTGACCTCCAATGTGCCTTCCGACTATTACCTGAGACAGAATTATCCCAATCCGTTCAACCCGTCAACCAATATCTATTTCGGCTTGTCGCAGGATATCAACGTGAAACTGGAAGTCTTTAATATATTGGGGCAAAAGGTGCGTACGCTGAAAGATGAATTCATGCCCGGAGGGCGGCATAAGGTGGTTTGGGATGGCCGTAATGACTTTGGGCAAAAGGTGAGTTCGGGGGTATATATCTATAATCTGAGTATTTACTATCCCCACAGCCAGGCGCCTTTTATTCAGTCGCGTAAGATGATTTTGTTGAAGTAAGCTGTAAAACGGTTTTAGAACAGGCATACTGTCGGTGTGTTTAAAGTCGCCGTTTTTCCGTTTAAGAGTTTATACAGATAAGATGTTAAAAAACTACCGATACCCGTTTTATTTTTCCGGAGGTCAAGATATGTATTCACGTTATTACCCATTGCTTTTATTTGTTTTTGTCCTGCTTTACAATCAGCCCCTGTTTTCAAAAAGCGGACAAGCTGAGGTAAAGGGTGCACCCATGAGCATGCAAGCGGAGGATAAAACGGTCTCTACACTTAGCAACATCGGCAACATTTCCTATTGGCTGTATAATGATGGTCAATCCGCTATTGACCCCACGGGTAACGCCGGGGTAACCTACCCCCGGGGAACGGCGGGCGTTATTTATGAGGACGGTCTGGTATGGGGCGCGCGGGTTCCCGGGGATAACGGAGCCACGGAAATTCGCGTCGGCGGGGCCACTTACCGGACGGGGACCCGCGCCCTTTCCACACGCATTTATCGTATCCGCCGGGACTGGCGGATGCTGACGACCCGGGCGGTTGTCCGGGAAGCCGCGGAATTTTTTCAGGTAGAGGCCGGCGGGCTAAGCGGGGAACAGGCACGGTATATTCTTGAACAATATAAAAAGGATTGGAAAGAGTGGCCGGTGGAACAGGGCGCGCCCTGGGTGGACAAGGACGGTGACGGGGTCTATAATCCCGTCACGGATGAAAACGGACTGCCCGATGCCCGTAAGGGTGACTATCCGGGAATCATCGGTGCCGATCAGGTGATCTGGTATAAGGTGGATGATCAGGATGCCGGTAAAACCACAAATCTCTACGGTTCGAAACCGCTGGGTCTGGAAATTGATGTCACTGTCTGGGGCGTTAAGCAACCCGAATCGCCTTTGGGACAGGCCGTTTTTAAGAAATATAAAATAAGGAATATATCGGACACTGTTTTTCAGGAGATGTATCTGTCCCAATGGGCGGATCCGAATATAGGCAGCAACAGCGATGACCTGGTGGGGTGCGACTCTACCCTGCAATACGCCTTTGCTTATAACAGCGGTGACAGGGACATGGCGTTTGACAAGTTTAATATCAAAAGTCCGGCCATGGCTTATGTGTTGCTTCAGGGGCCGGTGGTGCCCTCGGAAGGTGACAGCGCCTTTTATAATGGCGCATTGCTTAAAAATTTTAAAAATCTGCCCATGACCTCTTTCGGTTATTTCTCGTCGGGGAATAGCGAATGGACGGACCCGGAACCCGGACTGTACAAGGGAACACTGCAATGGTACAACCTGTTACGCGGCTATATCAGCACCGCGGATGTGGATAATCCCTCGCCATTTACCCATCGGGCCACGGGCCGGGCGACACGGTTTCCCCTTAACGGTGACCCCGTTACGGGGGAGGGGGATGTTGACGGCCGGGGGAATAATTTCCGGGCTTCCGCCCGGCGCATGCTGCTGGCTACCGGGCCTTTTTCCCTGAACCCGGGTGAAGAGCAGGAGATGGTGGTGGCTTTGGTCGGCGGTCTGGGAGATGACAGCACATCCTCCGTGGAAACCTTAAGGAAGAATATTAAAACCATCCGCTCCCTGTATGGCCGGGATATGCGTTTCCCGGGAATAACTTACGTCCCGGACTTTCCGGATAATGAACACACCGGCGCTTTTTTTACGGTGGATTTGACGGATTTTGAAAATGTTGACTCCTGTAATATTGTTTTAAGAGAACGCGATACCGGCCGCTATGCTTTTTCGGTTTCCCTGTTTGACGACGGCGCGCACGGTGACGGTTCGGCCGGGGACGGAATCTGGGCCAACAGACCACAATTCCGCAATAGGAGCGGAGCTCTTGTCGCGGATGTTGAAGTGGTTTTTTCCGGTAGAAAAAAGCGCTATCCGCGAATGCTTGGCGAGGTGCGTTTAAGGCCGCTGCCGGAGCTGAAGAATATGCGGATTGTATGGGAAGACGGTCTGCAGGACGGGAAGTTAAACAGGGAAGAGCATATACATCTGCGCTTTGATGTGGCCAACCGCGATGACATAAATGCGATACATAATCTGGAAATCGTAAAAAAACGGCATATTCCGGTAGAAGGGGGATTGGGGATTCAGGAGAGTAAGAACGAAGAGCCTTTCTTTTTTGCCCTGAAGGAAGAGACGAGTGGCGATACAATGACCTTTTTTTATGAAATCAACTTTGATGGTTTCCGTGAGATAGCCTCCTCGCGCCTTGCCGTGGAGGATGCGGAAACCGGGGAGTACTACCGGGATACCCTGAATGTTGTACCCGTAAAGGGGACGGCCTCCCAAATTGTGTTAACGGTGGCCGATCCGTCACAGCTTTCCGGTCATGACTATGCGATCGTTTTTACAAAAGACGGGCAAACCGGTGAAATGCACTGGAAGCTTTGGGATGAAACCCTGAAGCAGTTAAAACTGGAGAATGGCGAGATAAGCAGTGAACCGTTTTATCCCTATCCCGTTATCGATGGCATTGTCTTTAAGATAGGGGATATCCGGCCGGGAATCGATGACAACGATCCGTGGGGAGCGGATGAGCAACGCTGGATTTCCGGTTATAACTGGGGTGGAGCCTATTTCTCCGGTGGTCTGGATATCGGAAAAAACTTTTTCGGCAGCACCATAACCGATCCGTCGGAATACAGGGATATTGTCATCAATTGGGCGGCCGATACTCTGAATGATCCGCTCACAACGGATGTGGCCACGATGGTAGCAGCCAGCAGGGAACAATTTCCCGGCCGTTGGTCCAGGGGGCAAACCTATCGCCGCGACCAGGACTATGCCGCCGCCGGCACGGGCGACATACCCTTTGCCGTCTATGATGTCGGACAGGATCCGCCCCGGCGGCTCAATATCTGTTTTGTGGAAGATGCCAATTATGGCAGCGCCAACTTATTATGGGATATGGGCTGGAATAATGGAAGTTTTTCTTCTCAGGGCGGCCAGGAATCTCTGTTTATTATGTCCAGCGACTATAATGAAGGGCTGGACTATGATGACGATCCCTGGGGGCCCGCTTCCGATGTAATGTACGTTCTGTGGCCCAGGGGGCGTTATGGCAAGGCTTACCTTGACGCTCCCTTTACCATGTACATCAATGGCGCCGATATGCACATGGCCGGTGATTCATTGGTTTTTAAAAGTCCGTTGGATGACGGAGACGGAACGGGTCAGGTTCCGGAGACTGTTTATATAAAGCAAAACTATCCCAACCCCTTTAACCCGGTTACCCGTATCCGCTTTGGCCTGCCCCGGAATGAGCGGGTTCGTCTGGAGGTGTTTAATCTGCTGGGTCAACAGGTCAGAACACTGGTGAATGCCGGCATGGCCCGGGGCAACTATACCGTTGAATGGGACGGACGTAACGACCAGGGGAGACTGCTCAGTTCAGGCGTTTATATCTATAAACTTACGGCCGGGGAATTTTCGCGGTCGCGTAAGATGATTTTGCTGAAGTAAGATTGACCGGATTAAAGAGCCGAATCGGGCTTTGGGTGCATCCGGGATTTTAGAGGGCATATGGATGCTGGTTTGGAAAGAGAAAGAAAAATACATTGACGGAACAGATATATTGATGTAATTTCTGACCGTATAAGTTATTTCTGATTTTTTCTTGTTGTTATTTTTCCAACAGCAATTTATATGGATTGTGTTCTTTGTTGTTCACACTTTTATAACTATTTGTTAATGATTGATAATGTAGTTTATATTCATTTACCCGAAGGATAGATTATGCGTTCTGCTCATTGTTTCTTTGTCCTATTTTTTGTGCTATCTGTTAGTTTTCCCCTTTTTTCAAGAAATAAGGCGGGTAATCCACCCTCAATTCCCGTGACGGCTATGACGGAGGAAGGGCCCGGCCAAACACTGGCCAATGCCGGCAATGTATCCTACTGGCTGTCTTATGACGGTAGTTCCGCCATTGACCCCGACGGAAACAGTGGCGTGATTTATCCCCGGGGAACGGCCGGTGTCGTATATCAGGACGGGCTGGTTTGGGGAGCCCGGGTGGCCGGTGATAATGGACTCTCTGAAATTCGTGTCGGTGGCTCTACCTACCGTACCGGCACGCAGGCCCTGTCTTCCCATGTCTACCGCATTCGCCGCGATTGGCGCAAACTGACTCCTGTGGGGGTATTACGGGAAACGGCGGAATTTTTTCAAATCAAGCCTACTGAGGTGACCGAGGCGCAGACACTGGAGATTATCGCACAATATAAAAAGGATTGGAAAGAGTGGCCGGTGGAACAGGGCGCGCCCTGGGTGGACAGGGACGGTGACGGGGTCTATAATCCCGTCACGGATGAAAACGGACTGCCCGATGCCCGTAAGGGTGACTATCCGGGAATCATCGGTGCCGATCAGGTGATCTGGTATAAGGTGGATGACCAAGACTCCACAAGAACAAAATGGCTGTACGGTTCCTTGCCCATGGGTGTGGAGTTACAGGTTACCGTTTGGTCTTACGCCCGGTCATGGGATGAAACAGGGCAGGCTGTTTTCAAAAAATACACGTTAAGAAATATTTCCGATAAAACATTCGAGGAAATGTATCTTTCCCAATGGTCCGATCCCGACATCGGAAATTATTCCGATGACCTGGTGGGGTGTGATAGCAGTTTGCAAAGTATATTTGCCTATAATTCTAATTTGGATGCCGAGTTCAGCCCCTATAACATTGATGCGCCGGCCGTGGCTTATGTATTATTACAGGGGCCCGTGATTCCTTCCCCGGGGGACAGCGCCTATTTTAACGGTGACATACGCCAGGATTACAAAAACCTGCCCATGACCTCCTTCGGCTATTTTTCCGCTGGTAATACCGAGTGGACAGACCCGGTGTTAGGTGACTATGACGGCACCCTGCAATGGTATAATCTTTTGCGCGGCTACATCAGCAATAACAATATAGACAACCCTACACCCTTCACCCATCGTTCGACCGGTGAGGCCACAAAATTTCCCCTGGATGGCGACCCGCTTGCCGGAACAGGCGACATTGACGGGCAGGACTCGAATTTTGCCCCGGGCGACCGACGCATGTTACTGGCCAGCGGTCCTTTTTCCCTGAATCCGGGTGAGGAACAGGAGATGGTGGTGGCGCTGGTGGGAGGAGTGGATATGTCGCCTTTGCGTTCCATTTCTAACCTTAAGGCCAACATAAAAGAAATAAGAGCGCAATATGGCAAGGTCGTACCTTATCCCGGCGTTTCATATACGCACACCTATCCCGATAATCGACAAACGACCCTTCATATTAGTGTGGATTTGATGGATTTTCCGATTGTTGATTCTTGTTCGGTTACAGTGATAGATACGAACGGCAGTTCCCCGCCGCAGACGATAGCCCTTTTTGATGACGGCACGCATGATGATGGCGAGGCCGGTGACGGGGTTTGGGGCAACGGGCACACCTTTGAAAACCGTAAAGGCGCCCAAAGCATAGATGTGCATGTTTTTTCGCCGGAAGGTGCGGCCTTTTTTCCGGCAGTGAAAAATCTTGTTCGATTGCGTCCCTTGCCGGAACTGAAAAACTTCCATGTCTCCTGGGAAGACGGGCCACAAGACCGGCAACTGAATGTTAATGAGAATATTCATTTGGGGTATGATATTCAAAATGTGGATGAAGTCAACCGGATTGATATTCTGGAAGTTAAAAAGGAGCCTACGGCAAAAACTTATAAAAACCTGTGGCAAGGAAGAATCATAAGCGGTGATTCCGTGTTTCTGGCTATTCAGGGGCCCTCGATAACGGATACAATAAGCTATTTTGTAAATCTTTCCTTTGAGAATTTTTCAGAATATGTCAATTACAAACTGCCCATGGCAGCCGTGGAGACGGGGGAATACTACCGGGATACGATTCGTGTTATTTCCGTAAAGGGAACAACGAATAAGGTACTCTTGTTGGTGGCGGATCAATCGCAAATGACAACACATCACTATTCCATTGCCTTTAAGGAAGATACCCTGTTGAATAAAAGATATTGGCAATTATGGGACGAGACCCTGCATGTATTGAAACTTGAACGGGGAGAAATAAGCAACGATCCTTTTTATCCTTTCCCTGTTATTGACGGCATTGTCTTTAAGATCGGTGATCCCGAGCCGGGTATCGATCCCGCCGATCCCTGGAGTGTGGAGGGTGATCGATGGATTTCCGGAACAGATTGGGGAGGAAGGTACTTTTTTGGAGGCCTGGACATTGGGAAGGAATTTTTTGGCAGTACCATTTCCGACCCCGCCGATTATAAGGATATTGCCATCTATTGGGCGGCGGATACCATCAATGACCCCTATACAACCGATCCCGCTGACCTTGTGGCGGCCAGCCGGGAACAATTTCCCGACAGGTGGTCAAAAGGGCAAACATACCGGCGTGATCTGGGGTATCCCATGGGCGGGCCGGGCTGGATACCCTTTTCCGTTTACAATTTGGATGAAGACCCTCCCCAGCGCCTGAATATTGTTTTTATAGAAGATGCCAATAACGGAACCGCCAACCTGCTATGGGACATGGGCTGGAGTAATGGCGCCTTTTCTGACTTGGGGGGACGTGAATATACCTATTTCATGGCCAGCGAATATAATGAAGGGAATGATTATGATAATGTTAATTGGGGGCCGATAATGGATGTTATGTATGCCCTCTGGCCCCAGGCCCGGGGGAGCAGGCCCTATCTCTCCGCTCCGTTTACCATGTATATCAATGGCGCCGATGTGCATCTGGCGGGGGATTCCCTTGTTTTTGAAAGTCCCACGACTCTTGGTGATGACCTGGCCAATGTTCCCCAACGTTATTATTTAAAGCAAAACTATCCCAATCCCTTTAACCCGGTTACCCGTATAAACTTCGGGTTGGCGCAAAATTCCACGGTCAAATTGCGTATTTTCAACATCCTGGGCCAGGAGGTACGTATGCTTATAAACGGATATCTTGGTGCCGGACGACACGATGTGCAATGGGACGGACGAAACGACCAGGGGAGACTGCTTAGTTCAGGCGTTTATATCTATAAACTTACGGCCGGGGAATTTTCGCGGTCGCGTAAGATGATTTTGC
Organism: Calditrichales bacterium; assembly: GCA_015493745.1. Lineage (GTDB taxonomy): Bacteria > Calditrichota > Calditrichia > Calditrichales > J004 > J004. The sequence continues at coordinate 8,593 of WGCN01000219.1, forward strand.
TGAAGTGACGAGTTTAAATCAAACGCTTGTCCGTGGGGTGCTGAATGATAAAAAGACGCCGCTTTTTATGAAGCGGCGTTTTATCCTTTTAGGCAAACGGGTTATTTAAGATGGAACCTGGTCACATTATAGCCGCAGGTAATGGGATGTGGCGGCTCCTCCATTTTAGAAAAGCCATGTTCAATTAAAAGTGCATTTTCTTTGCTTACCTGAATAATAAAAGCCACGGTGTAAACGGTTTTAGTCACATAAACAGCTCCCGGAGGGCTGCAGCCGGGTAAGTACCGCCGATACCAGCCATTTTTTATGTTTACCCCTTTATGCAACAACATTGTTAAAGTGTCAAGCGGGCTGGATATCGTTTCAGTAACAGTGTTGACATTATATTTATAAAAAACGCCAGAATCAGGATATACATA
>WGCN01000220.1 GCA_015493745.1 Calditrichales bacterium
GCCAGGACACTATTTTATAAATCCCCAAACACGCCTACGGGAAAAAAGGCGGAATTTTCGGGTGAGCGGGTGGCAATGTATGAAGTCATGGTAATGAGATAAAATTCCGCCAATGCTTTTGGTTCTTTTGGCGAAACAAAAGAACGGGAAGCCCGGTCATTTGCGCATGAATGCGCGGATAAATCCGGACCGTGGATGATACCACATTAAAAACCGGCAAGGTATCATACAGCGGGTGCTGTCGCCCCTTTGCTCCATTGGCCCGTATAGAATAATATTTTTCCGCCGGCACCCCGCGCAAAACTCTACTCCTTTTTCCCGAAGTTATAAACCTCTTTCCCGGCCAGAATTTGCATGCTCAGCCAGCGGGCGGCCATAAACAACAGCATGGCCATCCAGATTCCGTCATTGCCCCAATAAAAACGTCCCGTATAAAAGGCCGGTAAAAAGACCAGCAGCGTGGAGAAAAGCATGGTGTTGCGCATCGCTTTCCCGGCGGTGGCGCCAATATAGATACCATCCCAGATATAGCAGAAACTGTTGACCACCGGGGCCGCGGCCGTCCATATATAATAGGATAAAGCCAAAGCGATAACGTTTTCCTTGTTGGTGAAAAGCCTCAGCAGCGCTTCCGGCGCCACACTGTAGGCCAGACTAAACAGCAGCCCCAGACCCGCGCCCCAACCGAATATCCTTTTAATCAATTTCCTTAATCCCTCACGATTACCGGCGCCGATATATTTCCCCACCAGACTTTCCGCCGCAAAGGCAAAACCATCGATCCCGTAGGAAAAAACCATCCATAAGTTGAGTAATATGGCATTGGCGGCCAGGATATCGTCACCCATTTCCGCCGACTTGGCCGTGAAGAAGGAAAAAACAAAAATCAGGCTGAGCGTGCGGATAAAAATATCGCGATTGACGGCAAAAAAAGGCTTGATACGCTGCCAGTGAAAAAGCACCCGCAGGGAAAAGTGTTTGAAAAGCTGAACATCCATGCGCCGCAGCAGCCACAGGGCCACGGCCAGACCGAGGTATTGGGCGACAACGGTACCATAGGCCACCCCGTCCGATTGCAGCTCCCATACCAGCACAAAAAGCAGATTGAATACAATATTGCTGATATTGGCGGTCAGGGCGATCCACAAAGGATATTTGGCATTTTGCATACCCAGAAACCAGCCGGTCAGGGCATAGAGCATCAGCGTGGCCGGGGCGGCGAAAATACGGATGCGAAAATAGCTGCGGGCATACAGGGCCACCTCCTCGGTGGAGTGGATCAATTCAAAGCTCAGCCATTCAATGGCCCTTTGGAACAGGATGAGCGCCAGGGCTATTCCCGCGGCCACCACCAGGGCCCGCAGAAGGATGCGCACCGTTTCGGGCCTGTCCTTGGCGCCGAAGGCCTGGGCCGTAAGACCGGTGGTGCCCATGCGCAGAAAGCCGAATCCCCAGTAGACAAAATTAAATATCATGCCTCCCACGGCCACGGCGCCTATGTAATAAACGGCGTCCAGATGGCCCACCAGCATGGTATCCACGGAACTGAGCAGGGGCACGGCCAGATTGGTGATGATGTTGGGTATGGCCAGTTTTAGTATCTGGCGATTCATTCTGTTCATTCCTTTAAAACCGTCTTTTATTTAGCGGTGCCGGGTACTGTTTTAATGCGGGAAAGAGACGCCAAGTATGTCCTCCGGTGCCTGTTCCGCCACCCTCTTCTTGTCCGGGAATGGGGAGTAAAAAAACTTTGAGCCTTCGTGGCTTTGTGTGAGAAATACAAAAGATATCTCCTTCCATGTAAACCCGGAATGACCGTAACTCACCTCACCGGGAAAAGGCGACCTTCCGTTTTGCCGATTATTTTTCTTTTTGTCTTATCTTAAATTTCTTTTATTTTCCCATGAGGTATACATTTTACAGTTTTGTGAAAACAAAAAGGTAAAATATGGGTATAATAGGCCCTTATGTAATTTTTTGATTTTAAATCAGGATGATAATTTAAATCCAAAGGAGATTAGATGAAATCACTTATATGGCGGATGTGGCTGGCCGTATTGTTTTTGGCCCCCATCGTTTTATCCGCCCAAAGTACGGCGCGTTCGGAAAATGTGGAAGCGTCGCTGGTGCCGGAAGTAACGGCGGTGGCCCCCGGTCAGACCTTTACCGTAGCCCTGCGCATGCGCATGGATCCGGGCTGGCATACTTACTGGCGTAACGGCGGCGACTCGGGTCTGCCAACGGAAATCGTCTGGGATTTGCCGCAAGGCTTTAAAACCGGTGAGATTCAATGGCCCTATCCCGAATGGATCGAAACCCCGCCCCTGGTAACCCTGGGCTACCATGATGAAATCTATCTGCTGGTGGATATCACCGCGTCGAAGGATATTAAACCCGGAGAGACCCTCAGGCTGAAGGCCCGCGCCGACTGGCTGGAGTGTGAAATCGTCTGCATCCCCGGCGGCGTCGATTTACAGGTGGAACTGCCGGTTCAGAAAGAAGCGGGAGCGGCCAACCCGGAGTTGTTGCAGGTCTTTTCCGAGGCGCGTCACCGACTGCCCCTACGGGACAGCGGCTGGGAATTTGCCGCCACGCGCGAAGGCAATGAACTCGTTGTGCAGGCCCGGGCGCCGGAGTGGTATAAGGACACCCCCGGCACCATCCGCTTTTTTCCCTATGAAAGTGGTTTGCTGGATTATACCGTGCCCCAAAAAATTTCTTTTAACAACGGAGTGGTTACCGCCCGCCTGGCGCTCTCCTCCATGGCTCCGGAAGAGATAAAACAGATAGAAGGTTTATTCGTGGCCGAAAACGGCTGGCGTGGTGCGCAATCGGAAAAGGCTTTGTATGTGAAGGCCGACATGGGAGAATTGTTTGCCGATGCCGGGACATCCGGGCTTGATGTGGGCAGTTTTCTCTATTTCCTGTTGTTTGCCTTTATCGGCGGTATGATCC
>WGCN01000221.1 GCA_015493745.1 Calditrichales bacterium
CGGCCGTCCGGCCCGGTTTGACCCAGACGGGAAATTACCTGTTTTACCAGCGTATCCAGTTGTTGATCATTCAAACTCATTTAGCCTACTTCTTGCCGCTTTTCGCTTTAATGGGGAAAACACCTTCCAGGTCGCCGTGAGGACGGGGGATGACATGCACGGCCACCAATTCGCCCACGCGCTCGGCGGCCGCCGCTCCGGCGTCGGTTGCCGCCTTGCAGGCCGCCACATCACCGCGCACCATGGCCGTTACATAACCGGCGCCGATCTGTTGATAACCGACCAATTGTACCCGCGCGGCCTTGACCATCGCGTCCGAGGCTTCGATAAGACCTACCAGGCCTTTTGTTTCTATCATGCCTAAAGCTTCCATTCGGAACTCCTGATAAATATTTCTGATTTCTTTTTTAAATCGCCTGTGGGGCTGTTCTTCTTAATCTATGGTACCTTCCATCTTGATCGGATAGAGGTCTTCCAGCTCGCCATGGGGACGGGGAATCACATGTACCGCCACCAGCTCACCCACGCGCTCGGCCGCGGCCGCTCCGGCATCGGTTGCCGCCTTGCAGGCCGCCACATCGCCGCGTACAATGGCCGTAACATAACCGGCGCCGATCTGTTGATAGCCGACCAGTTTAACACGGGCCGCCTTAACCATGGCGTCGGAGGCTTCGATAAGCGCAACGAGTCCCTTGGTTTCAATCATTCCTAATGCTTCCATTCGTTTCTCCTCATTCGGTGAAATTGTCATTCTGTTTAATCCAGGCGGCCAACAGCGCCTGCTGGGCAATCTGTTCGGGGCCCGCGCTTACGGCCATGTAATGCAAGGCTTCCCGGGCGCCGGTAATCATGGGGCCAATGGAAAACCAGGCCCCGAGATGTTCGCTTATCTTTTGGGCAAGATTACCGGAATCCAATGTAGGGAAAATAAATACATTCGCCTTACCTTTCAAGCGCGCTTGCGGGGCTTTTTTTTCGGCCACCGTTTTTTCCAGAGCGGCGTCCACCTGAAAGGGGCCGTCGCAATAGACCTCTTCGTATAAGCGGTGGGTACGTTCCACCGCCCGGGCCACCTTGTCCACCTTTTCATGGCGGGCGCTGCCCATGGTGGCAAAGGATAAAAAAGCCACCCGGGCCATCGTTCCCGTCAGGGCTTTATACAAACGGGCCCCGTGCTGCGCCTGTTCGGAAAGCTGCTCCGCCGTCGGACGGATGTTCAAGCTGCAATCGCTGAAAAGCATCGGCGCCCCGCCACCGGGCGGGATCATCAGATACCAGGAAAAAAGGCGCGCATAACCCGTTTTCGGGCTCCACAGAGGCAGCAGGCTTTTGGCGAAACGGGCCATGGAAAAATCGATTCCGGCCAGGGCCACATCGGCCTCACCGCTCCACAGGCGGGCCCACAGGCTGTGCAGCGGTTCTTTTAAAAAGTATTCCCTTTCCTCCCGGGAGTGGTCGATAAACCGGCGGTTTCCGGACAGTTGCCGGGACAACTCCCGCCTTAAATCCGGATTGTTCGGATGCTCAATGGTCAGGCCGCGGCTGCGGATATCTTCTTTTCCGGCCATATCCCGTATGGTAAAAGGACCACCGAGCAGGACCGGCCGGGCCAGGGCCTCATCCTGCAACCAACGGGCCGCGCGGATCACCGCCGGGTTCTCTCCCGGATACAACAGTACCCGGGGCGGGTGTGCCCGGCAATACTCATAAACGCGGGGGGGCAGCCGTCTATTCACTTTTGACGCAGTACCTCTTTTAAAACTTCCTCGATACGGGCCCGGCTGTACTTGCTGGAGGGCAGTTGCTCCAAAACCTTTTCCACCACCCGTTTCATATCGCCGTGACTCAGTCCGGCCGGGGCAGAAATATCCACCAGTTCCACTTGCAGCTCCCTGGCCACGGTTTGGGCCTGGGGGGTCAACAGGGTGTTGCCACCGTCATATTCCAGGCGGAAACGGCCGGCTTCCCGTGCTTCGCGTATCTGTTGTTCGCTAATCAGTTTTTTCATGCCGTGTCACTTTTTATACGTTTTTGGATTTCCCGGGTCAGCGCCGTGTATTCCAGCGCCCCCCGTGCCGCGGGGGTTTTGTAAATGATCGGCTTTTGGGCGTTGTAAGCCTCCACCAGCTTGCTGTTTACGCCGATGGCCGTTTTAAACATCAGCGGGCCGTGGGTTTCGCGCAGCAGTTGCAGAACATCCCGCGCCACCCGTGTGCGGCGGTCGAACTGGGTGCCGAAAATCCCCAGTATCTTCAAACCGGGATTGAGGTGACGACGTACCTTGTCCACCGTTTTCAGGGTAAGTTGCAAGCCGTTCAGGGCCAGGTATTGAGTCTGAACCGGGATCAGCACATAGTCGGCCAGGGCCAGGGCGTTAAAGGCCAGCGAGCCCATATTGGGCGGCGAGTCAAACAGGATAAACTCATATTTTCGCGGCAGATGGCGGCGTTCCAGAAAAAAGCCCCCGTCCTGTTCCTGGGCCATCTCCTCATAAAAATCACTCAGAGCCGGTTCGGAGGGCAGGCAATCCAGCTTGTGAAAAGCGGTGTTCTGAATGTAATCGTCGCTTTCCGGCGCGCCATCGATGATAAAGTCACACAGGGTTTTAAAGGAGGCGCTGTTTTTATCCAGTCCCAGATGCATGGAGGCGCTGGCTGCCGGATCGAGATCGATCAGCAGCGTTTTTTTGCCCTTGCGGGCCAGGGCTCCGGCAATGTTGACCACGCTGGTGGTTTTGCCCACCCCGCCTTTATTGTTGAGTATTACGATACTTTTCATGGCTTAAAGGGGAAAGTAAAGGTTTTTCACTTTTTCGATACGGTTGTGATCGAGCAGCTCCTTCAGGGCCACGCGCACGGCTTTTTTATCCCGCCCGGTGGCGGCGGCCAGGGCTTCCAGCGTCATTCCGTCCTTAGCCGCTTGTAACAGGCTTAGAAGGCGGTCACTGTCGGCATCCGTCGTACTTTTTGAGACCGGGGCAATATTCTTTTGCGGGACGGCCTTTTTCCGGGTTCTTTTCGCTGTTGTGCCGGGGGAGCTTTGTTTTTGTGTTTTGGATGGGGCGGGGGGGACAGCCGCCGCTTTTTCCGGTTCTTGCCCCGGAATACCCAGCCATTGCACGGTATCTTCGAAAGGCCGGGCGATCACATGCGCGCTTACCAGTTGTCCCAGACGTTCCGCTGCCGCCGCGCCGGCTTCCACCGCCGCCTGCACCGCGCCCAGTTCGCCCTCGATCATTACGGTGACCAGTGCCGAGCCGATTTCCCGCCGGCGGGTAAGCGAGACCCGCGCGGCTTTCAACATGGCGTCCGCCGCTTCCAGCGAACCGGTAAGACCCTTTGTTTCTATAAATCCAATGGATGACAAGCTATGTACCCCGATTCGATCTTAAATTTGTAAGCTCGTAAAGATAACAGTTTTTTCATTAAATTAAAAGAAAGACTTATAAGCGCCCAAAGCGTATGTCCGCCGCCCGCCAAAGGTTTTCCCCGCAACGGGAAATGTTTTGATTCCTGCCCTTTTTTGTATAAACTTCCCCCGGTTATTTTCTTATTATTTGTCAGACGGACTCGAGGATTGAAATGTTTAAAAATCGCACACTAATACGCATTGTTCTTTATTCGGGGCTGATCGTTTATCTGGTGGTGAAATATGCCCTGCCCTGGTTCGAGGAAAAAAAGGCGACGGAGGAAGTTTCGAAGATGTATCTGGAATTACAGGCGGACGGCCTGCCCTGGCAGGTCACCCATCACAGCACGGCGGGCAACCCCATTTATCAACTAGCCCTGGGCGACAGCGGCGCAACCACCACCCTGCTTTTCGGCGGCTTTCACGGTGATGAACCGGGCGGGGTAGACCTGGTCATCCGCCTGGCCCGCTATCTTTATGCCCATCCCGGAGAGCTGAAAAACCGTGTGGTTATCGTGCCCGTGCTCAATCCAGACGCCCTGCTGGCCGGTACCCGCGTAAATGCCAACAAGGTGGATATCAACCGCAATTTCCCGACAAAAGACTGGTCACCGGCCTACACAAAAGAACGCTACTTTCCGGGACGCGAACCGGCTTCCGAAAAGGAGACGGCCATCGCCATGCAGATGATCGATCAAATCCGGCCCGACCGCATTATCAGCATCCATGCCGACCTGCACATCATCAATTACAACGGTCCCTCGCGGGAGCTGGCCCTGCGCATGGCTCAGTTCAATCATTACGATATCGATGACGATATCGGCTATCCCACTCCCGGCTCCTTTGGCACCTATGCCGGCAATGAGCTGGGTATTCCCACCATCACCCTGGAGCTGCCTGCTTATGATCCGGAACAGGCCTGGGAAAACAATAAGCAGGCTTTGATCGAAGCCATCAATATGTGAATGAAACGGGCGTATGGCGAAGGTTGAGCGGTCCTCCCCGCGGTTGCGGGCGGGAAAGAAAAACGCTTAAGCCGCAAAACCGGCCCGGAACGGGGAACGCTGCTTTTTTGTGGACGACCATACTGTAACTTTTTGGGAATAATTCATCCAAAAGATTTTGACCAATATGAAAGGAACCAACCATGCCAAAAGCCAAAGCAGTACACATCAAGGGAGTGACATTTTTAGGACTGACCGACAGTAACCACTGGGTGCCCATGGACGGCCCGGCCACCTTTGGCGGCTCCGACGCCGGCATACGCCCCAAGGAGCTGCTGCTGCTCTCCCTGGCCGGATGCACCGGTAGCGACGTGGCCTCCATCGTGGATAAAATGCGCATGCCCTATGACAAAATGGAAGTGGCCATCGAAGCCGATATGACCGACGAACATCCCAAGGTCTACAAGAATATCGAGGTGATCTATAAGTTCTGGGGCGACAAGCTGGACAAGGATAAAATCACCCACGCCATCGAACTCTCCGAGGGCAAATATTGCGGGGTTTCGGCCATGCTGCGCCCTTCGGTAAACCTGACCTGGCGTCTGGAAATGAATCCCCGGGAATAGCGTGATACCTGCTGTTTTAAACCGATCCCTTTTCGTTTTACGGAAAGGGATTTTTTTTTAAGCTGAGTTCCGGCTGGCGTTGATATTGCCGTAAAGGGAGCGTTTTACCATCTTCTCATAGCTTTCCCCAAGGGGGTCGTTCTGTTCAATTTTTTGCAGGGCATATTGCTGTATTACCAGCAGCGGCAAAACAATATCCTCGCGGATGGCGATGGAGTTGCGCGAAACAGGCTCCTCCTCCATCAAAACGCTATAGCCCGAAATCCGCAACATCATATCCCGGGACAGCGTGAATTCCTCATGCAGCATATTCCAGAACTCCCGGTACGGTTCATCGCGGGCAATATAGGCCGTCAGCCCGAAACTGCACTTGGAAAGCGACATCATGCTGTTGAGTATCAGCGCCTTAAAGAAAGGCACGCGCCGGAACAGGGTTTTCAGTTCCTCCAGCCGACCCGCGTCGGCCAGGCTCTTCAGCGCCGTGCCCATGCCATAGTAACCGGGAACATTTTGCTTAAGCTGGCTCCAGGAACCGACAAAAGAGATGGCCCTTAAGTCCTTTAGCGTCAGTTGCTTTTTATGGCCCCTTTTCGCCGGTCTGCTGCCGATATTGGCCCGGCCGTAATATTTCAGGGTGCTTTTATTTTCCAGGTAGGGTATGAACATCTCATGGTTTTTAAGATGCTGATACTTCTCGTAACTTAAACGGGCCAGTTCTTCGATCAATTGCCTGTCCGCCTCGGAGATGGTGTTTTCCCGTTCAAAAAAAGTATTGGAAAGCCCGGCGGTCAGCAGTTGTTCGCTGTTATGGATAAAGTGCTCGCGCGTTCCATACAGACTGCTGATGGTTTGTCCCTGAATGGTCAGCTGGATTTCATTGTTGGCGATTTTTTCGCTTTGGGCGGCGTAAAAGCGGTGGGTCATGCCGCCGCCGCGCGCCGGAGGACCGCCGCGGCCGTCAAAGAAAATGGCCTTTATCCCGTGGCGGGCGCAAACCGCCGAAAGATTTTCCTTTGTTTTAAAGATGGACCAGTTGGCCCGCAGATAGCCGCCGTCCTTGGTGCCGTCGGAAAAGCCCAGCATCATCGTTTGCCGCAGGCCGCGCCGTTCCAAATGCGCCCGGTAGGCGGGCAGGGAAAACAGGGTTTCCATAATGGCGGCGGAGTTTTCCATCCCGGTCATGGATTCAAACAGAGGGATGATGTCAAAGCTTAATTCCTCCGCCGGCCAGCCGCACCAGCGGAACAGGGCAAAAACAAACAGCACCGAAAAAATATCTTCCGAGTTGCTGATCACATAACGGTTACAGCCTTCTTCCCCGTTCTCCCGTTGAATCTTTTTAAGGGAAGCAATGGTTTTCAGCGTGTCGCGGATCAGGGGGTCGTCATAGTCCCCGGCCTCCGCGGACAGCTCTTTTTCCAGCAGCAGCGCGGTCAGCGTTTCCCCGTCCATTTCCTCCAGGGCGTTGTCGATCACCCCTGCCCTTTTCAGGACGGCCCGCACCGTTTTTTTGTGCACGCCGTGATCCTGCCGGATATCAAGGCTGGCAAAGTGCGTTTTAAAAAGATGCACCTTGTCGATAAACGCCTCCAGCGATTCAAGATAGAGGCTGTTATATTTTTGTTTCAGAAGCTCCCGCACCTGTAAAAGCGGCTGGAGTATCTGCTCATAACTCAACAGGGCCTCGGGATCAAACATGGCCGTATAGAGTTTGGCGCGCAGTTGTTTTACGGGTTCTTCCACGGCGCGGAAGGTCAGCTTGCCTTCCAGGCTCTTGATATCGCGGTAATAGCACTTCATTAGCGTCATGCGCAGCTCCGCGGCCACGGCCAGGGTGGTTTCGCTGGTAACATAGGGGTTGCCGTCGCGGTCGCCCCCCGGCCAAAAGCCCAGACGGATAATGCCGGGGTTGTGGAAATCGCGGCCAAACATGTTTTTGATGTCGGCATAAAGCGCGCCCGTGGCCTCATAGTAAACATTTCTTAAAAAATAGATGATGTTTTTAGCTTCATCCAGCGGCGTGGGCTTTTGGGCATTGAGCAGGGAAGTCAGCCCCAGTTGTTGCAGGGTGATGTCGATATCGTTGATGCGGTTATCGGTGATGAGCCGGCGCAGGCGGTTGATGATATCCAGCACCGCCGGAGGATAAAACTGGGTGGGATGGGCGGTAAGCACAATGCGCGCGCTAAAGGAAGCCAGCTTTTCCGCAAGGCGCTCCTTCTGTTCGCGGCCGCCGCCGAGATGCAGAAAATCCTTCAGGGAAAGATCATTGCCCAGATCGCGCAGTTTGGGAAAGGCGGCGTCCTCCACGCTGTCATAAAGCACCACCTGCCGCTCCACATAGCGGATAACGGCAAACATAAATTCTATTTTTTCCTCTTCCTCCTGAAGGCGGGCATGAGTATTGAAAAAATCCTCCATAATCTCCAGCGGCTCCCGGCCGGCCTCCAAACCGCTTTTGCACACGTGATGCAACAGCGGAATAAGCATGCCGATATGACCGACTCCCTTGAACGGAAGATTCAGAAACAGGCTGTTGTAGACATTAAATTTATTTTTTACCGAGCGTTCAAATTCCCGGATTCTTACATTTTTATGCATTTTTTACCCTGTGTTATGTCGTTATCCGCATGGCCGGGCCGCCGTCCCCGGCTCAAGAGGGGGTATGTGCCGAAAAGTTTTCCCGTCCGTCTCTGTCTACAAATTACAATAAGCGGCCCAGCGGAACAATCACAATCGGATTTTTAAGGGTTCCCCGGTTTTATTTAACGGGTAAAGGCCGGAAAAAAGACCGGAAACCGCGGCCTGTTACCGCCGCCGCTGATATTTTCCTTTACAGATGTGCAAGTTTTCCGGGCAAAGCTTGTCTGAGTTTCCGGGACGGCTGACATCCCGACGGGAAGGGCCGCCGCTTTCTTAGCGGTAGGAGGGGTTTTGTTGAAACGTCTAAACTAAATTGGGAGAATGTTACCATGAGGCAACTGTTAATTCTTGGGCTAAGCGGATTCTGTTTTTTAATTTTCGGTCAACATGGCGTTGGCGCCCAATGGGGCGACAGGGTGGAGCTGCCCCTGCCGCCGGGCTCTAACAGCGCGCGCGGTTTTTTATATAAAAATTCGGCGGCCTTTTCCAACAACAAGCGTGTTGTTTTTGTAAACAATGAAGACAGCGGCGGCGGGATTTACTATAGCTACAGCCATGACGGCATAAACTGGTCGGCCATGGAACGGTTCAAACCGGTGGATGTCCCCGGTATAAACAGCATAAAGGTTTTTCGCGACTCCCGGGACCGGCTGCACCTGATATGGGCCCGTCCCCAGCCCCGGGCCATCTATTACACACAAATGGACAGTGCCCTGAATGTGGTGATCGACTCCGTACGTATCGCCGACAATCCGTTAAACGGCGTTTTTAACGGTGTGTATCTGAACGTTGACGGCCAGGATCGCCTGCACCTTATGTGGCATGACGGCGACGTCAATACCACCTCCCCTGCCGAGTGCTATTACAGCCGTTCCCTTGACGCCGGCCTTACCTGGAGCCCTGCCGTAAAAATCAGCGATGACAACAGTCAAAGGTCGGCCTTCCCCCGCGGACAGTTTAACGCCTATGACGGCGACACCCTGGCCATTGCCTGGCGCGATGAGGTTTCGCAATATAACTGGGACATTCATATGGTAACCAGCACCGATGGTGGCGCGAACTGGTCGGCGCCGTTTACCGTTAACGCCTCAACCGATTATCAGGGCGATCCCGACGTCGTCATAGACCCCAGGGGACGCATACATATGTTTTACCACAACTATCCGCAAAACGACCGGTACAACGGCATGCGTATCGTCTACGGCTGGTCCGATGACCTGGGCCAAACCTGGCAGCCTTCGTCCACCTTTAACAACATTGTTTCCGATGACTCCCGCAGCCTGCTGGTGGAGGGGTCTCATTATCAGGCGGTCACCGGAACCCTGTGGACATTCTGGAAGGATGAATCCGAAAAACAAAGCGGCGGAGGGATCGAAATCAAGGCCGCCTATTCCACGGATCGCGGCGTAAGCTGGTCCACGCCGGAGTTTGTAACGGACAATGGCAGCAATGCCATCGGTTTTAAGGCCATTCTCGTTTTGGAAGACGGAACCATCGGCATGAATTACGAGTCGCCCAACACCCCCTCCAGCGGATTGTTCCGGGTCTATTACCGGGAACGTCAACCGCTTGCCACCGCTTTGAAGACACAGCAAAATATCATCCCGTCAACGTTTACCTTAGAGCAAAACAGTCCCAACCCCTTTAATCCGGCAACGGAGATCGCCTTTTCCCTGCGCGGGGTGGCCACGGTAAACTTAAGCGTCTATGACGGAGCGGGGCGCCTGATACGCACGCTGTTCAGGGGCCATCGGCCGGCCGGTCGGCACCGCTTCTCCTTTAACGCCGCCGGGCTGGCCGCGGGTATTTACTACTATACCCTGTCCGACGGCAAAAGTACGATCACAAAAAAAATGGCCTATCTCCCCTAAGGCAAAAAGGCTGCTTCCGCTTGCGGAGGCAGCCTTTTATTTGGTGTGTAATTTTTTTCCGCCCGGCATCCAGGCGGGGGACTATTTTGGGGAAGAGGCCTTGAACGGTTGGTAATCCTCATGCTCCTCGCCCGGCACCAGATAAACCCGGGAGGAAAGTTCCCGCAGACCGTTGAGGGGATCGGGGCCGCCGGTGATCAGGTCGCGCATCAAGCGCTCCAGCCGCTCGTTCTGCCGCCACAAATGATAGGCGTGCCAGTCGGTGGCCCGGGTGGCGTCAATATAAACGGTGTTGCCGGCCAGCGGCTCGGGACTGCCGTCGGCGCGGACAATCCGCATCCCCAGCCGTTCCTTATGGGTGTATACTTCCACCGGTTCCAATACCTGATCCTCGCCGTTATAGAAAAGATAGACCGATTTGGCAAAGTCGAGTTTTTCCAGCCAGCGGGCATGGCCGCGCAAGTCCGTTTCCGGAGCCACTATCAGTACCGCATCCAGAAAACCGGCGGGTAAATCCCCCTTATAATCTTCCAGCATTTTACGCAGAACCACGGCGCCCATGCTGTGGGTCATCAATACCCGGCGCTGGCGATGCAGGGTATCGGCGGCCCAGGCCCTGAGGGTTTTAAACAGCCAGGGAGCGGCCTCCCGGCCGTTAATGCGCGGCATGGTGCGCACATCGATCCAGGCCGGCCACTTAAAAACCACCACGCCGGCATCGTACTTTTCGGGAAGGCGATCAAACAGAAGATTGTAGCGGGCCCGTTCCGGGTAATCCCCCATGCCGTGTACAAACAAAAGCTGCGCCCGGCCCGCCTGCTGATAAGCGGCGGTGGAATCAAAAGCAGACAAAATATCCGCGGGATCAAAGGATTTTTCCAAAGAAACATACAGGCGGATATCCCCTTTTTTCAGCGGTTGGGCTTTTTGCTGTGTCTCCACCACATGGCGCCCCAAAAAATTGGAAAGCGAACAACTCACGCTTAAAAAATACAGCAGACCTAAAGCCACACTGAACCGGATCAACGCTTTCATTCCTCTCCTCCAAAATATTTTTTCGCCGGATTACCCTGTATGGCCCCAATTTACGCAACGGCGGCCAACAAGTTTCTTTCTCCTGTGCGGCGGAAAAAGTATTCTAAAAACTTGTTTTTAATCGGACATATTTAGTAGAATGGCTTATGGGCAAAAAAAAGACAGTGGAAAAAGAGGCGCTATTGTTAAAGGTGGATAGCGTGCACAAAGAGTTTATCGACACCACGGCTGTAGAGGATGTTTCCTTTAAGGTGGAGGCGGGCCGGGTCTTTGGCCTGCTGGGTCCCAACGGCGCCGGAAAAACCACCATCATGCGCATGATCATGGATATTGTCCGTCCCGATAGCGGCGACATTCTTATAAACGGTTCCCCCCGCCCGGGATTGCCACGCAACCGTTTCGGCTATCTGCCCGAAGAGCGCGGCCTGTACGCCCATGCCCGGGTGCTGGAACTGCTGGTCTATTTCGGTACCCTCAACCACATGCCGCGCCGCAAGGCCGAGGTGGAGGCCATCCGTTTTCTCGACCGCCTGGGGTTGATCGACTATTCCGACTACCCCGTACACTATCTTTCCAAGGGTATGCAGCAAAAGGTGCAGTTTATCGCCGCCTTTTTACACAAACCCGATATCCTGATACTCGATGAACCCTTTTCCGGTCTCGACCCCATCAATCAGATCGCCCTGAGGGAAATACTCAACGATTTTAAAAAAGAGGGCAAGCTGATCATCCTTTCCACCCACCAGATGGAGATGGCCGAAAAAATGTGCGAACACGTTTGCATGATCCACCAGGGACGGCTGATTGTTGACGCCTCCCTGAATGAGATAAAAAAACGGTTCCGGGACAACACCTATCTGCTGGAGGCCGATCATGCCCTGGAAACCCTGCAGATGATGGACAAGGTGGATGTGCTGGAGGCGGGCAGCAACGGTATTAAGTTCCGCCTTTCTTCCGGTCTCGATTCCGGAGATCTGTTACGGATTGTCAGTTCCAAGCATCTGGTTCGACATTTTCAGATGTTCGAGCCTTCCCTGCACGATATTTTTATCCGCCTTATACAGCAGGAAATGGAAGAACATCATGCGTAACATGCTGCGTATCGCCCGCTGGGAATTCCGCAATCGCGTACGGACGCGTTCCTATCTGTTCAACACCTTTATATCACCGTTGATCTTTACCATGCTGTTCCTGTTGCCGCTCTACTTCACCACCCATCAGCCCGATACTTCGGTGAAACTGATCGGCGTTATCGATCTCTCGCCGGAAAAAAACATAGCCAACAAGCTTTCCAATGCCCTAAACCGCAGCTACAAACTGGAGAACACCCTGTCACAATACGGTATCTACACCATCTCCATAAAAAACGCACCGGCCTACCGCGAACTGAGCAGTGAACTGAAGGATATTGAAGCGCAATACGACTCCCTTAACCGTCTGCACAACCGCATCAAGCAGGAACGGACGGCCTATTTTACGCAAAAGGCCACACCCAACCGCCAGTTTTCATTAAACCGCTCCTATGAACGGCTGCGGAAAGTGCGCGAAGAGAAGGAACTGGTCTCCATAGAATTACAGCGTTATCGCACGGCTATGGACAGCCTTTATGCCCGTGAGGCACGGGTGGTGGCCGATTCGATGATCATCAACAACGTACTCAGCGCTTATCTGCTTTTTCCCAGCGATTTCATAAAAAGCGGCCGCATCGAGTACCACTCCCGCAGTACGGCCGATTTGCTGGACTCCGAACGGCTGGAGAAAACCCTGCAAAACCTGATCATCCGCAGCCGCTTGCAGGAACTGAATCTGGGCACGCGCAAGGTGCGCGAACTGATGCGCCCCGTTCATCTGGACAAATATAAAATCCGCGGTAACAATGAGGAGTCCTGGAATATCTACGCCCAGTTCTATGGACCGTTGATCGGTGTTTTTCTGCTTTTTATCGCCATTTTCACCTCGGGGGGCTATCTGTTCAGCGGTATGATGATGGAAAAAGCCAACCGTATTCTGGAGGTACTGCTTTCCTATGCCGCTCCGGGAGAAATCATGGGCGGAAAAATTCTGGGCCTGGGAACCGTGGGGCTGACCCAGGTGCTGATCTGGCTTTTTATCACTTTTCTGCTCAACTCCGGCGGGATCATCTCCGGGGGCAGCCTCAGCTATCTGACCTTTGAAAACGCTCTGTACTTTTTGCTCTACTTCAGCCTGGGCTATCTCTTTTTCGGAGCCATCTTCATCATGTTCAGTTCCATTTTCTCCAACGAATATGACGCCCAGCAGGTCAACCAGTTACTGCGCATCGTGGCTATTTTCCCCGTGTTGCTTTCGCTGCTGGTGGTCATCAACCCCAACTCTTTCTGGATCCGCCTGCTCAGCTACGTACCTTTTCTCACCCCCTCGTTCATGATCCTGCGCATTCCCCTCAGCGGTCAGCCGCTAACGACGGATATCATAATCACCACCGGCATCATGTTGTTTTCCATTGCCGTCATTATCTGGATTTCGGGACGCCTGTTCCGCGTCACCACGCTGATGATGGGCAAAAAACCGAGCTGGTCGGAGATCATCTACTGGATACGCCACAGTAAATAACCGGTGGCGATAAGAGGCTTGCCGCCCGGAATTGAGCTAAAGTACGGGCCCGGCCCGGAGGTCGGGGCTATGAAATCCGGGTGAAAGGCAGAGACGTCGAAAAGGCCTATTTTAAAAAGGGATTGTATTTCTTTTCCCGCCCAATGGAGGTGGCCGGACCATGACCGGGGTAAACCGCCATGCTGTCATCCAGGGGCCATAACTTCGTGCGGATCGAAGTCAAAAGCTGATCCATATCCCCCATGTATAAATCGGTACGTCCGATGGAGTTGTAAAACAGCACATCGCCGCTGATAACAAAATCGTCAAAAACAAAACAGATGCTGCCGGGAGAGTGGCCGGGGGTATGCAGGGTATGAAAACTCAGCTCTCCGAAATCATAATGCTGCCCCTCTTTCAGGAAATGATGCACCGTGGGGACAGCACCCGTTTCCAGACCGTACATGGCGCCCTGTTTGGGCAGATAGTTGAGCAGGGGCAACTCCTCCTCCGCCAGATAGAGTGGCAGATCATAGGCCTTTTGTATATCCGCCAGAAAACGGATATGGTCGATATGGGCGTGGGTGTTGAATATGGCCCGCGGCTTTAGTTCCTCTTTTTCCAAAAAGCTTTTTATCTTTTCGATTTCATCACCGGGATCGATCAATAAACAGTTTTTACGGTCATCACTGTAAATCACATAGGCGTTCATCTGAAACGGGCCGACGGACAGGGTTTGTATGCGCATGATATCTCCCGGGATTATATTTCGTTTAAACAGGGCCCGTCGGGAAGAAGCCTACCGGAACGGGCGGGCCCTAATCTATCCAGAAGCGCGCATAAATAAAAGCGGCTTTTTATGGGACGGAAACTATTTCAGCACAAAACGGACGGGGATGGAGATCCACACCCCCACCTGGCGATCCCGTTGCAACGCGGGTTGAAATTCAAACTTCATCACCGCCTCGATTGCCGCCTGGTCGAGCATGGGAATCGACTTGATCACCACGGCCTTTTCCACCCGGCCCTTTTTATTTACAAATATCTTCAGATACACCGTGCCCGAGGCGCCTGCCCGCCTGGCCAGGGGCGGATAAACGGGCACAACGCGTTTAACAAGCACCGGCGCCTTGGAGTAAGGCAAAAAAGTTTCCGGTTCGTCATCTTCCGGCGGCGCCGCCTCCATATCCGTTTCCGCCGTGAAAAGATGCTCTATATCCACATCCTCCGCCAATTCCGGGTCTTCTTCCGTTTCTCCCACAACCGGACGCGTAGGGCGGGGCGGTCTTTTATTCTGTATGGTTTTGGGTGATGGCAGTGTCTTGAGTACTATATGAGGTACCGGCAGTTCTCCGGCAACCAGTGTTTTTCTTTCCCTTCCCAGATAGAAGCCCAGAAGCAGCAAGGCCAGCGCCAGGGAAACGGAACGCAACAGGCGCCCCCGGTAGTTGGATTTATAGTCGGACATAATACCTCCCATTCGGTTGTTGGCCAAAGGATATGCATGGTACGTGCCAAAGCAAGTATCTTGTTGAAAATAAACGGCTTAGAATAGCTTTGGCGTCACGGAAAGCTTGCATAATTCACGGTTGTGGCCGGCCGGTACTGCATTTTGCAATGAGAGCCCTGCTTTACACACATTGCCTTTTCAGGCAAAGCGGCCTATATTTAACGTATCATTAATAAAACCACCATAAACCGACAGGCCGACCCGTGCACCTCCCCGATCGTTTTCTCCCGGAAAAAATTGTCCTGCGCTCCCTGACCCCTGCCGATGCCGCGCCCCTGGCCCGCCTGGCCGACAATAAAAAAATCTGGGACAATCTGCGTGACTATATTCCCTTTCCATACCGGGAAAGCGACGCCCGGGCCTTTATCGCTCATGTTCTAAAGGAAAAACCGCAACAGACCTTTGCCATCAGCCATGAAGGCGTTCTGTGCGGGGTAACAGGCCTGGTGGCGCAGCAGGATGTTTACCGCCGTTCCGCCGAAATGGGCTTTTGGCTCGGGGAGCCTTACCACGGACGGGGTATTGCCACCAGAGCCGTGGCGCTAATCACGGCTTATGCTTTTAAGGAATTAAAACTTGTCCGTGTGTTTGCCTCTGTTTTTGACCATAACACGGCCTCCATGAGGGTGCTGGAAAAGAACGGATACCTTAAGGAAGGTATCTTCCGCAAGGCGGTATATAAAAACGGCCGTCTTCTTGACGAACACCGCTATGCTATCCTGAACGAAGCGGCGCTTTAACGACGCCGCGGGCGTAAGACAAACCTTTTAACCGGGAAAGTCCATGAATGAGCATCAAGAGAGAATAGACCTTTTATATCAGAAGCTGGAGAATTTGGCGCTTCGGCAAAATGAGTTTGACCGGGAAATTGGCGAACTGCGCCGGGAAATCGATCTGCTGAAAAGGGGACTTAGCCCCGAAAAAGAAACGGTTGCCCCCGCCCCGGAGCAGGTAAGGCAAGCTCAACCGCGGACGGTTGCTCATCAGGCGGAACCGGCCGCCTACCGGAAAAAGCTTTCCGGCAGGCGCCAGACCTATAAAACGCCTGATTTGAGGGCCGACATGGAAAAATTTATCGGCGAAAACCTGATCAACAAAATCGGGATCGCCATCCTGGTAATCGGCGTGGGCATCGGAGCCAAATATTCCATCGAACATGATTTAATCAGTCCGCTTACGCGCATCATTCTGGGCTATCTCAGCGCCCTCGGTTTGCTGGCCACGGGTATGAAGCTTAAAAAGAACTATGAAAGCTACAGCGCCGTGCTGGTGAGCGGGGCCATGGCCATCATGTATTTTATTACCTACATCGCCTACGCTTTTTATACCCTGATCCCTCAAATACCCACCTTTGTTCTGATGACTGTTTTCACCGCCTTTACCGTTCTGGCCGCGCTAAAGTACAACCGGGCGGTTATTGCCCATATCGGGCTGGTGGGCGCTTATGCCGTTCCCTTTTTATTAAGCGACGGCTCCGGCCGGGTGGCCATTCTGTTCAGTTATATGGTGGTCATCAACATCGGTATTCTGGTGATCGCTTTTCGTAAAAACTGGAAGTCGCTTTACTACACCGCCTTTCTTCTCAGTTGGCTGATCTACGGCTCGTGGTTTGTCATGCGTTATGATGCCGATGAGCATTTCGGGCTGGCCTTGCTGTTTTCCTCCCTGTTTTTCATCCTGTTTTATATAACCCTGTTAGCCTATGTGGTACCGCAAAAGCTAAAACCGGTCAGGCAGGATATCATGATGTTGCTGGGCAACGCCTTTGTTTTTTACGGCTTCGGATATGATACCCTGGGCACCCGGGAGGGCATGGAACAGTTGTTGGGTTTGTTTACCCTGGTCAATGCCTTGATCCACTTTACCGTCAGCGCCGGATTGTTCAGAAAAAAAGCCGGCGATAAAAACCTGTTCTATTTGATTTCCGGCCTGGTGCTGGTGTTTATCGCCATTGCCATCCCCGTGCAGTTGGATGGTAACTGGGTAACCCTGTTATGGGCGGGTGAGGCGGCGCTGATGTTTTGGATTGGAAGGAAACACACCATAGCCCTTTATGAAAAACTTTCCTATCCCCTGATGCTGCTGGCCTTTTTAAGCATAATCCATGATTGGAACAATGCCGTTGACCTGTACGCCATGAGCTTTTCCGCAGGTGAGGCGCTTCCCGTGCTGAATGTCCGTTTCTTAAGCTCATTGCTGTTTGCTTCGGCCTTCGGCTTTATCACCTGGCTGGATCAAAAAGAAAAAGACAAACAGCTTTACCCTGTTGGCGGTAACCGGAGAACCCTGCTTTCCATTTTTATCGCCACGGTTTTTTTAATCAGCCTTTATAATGCTTTTCGCATCGAAATCATCAACTACTGGAACCGGCTTTATCTTGACTCCGCCCTGACCCCGCTTCCGGAGAGCGGTAATATATCTTCCCAAATATATAACGAAGACCTGACCCTTTTCAGAAATATCTGGGTGATTAATTATACTCTTTTCTTTACCGCCCTGCTTTCCCTGGTCAATATTAAAAAGCTGCGTCATGCCCGTCTGGGCGTCGCCTGCCAGGTATTTAACGGTCTGGCCCTTCTTGTTTTTCTGACCATTGGCCTCGATCAGCTCAGCCAACTCCGGCTCAGCTATCTGCAACAGCCCTTATCGGAATATTATCACTACGGCGTTTTCCATATCGCTATCCGCTATATCTCGCTGGTCTTTGCCGCGCTGGCGTTGTATGCCATCCATCTTGGCGCGCGGCAGGAGTTTATGAAACGCAGCCTTATTAAGCCGGTGGATATCTTTATCCACGGTGTCTTGTTATGGATAGCCAGCAGCGAGCTGATCAACTGGATGGAGATCGCTTCCGTCGGTTCGCCGGAGATGTTGGGACTGAGCATCCTGTGGGGGCTTTACTCCCTGTTGTTGATCGTCCTCGGTATCTGGAAAAAGAAAAAGCACCTGCGCATTGCCGCCATGGTGGTTTTTGCCGTCACCATCCTTAAGCTGCTGTTTTATGATCTGGCCACCCTGGATACGATTGCCAAAACCATTGTGCTGGTCACTCTGGGTCTGCTGTTGTTGATAAGCTCCTTTTTGTACAATAAATATAAAAACATCATCGCGGAAGACAGTCATGACTAAAAAGCTTCTTACTCTTCTGTTACTGCTTTCCCTAAACGGATTCGGGCAAGATTATGCGTATAAGCGTTCCCTGTCCGCTGCCGCTCCCGGATGGTATAAAATCGATTTGCCCGTTGAGATTTTCGCAAAGATAAAACCCGATATGTCCGATCTACGGATTATGGGCTTCACCGCGGAAAGAGATACGGTTGAGGCCCCCTATATTTTACGTACCTCCCGGGGCCGGGAAGAAATACAGCAGGTTTCCTTTCGAACAATAAACCGTACCCGCAATAAGAAGGGATACTTTTACACCTTTGAAAGATCCGGAAAAACTACCATCAATCAAATCACCACGGAATTTAAAACCGAGGACTTTGACTGGCGTATCCGTCTGGAAGGCAGTGCTGATCAGCGGGATTGGTATACGCTTACACAGGATTACAGAATTCTTTCTCTGAAAAACAATGAGACGGCTTTTAAATTCACGGATATTATTTTTCCGGAAAGCGATTTTCGCTTTTTCAGACTTTTTGTTCCGGCTACCGGTGACCCCGGGCTGCAATCGGCCACCCTTTCCCGTATAATAAAGGGCAAAAGTACTTTCCGTTCTTATCCGGTTACAGACCTGGAAACCCATGAGGAACGGCGCGCGCGGCAAACCATTCTGGAAGCAAGCCTGAAACAGCCCGTGCCCGTAAGTTATCTCAAACTTACCGTTACCGACAGCATCGATTACTACCGGCCCACTACCATAAAATATCTGGCCGATAGTTTTAAAACCGACCGGGGCTGGAAATACCGTTACCGGCGATTGGCTTCCGGTATACTCGACTCCCGCGGGGAAAATGCTTTTGTGTTCCCGGCCATCACCACACAAAGACTGAAAATCATCATCAACAACGATGACAACCCGCCCTTGCACACCTGGAAAACAGAGGTAAGGGGTTATATCTACACTTTGGTTACCCGTGTGACGCAACCGGCGGACTACTACCTGTATTATGGCCGGGCCAATGGAAAACGGCCCGCTTATGACATTATCCGTTTTGCGGAAAGCATACCCGATTCTCTTGACGCCCTGATTCCCGGAGAAGAGCGCTTACTGGTAAAAAAGGCGGTCAAAAGTCCGGCTCTGTTTGAAAACAGATATTGGTTGTGGCTCATGTTGGGATTAATCATTGTTCTGTTGGGGTGGTTTTCGATCAGGATGATGCGCAACGCCTGATGGAGTAACCGTGTCAAAGCGTTCAGCAACCGGGTGTTATCCCAAAGGAACCACACAATCCCTTCGGGAAGCAAATCTCTTTTAATCTTTATTTGACAGGCGTTACTTTATATTCCGCAGGGCAGAGTATCGTTTTAAATCCCCGGCGCTCTCCGCGTCCCGGCGTTACCAGGCCTTACCTCTTTTATCCCAACCGCTCATCAGTACGGCTTTCGGGCCGTGGAATAAATTTCAGACGATGCGAACGATCGCATCCGGTCTTTCGTTTTTTTTGCATCGTTGGTCAAAGGCCATCGTAAGAGCCGGGTCTTTGCGCACAACCACCCAGGCCGCCACGGCCAGAAATCGGAGACCGCTACTTTTTCGGTATGTTTTCAGTCTGAAAACAGATTGCTGAAGCAGAGTGTGCCGGAATAGGTATCCAGCTCCGCATGTGCGCCGATGGGCATGCTCACCTTGCGCATGCCGTGCCCATAGGGAAAATCGTAAATAACGGGAATGGTCAATTCCCGGATATATTCGTAAAGCACTTCATGTATGGTGGGTTCGGGACGCCGGGCATCCTCACAATCCAGAAACTGACCGATAATCAGCCCATTGATCCGTTCAAAAACCCCGGCCTGGCGCAGATGAGCCAGATAGCGATCCACTTTATAAGGCTCCTCGCCCACATCCTCGATAAAAAAGATGCCGCCGGTTACATCCGGCATATAGGGCGTGCCCAGCAGGTGGCTGATCAGGGAGAGACAGCCGCCGATCAACGGCCCCTCCGCGCGTCCCCCGCTTTCCGTTTTTACCTCCAGGGCGGCCAGGTCGAGCGTATAGTTTTCCTTGCGATTATTTATCTGCTCCCAGAAATGGCGGGCGGTAAAATCCTCGATGCCGTCGGCCATCTCCACGGCAACCATGGGGCCGGAGAAAGAGGGCAGGCCGGCCTTTGCCAGCAGGGCCAGTTGCAGGGTGGTAATGTCGGAATAGCCTGAAATCATTTTGGGACGGCGGGCGATCAGATCAAAATCCAGCTTATCCAGAAGCCTCAGCGTGCCCCAGCCGCCCCGGGCACAGATAATGCCGTCAACGGCCTCATCGGCGAAAAACGCATTGAGCTCACCGGCACGCAGCGTATCGTCGCCGCTCAGGTAGCCCTCCCTGGCGGTAAGGGTTTCGCCTCGCCGCACGCGGTAACCGAGGCCTTCCAGATAGCGGATGCCTTTGTCAATCTTCTCCGCATCGGCCGGAAAGGCCGGCGCCGTTACCGCCAGGGTCGCACCGGCCGGAAGACTTCTCAGGCGTATCAATGGCTGTCCACCACGGCGATAACCACCCGGTTTATACCGTTTACTTCTTCCAGCTTAACATGCAGGTCGGATTGCAGGTGACCGTTCACATTAAACACGTTCAGGGCCTCTTTGGCGTCACCGTCACGGCCGGAAGACATATGGTTGATATTGATATTCACCTCGCCGAGTATGGAACCCACCTTACCGATAATACCGGGTACGTTGTCGTTTTCGATAAACAGCATCTGACCGCCCAGCTCGGCGGAAAGCTTAAATGGGCCGTATTCGATCAGGTGGAAAATATTCTGACCCACCACGCTGCCCGCCAGATGCACCGTGCTGTTGTCGGTGATAAAGTCACAGGCGATGGCGTTGGTGTGCACCGTTAAGGGGGTATCCTTTTTGGCAATTTCAATGCTCACCCCGCGCTCCCGGGCAATGGTCAGGGCATTGACCGGATTGACCAGTTCAACATCGGGGTTTTCCGTGGCCGATTTCAGCGCGCCCATCAATAGATAGGAGGTGATCGGTTCCACCGGCACATCCAGGGTGGTGCCGTAATAGCGTACGGAGATTTCGCGCAGGCGGCCGTTTTTTATTTGATTGAACACCGTGCCCAGGCGCCGGGCCAGTTCAAAGAAGGGGGCAATAAGCCCCTGAATTTCCTCATCCACCGAAACAAAGTTAATGGCGTTGCGGGCCACGTTTTTGGTAAAGTAGTGGATCATCTGATCCAAAACCTGATCGGCCACTTTTACCTGGGCTTCCTCGGTGGAGGCGCCGAGATGCGGGGTGGCCAGCACCCGGGGATTTTTGGCCAGACTAAAGTCCGCGGGCGGTTCACTGCTCCACACGTCGATGGCCGCCAGGGAGACCTTGCCGCTTTCCAGAGCCGCCGCCAGATCGTCCTCATTGATGATGCCGCCGCGGGCGCAGTTGACGATAACCACGCCATCCTTGCATTTGGCCAGGGAGACGCTGTTGATCATATTCAGGGTCTCGGCCATCTTGGGTACATGCAGGGTGATGATATCCGACTGGGCGTACAATTGATCCAAATCCACCAGCTTAATGCCCAAACGGGCGGCATGTTCACTGGTCAGGATGGGATCATAGCCCAAAACGGTGGCGCCAAAGGCGTTCAGCCTCTTGGCCACCTCGCGGCCTATTTTACCCAGACCAACCACGCCTACCGTTTTTTGATAGATTTCATGACCGAGAAAAGATTTACGATCCCACTTTTCCTGACGCATGGAGGCGTTGGCGGGCGCTATGTTGCGCAGCGCGGCCAGCATCATGGCCAGGGTGTGTTCGGCGGCGGCCATGGTGTTGCCTCCGGGGGTGTTCATAACGATGATCCCGCGCTTGGTGGCTTCGTCCGTGTCAATATTATCCACACCCGCGCCGGCGCGGCCAATCACTTTTAATTTTTTGGAAGCAGCCATGACATCGGCGGTAACCTTGGTACGGCTGCGTACCACCAGGCCGTCGTAGTCACCGATTTCCGCAATCAAATCCTCCTTTGAAATGCCTGTTTTGTTGACTACGGAAATACCATTGGTTTTATCATATTTGTTAAGGATATCGTCAGGAAGACTGTCGGCGATTAATATTTTGAACATGGCGGGCTCCTGTGGTTGAATTTTTAGAACGGGACAGGTGAAAAACCGGTTTTTCACCGGCAAAAAAGTTAACCAATGCCTATACTGTTTGCAAAAGAATTAGGCCCGGAACAGCGCTTTCTCCCTATGGCCCGTTATAAGCTGTTGGCGGTTTGTATCTGTTTTGTCCGTTGATTAAATTTTAGGTTCGTGAAATTTTTATTCTTTCGATACGTTATTAAGCTCTTTAAAGCCGGGAAGATGAGCCATGGGCATGGATATGTATAAACAACTACGAGCGATTTCACATGAGGTCTTTCGTGATGAAAGTCTGAGCGCCTATACCACTTTTAAGGTGGGCGGCCCGGCGCGCTATCTGTTAATCGCCCGCAACCGGCAACAGATTATCGATACCCTGACCTTGTGTGCCGAAAGGGACATGCCCCGCTTCATCATCGGCGGCGGCAGCAATCTGCTTATATCGGACAAGGGGTTTCCCGGCGTGGTTATCGTAACCCGGAATGAGCATTTTGAAATTTTAGAGGAAAAGGCCCCGCCGCCGCCACAACTCAATACCGCCAGCAGGCTGCAAACCCTTGAACCGCCGGAAAAGCTTCCCCGGCTGAACCGGGAAAGCTCGGAAAGGGCACTGGTACGGGTGCAGGCCGGCACGCGCCTGATCAAGCTGATAAAAGCCCTGCATGAACGGGGCGTTTACGGACTGGAATGGTTTTCCGGCATTCCGGCCACCGTGGGCGGCGCGCTGTATATGAATATGCACGGCGCGCACGAATATTTCGGCCAGTATGTGCATTCCGCCCTGCTGTTTAACGGACGGGATGTACGGCGGGAGCCGAATGCCTATTTTGAATTTGATTACGACTACAGCATCCTGCATAAAACACGGGAAACGGTGCTGGAGGTTGATTTGCTGTTATACCGGGGAGCGGTGGAAACAGCCCGTCACCTGGGGCGGAAATGGGCACGCATTAAAGCCATACAGCCGCAGAGATCGGCGGGTTGCCTGTTTCGCAACCTGAGCGCGGAAGAGCAAAAGCGGCTCGGATTGCCCAGCCCCTCCGTCGGCTATCTGATAGAGCATGTGCTCGGCTTAAAGGGGCAGCGTATCGGTGACGCGCTGATATCACCCTCTCATGCCGCCTTTATCGAAAACACCGGGCAGGCCACGGCCGCCGA